>NZ_CAMEFJ010000015.1 GCF_945915485.1 uncultured Agrococcus sp.
CGCTGCTGATCGCCGAGGTCGAGAAGACGGGTTACACCGCCGAGCTGCCCCCGTCGAAGGACACGGCTCCCGCCGAGGGCGTGGAAGGCGAATCGAGAGAGGATGCCGAGTTGCGCGTGCTGCGCCAGCGCCTCATCGGTTCCACAGCCCTTGCCGTCCCCGTCATCGCCATGGCGATGGTGCCGGCCTTCCAGTTCGACTACTGGGGCTTCGCATCGCTCGCGCTTGCCGCTCCCGTGGTCGTATGGGCCGGATGGCCCTTCCACAGGGCGGCCTGGATGAATCTGCGGCACGGTGCCGCGACAATGGACACCCTGATCTCGGTCGGCACGACCGCCGCGCTGCTCTGGTCGATCTTCGCGCTCTTCTTCGGCACCGCCGGGGACAGGGGCGTTGTCCACCCGTTCGAGTTCACGATCTCGCGGAGCGACGGCTTCGGCAACATCTACCTCGAGGTGGCCGCGGGAGTCATCACCTTCATTCTGCTGGGCCGCTACTTCGAGAAGCGATCGAAGCGCCGAGCCGGTGCCGCGTTGCGCGCGCTCCTCGAGCTGGGAGCCAAAGAGGTCTCGATCATTCGAGAGGGCAGGGAAGAGCGGATCTCGATCGACGACCTGCACGTCGGCGATGAGTTCGTGGTTCGACCGGGAGAGAAGATCGCAACCGACGGCGTCATCGTCACCGGCACGTCGGCGATCGATGCCTCCATGCTTACCGGCGAATCCGTACCTGTGGAGGTCGCCGAGGGGGACGCCGTCACGGGCGCAACCGTGAACGCCGGTGGACGCCTCGTCGTGCAGGCCAGCCGTGTCGGCTCCGACACTCAGCTCGCGCACATGGCGAAGCTCGTCGAGGATGCGCAGTCGGGGAAGGCCGAGGTTCAGCGCCTCGCTGACCGCGTGTCGGGAGTCTTCGTGCCCATCGCGATCGCGGTGGCCGTCGGAGCGCTGGGCGCTTGGATCGGAGCGGGCTTTCCCCTCGCCGCCGGATTCACGGCCGCGGTCGCAGTGCTCATCATCGCCTGCCCCTGCGCCCTCGGTCTCGCAACCCCGACCGCGCTGCTGGTCGGAACCGGCCGCGGCGCACAGATGGGTGTGCTGATCAAGGGGCCGGAGGTACTGGAATCGACCAAGAAGGTCGACACGATCGTGCTCGACAAGACCGGGACCGTCACGACCGGCAAGATGACCCTCACCGACGTCATTGCAGCCGATGGCGTGGATCGCGCCGAGCTGCTCCGAATCGCGGGCGGGCTCGAGGACTTTTCCGAGCATCCCATCGCGCGGGCCATCGCCGCCGGCGCTACTGCCGAGGTCGGCGACCTGCCGACACCGGAGTCTTTCGAGAACATCGAGGGCAAGGGCGTGCAGGGCGTCGTCGAGGGTCGCGCGGTGCTCGCGGGCCGCGGCTCGCTGCTCGCGGACTGGTCGATTCATCTCGACGGGCGTCTGAAGAGCGCCAAACGGGATGCGGAGCGGCAGGGCAAGACCGCGATCGTCGTCGGCTGGGACGGTAGCGCCAGAGGCGTGCTCGTGGTCTCCGACCAGATCAAGCCGACGAGCGCTCAGGCGATCGCGCAGTTCCGCCAGCTCGGCCTGACCCCGGTGCTACTGACCGGCGACAACCGCACGGTCGCCGAGCAGGTCGCAGCCGAGGTCGGCATCGAGCAGGTCTTCGCAGAGGTGCTGCCGAAGGACAAGGTCGACGTCATCACCAAGCTGCAGAGCGACGGTAGGACCGTTGCCATGGTCGGCGACGGCGTCAACGATGCCCCGGCGCTCGCGCAGGCGGATCTCGGGCTCGCGATGGGCACTGGAACGGATGTCGCGATCGAAGCCGCGGACATCACGCTCGTTCGCGGTGATCTGCGCGCGGCCGCGGATGCGATCCGGCTCGCGAGGAGGACGCTGAGCACCATCAAGACGAACCTCTTCTGGGCCTTCGCGTACAACACCGCAGCGATTCCGTTGGCTGCGCTGGGGCTGTTGAACCCCATGCTCGCCGGCGCGGCCATGGCGCTCTCGAGCGTCTTCGTCGTATCGAACAGCCTGCGCCTCCGCACGTTCAAAGCGAAGGCCGACGACCAGGCTTCGACCCAGGGCGCCGGTTCCGCTCCCCTGCGGGCTCCCGAGCGAGTTTAACCCGAATGCAGTTCAGCCAAGAGCAGTTCGAGACGGTTTTTACGGGTGCAGACGGCATCCAGACCGATAAAAACCGTCTGAACCTCCAGGGCCCCGCTGTTCGACGCGGAGCCGGAGCGCTACGTCAACGCTGCCTGATCCTCTAGGAACAGAAGTGCCCCCTTCCGTAGAAGGGGGCACTTCGTCGTCTGTCTACCGTTGAACCTTCTCGCGGCTCCAGGTCTCCCATTCGCCGTCGACTTCGATCTGGCTCGTCAACGGGATGTCTCGTCGCTCCCGCAATAGCAGCGAGCCGATGATGCCGATAACGACCATGAGCAGCAGGTAGGGAACGATCGCCCACGTGTTGCCGTCGAAAGTATCCATCAGCCACTGCGCGATGAGCGGTGAGAACGCGCCACCGATGACCGCGCCGATGGCGTACGAGATCGAAACGCCCGAGAATCGCACGGATGCCGGGAACACCTCTGCGTACCAGGCGGCCTGCGGCCCGTACGTGAGACCGAGGCCGACCGCCAGCAGACATCCCGCGACACCGATCATGACGGGCCCCTGCTTCACGAGCTCGAAGAGCGGGACGGCCGTGATCGCGAGGATCACATAACCGATCAGATAGGTGTTCCGCCGGCCGATGATGTCGGACAGCCAGCCGCCGAATGCGGTCGCGATGGCCCACATGGCGGCTGCCACCAGGACGGCCATCTGCACGGCGGGCCCGTCGAAACCGAGCCCTGGAACGTCCGCGTCGACCGGACGCGAAGCGTATCCCTGCACGAAACCGCCCGTGATCATGTAGCCCACAGCATTGTTGCCTGCGAACACGAACGCCGCGAATATGACGAAGGGAGCGAAGGCCTTGAAGAGCACTGCGATGGGGGCCGAGGACTTCGCTTTGATGTCCTGCATCTCCGAGAAGACGGGCGACTCTTCAACCGTCCTACGCACCCAGAATCCGACGAAGATGAGCACAATTGAAGAGATGAAGGGCACGCGCCAACCCCATGCGAGCCACTGCTCGTCCGTGGTGACGACCTGCATGAGCGCGAGCACTCCGGATGCCAGCAGCATGCCGAAGGGAACACCCAGCTGCGGGAACTGCCCGAACAACCCGCGACGCCCCTGTGGCGCGTGTTCTACGGCCATCAGAACCGCTCCGCCCCACTCGCCGCCGGCCGAGATGCCCTGCAGGATACGGCAGAGGAGCAACAGGATCGGTGCTGCGATACCGATGGTCTCGTACGTCGGCAGCAGACCGACCGCAACCGTCGCGACGCCCATCAGCAAGAGCGTGATGACGAGCATTGGTCGACGACCGAGTCGGTCACCGAAGTGGCCCGCGAGGAATGCGCCGAGCGGTCGGAAGAGGAACGAGAGCCCGATGGATGCCAGGGCTGCGAGCTGGCCGACCTGCGGGCCCGCCGGCCCGAAGAACAGCTGTTGGAACACCAGGTTGGCGGCGAACGCGTAGATGAAGAAGTCGTACCACTCGACGGTGGTGCCGACGACGGTCGCGGCTACGATCTTGCGCCGTTCTTTCGCCAAGTTCTTCTGCGGATTAGTCACAAGCGACTCCCTTGTCTTCGATTCCCACAGATCGTATACGAAACACCCCGGCTATTCGCAACCCCGAGTTTTCAACCGGCGAGCCGCGGTTGGAACCACCTATGGTGAATCCGAAAATCGCCCGTCATGCAGCGTCAGCGCATCCTCGTGCAGCAAAGAACGTCTTGCCCGATGAATCCAGATCATATACGATATGGCTATGGACAACGCGACGAAGCAGCCTCTCCAGAATCAGCCCGACGCCGGCTCGCCACGAGCAGCACAGCGCGCGTGGACGCTCCTCGGCGAGAAGCCGGGCAAAGTCTTCGCGATGCACATCGGCTACCGCGCCCGTGCAGAACAGAAGGGCCGTACACCGGAGGCTCCCGGCTACTTCCTCAAGCCCAGCACCTCCCTCGCACTCTCCGGCGAGGTCGAGCTGCCCGCCGGTGCCGAAATCCTGGGGTTCGAGGGAGAAATCGCCCTCGTCATCGGCGAGACCTGCCACCGTGTGTCCGAAGCGGAAGCCTGGTCGAAGGTCGGCACCGTCACGGCATCGAACGATCTCGGTGTCTTCGACTTCCGCTGGGCAGACAAAGGAGCCAACGTCCGATCGAAAGGCGGCGACGGCTTCACACCGATCGGCCCCGAGCTGATTCCCGCTGCCGAAATCGATCCGGCCGACATCGAAGTGCGTGCCTGGCACGGCGACGAACTCGTGCAGGCCGATAACTCCGCCACGCTGCTGTTCTCGCTTCCGCAGATCGTCTCCGATCTCTCGCAGTTGATCACGCTGGAACGCGGAGACGTCATCCTGACCGGCACCCCGGCCGGCGCATCCACCTTCTCCCCCGGCGAAACCGTCACCGTCGAGGTGACGGCGAACGGCTTCACAAGCGGCAAGCTCATCACCACTGCCGTGCAGGGAATCGAGCCCGTCGCGGCCTACAGCGCACAGCCCAAAGCGACCCCCGAGCAGTGGGCCGACGCATCCGGCCGGCCCCTCACCGACTTCACCGATTCACGCGCAGCGCTGACACCGGAGCTCAGGCAGCGCCTCGAGAACGTCGCACAGGCGACGCTCTCGAGCCTTCTCCGCAAACGCGGCCTCAACAACGTCACGATCGAGGGCCTGCAGCCGACACAACCTGGGAAGAAAGTCATCGGCACCGCCCGCACGCTGCGGTACATCGCGAATCGCGAAGACCTCTTCAAGAGTCACGGAGGCGGCTACAACGCGCAGAAGCGCCTCTTCGATTCGCTCGAATCCGGCGACGTTCTCGTGATGGAGGCCAGGGGCGAGACGCGCTCCGGCACACTCGGCGATATCCTCGCACTCCGAGCACGCAACCTCGGCGCGGCGGGCATCGTCACCGATGGCGGCGTCCGCGACCTCGAGGAAGTCACCGAGATCGGGGTGCCCACCTTCCACTCCGGCGGGCATCCGGCAGTGCTCGGCAGAGTGCACGTGCCCTGGGACGTAGACCAGACCATCACCTGCGGCGGATGCGCTGTCCAGCCAGGCGACATCATCTACGGCGGGCCAGACGGCGTCATGGTCATCCCTCCCGCGTTGGCTGCCGAACTCGTAGAGGAGGCCGAGCAGCAGGAGGCCGAGGAGACCTTTATCGCGCGCATGGTCGACGAGGGCAACCCCGTCGACGGACTGTTCCCCATGAATGCAGAGTGGCGAGCTCGCTTCGATGCGGAGCGGCAGTGACCGTCGTTGCCGAGTCGAAGTCGCAGCGGGCATACACGCTACTGCACGAGCGCATCCTCTCCGGTGACTACGAACCGGGGCAGCGACTCGTGCTCGAGCGGATCGGCAATGAGCTCGATGTCTCGGTCGTGCCAGTACGCGAGGCGATCCGGCGGCTCGAAGCCGAGGGACTCGTCTCCTTCGAACGCAACGTGGGTGCTCGCGTCGCGGAGATCGACCAGCACGAGTACTTCGAGACCGTGCAGACGCTCTCCGTTGTCGAAGGGGCCGCCATCTCGATCGCAGCACCCACGATCACCGCGGACGACCTCGTAAGAGCTCGCGGATTGAACGCCAAGCTCGAGGATCTGCTGCATGCCGACGGATTCGATCCACGAGCGTTCTCCGACCTCAACGAGCGCTTCCACCGCGTGCTCTCCGATCGCTGCCCCAACAGCCACCTTTCCGACCTCGTGGATCGCGGCTGGAATCGACTCGCGCGGCTCCGCCGCTCGACGTTCGCGTTCGTACCGGAACGAGCCCACGCTTCCATCGCCGAGCACGAGAACATCATCAATCTCATCGCCACGGGCGCAGACGAACGCGAGATCGAACTCGCGGTTCGGGAGCACCGACTGGCGACCCCGTACGCATTTCTTCACAAGAACCAACCAGAAGCAGGACGTTAAGGAGCGCACCATGACCCGTAGACCTCAGGGCATCCCCGAGCTCATTCCCCACTACATCGGCGGCGAACGTGTCGAGTCGATCGACGGTGACACGTTCGACGTTCTCGACCCGGTCAGCAACGAGGCGTACACGAAAGCCGCGAGCGGCAAGAAGGCCGACATCGACGCAGCGGTCGCCGCGGCCAAGCACGCGTTCGAAGAGGGTCCGTGGCCCAAGATGCTCCCGCGTGAGCGTTCGCGCGTGCTGCACCGCATAGCCGACATCGTCGAGGACCGCGGTCAGGCCCTCGCGGAGCTCGAGTGCTTCGACACGGGGCTGCCCATCAAGCAGGCACTCGGACAGGCACGACGTGCTGCCGAGAACTTCCGGTTCTTCGCAGATCTCATCGTCGCGCAGCACGATGACGCCTTCAAGGTGCCGGGGCGTCAGGCGAACTACGTCAACCGCAAGCCGATCGGCGTCGCGGGCCTCATCACTCCGTGGAACACTCCCTTCATGCTCGAGTCATGGAAGCTCGGCCCCGCCATCGCAACCGGCAACACCGTCGTGCTGAAGCCCGCGGAATTCACCCCGCTCTCGGCATCCCTGTGGCCCGGCATCTTCGAAGAAGCGGGCCTGCCGGCCGGTGTCTTCAACATGGTGCACGGCTACGGGGAAGAGGGGTTCGCGGGCGACTCGCTCGTCAAGCACCCGGATGTTCCCCTGATCTCCTTCACGGGAGAATCCGCGACGGGGCAGATCATCTTCGCCAACGCTGCCCCCCACCTCAAGGGCCTCTCGATGGAGCTCGGCGGCAAGAGCCCGGCCATCGTGTTCGAAGACGCCGACCTCGACGCGGCAATCGACGCGACCATCTTCGGCGTGTTCTCCCTGAATGGCGAGCGGTGCACAGCAGGCTCGCGCATCCTCGTCCAGAGGAGCGTCTACGACGAGTTCGTCGAGCGCTACTCGGCGCAAGCGTCCCGCGTGAAGGTCGGGTTGCCGGAGGACGAGTCGACCGAAGTCGGCGCACTCGTGCACCCCGAGCACTTCGAAAAGGTCATGAGCTACGTCGAAATCGGCAAGCGGGAGGCCCGCCTCACCGCCGGTGGCGGCCGCCCCGAGGCGTTCCCGGAGGGCAACTTCGTGCAGCCGACCGTCTTCGCCGACGTCTCTCCCGACGCCAGGATCTTCCAGGAGGAGATTTTCGGCCCCGTCGTCGCCATCACCCCCTTCGACACCGACGAAGAGGCCCTCGAGCTCGCGAACAACACGAAGTACGGTCTTGCCGCATACATCTGGACGAACGATCTCAAGCGATCGCACAACTTCGCCCAGAACGTCGAAGCCGGCATGGTGTGGCTGAACTCGAACAACGTGCGTGACCTCCGCACGCCGTTCGGCGGTGTCAAGGCCTCCGGTCTCGGCCACGAGGGCGGTTACCGCTCGATCGACTTCTACACCGATCAGCAGGCCGTGCACATCAACCTCGGTGAAGTGCACAACCCCGTCTTCGGAAAGAACTAACGACGAAGGTCGCAAGAAAGCAAGGATGCTGCAATGAGCAAGAACGATCGAATCAAGACGTCCTCGGGCTTCTATGTGAGCCAGGAGGCGCCCATCCACAGTGACAATCCGGTGCCGACGCCGTCGGCGCCCGCACCCGACATTCTGCGATGCGCGTACATGGAGCTCGTCGTCGCCGATCTGCAACGCTCACGCGCTTTCTACGTTGACGTTCTCGGCCTCACCGTCACCGCTGAAGACGAGGAAGCGATCTACCTGCGCTCGATCGAGGAGTTCATTCACCACAACCTCGTGCTGCGCAAGGGGCCAGTTGCCGCTGTCGCTGCATTCTCCTACCGCGTGCGTAGCCCCGAGGAACTCGATAAGGCGGTCGCCTTCTACGAGGAACTCGGCTGCGATGTCCGCAGGAACCCCGACGGATTCGTGCAGGGCATCGGCGACTCGGTTCGTGTCGTCGATCCGCTCGGATTCCCCTACGAGTTCTTCTACGACGTCGAACACGTCGAGCGTCTCGCTTGGCGCTACGACCTGTATACCCCCGGCGCACTCGTGCGCCTGGATCACTTCAACCAGGTCACCCCCGATGTTCCTCGCGCCGTCAAGCACTACCAGGACCTCGGATTCCGAGTGACGGAGGACATCCAGGACGACGCCGGCACCGTATACGCAGCGTGGATGCGCCGCAAGCCGACCGTGCACGACACGGCCGCGACGGGAGGCGATGGCCCACGAATGCACCACGTGGCGTTCTCGACGCACGAGAAGCACAACATCCTCGCGATCTGCGACAAGCTCGGTGCTCTGCGCATGTCTGACCACATCGAGCGCGGGCCGGGTCGTCACGGCGTCTCGAACGCGTTCTATCTCTACATCACCGACCCCGACGGTCACCGCGTCGAGATCTACACGCAGGACTACTACACGGGCGACCCCGACAATCCCGTTATCACCTGGGATGTGCACGACAACCAGCGTCGCGACTGGTGGGGCAACCCCGTCGTACCCTCCTGGTATACGGACGCATCGCTCGTGCTCGACCTCGACGGCAATCCTCAGCCCGTTGTAGCCCGCACCGACGACTCGGAGATGGCCGTGACGATCGGCGCCGACGGCTTCTCGTACACCCGCGAGGGTGACGAGGACGGCTCGTACAGAGGTGAAGCCGCGAAGGGCTTCAAACTCGGGAATCAGCTCTGATGGCCGATTTCAAGTCAAGCGTTCCGAAGACAGGTCGAGTGCTGACCGACGAGCAGACGGTGCAGATCGCCGACGAACTCTCGGAGGCAACGGCCTCCCGTTCCACGATTCCGCTCGTGAGCCCGCGATTTCCCGGCATGACGGTCGAGGACTCCTACGCGATCCAGGGGCTCTGGCGTCAGCGCCGTGAGGATGCCGGGGGCCGGGTCGTCGGCTTCAAGATCGGCTTGACGAGTCACGCGATGCAGGAGGCGACGGGCATCGATGAGCCCGACTACGGCGTCATCTTCGCCGACCAGCTCGTTCGTTCGGGCGAGAGCGTCGAGCACGCGCGCTGGTCGAACGTCCGGGTCGAGGTGGAACTCGCGTTCATCCTGAAGGACCGCCTCGAGGGCACGAACGTGACAGCAGAGGACGTTCTCGCAGCGACCGAAGTCGTCGTGCCGGCGCTCGAGATCCTCGACTCGCACATCGAACTGAGCGGCAGGACGATCGTCGACACCATCGCCGACAACGCGGCACTCGGCGCCGTCGTCATCGGCGACCGAGAGGCGGCTCCCCGTGAGCACGACCTCGCCTGGATCGGCGCGACCTGCGCCGTGAACGGTGAGATCATCGAGACCGGAGTATCCGCCGGCGTCCTCGGGCATCCCGCAGAGAGTGCAGCCTGGCTCGCGAATCGATTCGGGCAGCACGGTCAGGCGATAGAGGCCGGTTCGCTCCTGCTGGCGGGGTCGTTCACCAGGCCCGTCTGGGTCAGCCCCGGTGACACGGTCCACGCCGAATATCAGCACTTCGGCGCAGTCGAGGTGACGTTCGAATGAAGCTCTCACCGGTCTTCCGCGACGTTCTTACCGAGACGGATGGCCCGCTCGTCGGCCTCTGGACCGCCTCGGGATCTCCATGCGCAGCGGAGATCGTCGCCGGCTCCGGCGCCGACCTGCTGCTCGTCGACGGCGAACACGGCCCGATCGGCATCGATAGCGTCGTACCGATTCTGCAGGCGGTCGCACCGTATGCGGTGACGCCGATCGTGCGGCTGCCGTGGAACGACCACGTGTTGATCAAGCAGTTCCTCGACGCGGGCGCGCAGAACGTGCTCGTACCTATGGTCTCCAATGCTGAGGAAGCGGAGTCCGCGGTGCGCGCTGTGCGATACCCGGGTGCCGCAGGCGAACGCGAAGGGACCCGCGGCATCGGTTCCGCGCTCGCTCGCTCTGCGCGGTGGGGCCGGGTTCCCGGCTACGTCAACAGTGCGGACCGCTTCGTTTCGCTCACGGTCCAGATCGAGACGGTCGAAGGGGCGCGCAATGCGGCCGAGATCGCTGCTGTCGACGGGGTCGACGCACTCTTCGTAGGGCCGGCCGACCTCGCGGGCTCGATGGGGCATCCCGGTAACCCTGCGCACCCTGACGTCGTCGCTGCCGTCGACGGGGTGATCGATGCTGTCAACGCTGCTGGAAAGCCCGTCGGCGTGAACGCGTTCAACCCGGCTGACGCCGATCGTGTGATC
The DNA here is from genome assembly GCF_945915485.1 of uncultured Agrococcus sp. Lineage (GTDB taxonomy): Bacteria > Actinomycetota > Actinomycetes > Actinomycetales > Microbacteriaceae > Agrococcus. The sequence continues at coordinate 10,289 of NZ_CAMEFJ010000015.1, forward strand.
GCGCGCGGGGCGAAGTTCGCGTTCGTTTCAGCCGATGTCACGCTCATGGTGCAGGGGTCGGATGCCGCAGTTGCGTCCTTCCGCGAGCGCCACGGCGCTGAGGTGCTCGGCGATACCCGTGGCCCATCCGACACCTACTGATTCCCATTTCAGCCCGCCAACTTCTCGGTCGCCTGACGATGGCGATGCGCATTTGCGGCGTGTCGTCGCCCAGCGACCGAGAAGTTGACGTGTGATGAGGCCTAGCGGCTGAGCACGGTGTCGACATCGGCACCGCGAACCGAGACGGTCACCTGGGTGTTCCACGGGTCACGGAGACGCACGAATGACGTTTCATCCGCGAACTGGAAGCCGCCGTCCCGCAGCCGCGTGGTCAGCGCATCGAGGTCCTCCCGGCCGGGTACCGTGATCGCTACGTCGCCGAGACCCAGCGTCGCCGCGCGCGGCCCCACTCCCCCGCTGTTCCACGTGTTCATCGCGACGTGATGGTGGTAGCCGCCTGCGGACGCGAACAGCGCCCCCGGATAAGCCGAGACGGTAGTTTCGAAACCGAGCGTATCGACGTAGAAACTCCGTGCCGTTTCGACGTCGCCGACCTGCAGGTGCACGTGGCCGATTGTCCCATCGCCCTGCGCAACGCTTGCGACGGCGTCCTCCGTCAGATGCTTGCGCAGATACTCGTTCGGGTCGAGGTAGATGGTGTCCATTGCGACTCGGTTGCCCGTCCAGTCCCACTGTTCGCGCGGCCGATCCCAGTACAGTTCTATGCCGTTGCCCTCGGGGTCGGTGAAGTAGAAGGCCTCCGACACGAGGTGGTCGCTCGAGCCCGTGAATCGGCTGCGCGGCTCCTGTGCCGCTTGGTACACGGTCGCCGCCAGTTCCTCCTGCGTCTCGAAGAGGAACGCGGTGTGGAACAGCCCGGCCTGACGAGGGTCGACGGCGGGAACACCCGGTGTGTGCACGAGTTTCAGCAGCGGCGTGGTGCCGCGCCCGAGAACGCGGTGCAAGGAGCGGTCGCGCGTCCGCTCCTCGAGCGGTTGCAGCGCAAGGGCTTTCGCGTAGTAGTCGGACATGGTTTCCAGGTCGCCGACATGAAGCGTCACGGCATCCATTGCGGTCGCAGCGTGTAGCAGGCGCTCGCTCGTCATCTCAATCTCCTCGTGATCAATGTCTTTCAAATTTAAACAACAAGGAGTTCGCGGGAGGTATTCCCGCTGACGATTACGCAGTGAATACCGAGTGCACGGGTACTTCGTTCGGCAATCGCGCTCGCCCGCCCAACTCCGGCAGCTCCAACAGCACTGCGATGCCGACGGGCTCGAGCCCTACGCGGCGCACGAGCGCCGTGGCAGCATCCAGCGTTCCGCCCGTAGCAAGTACGTCATCAAGCAGCAGCACGCTCGAGCCCTCTTCCACGTCGGCCTGCACTTCTATCGTCGCGGTGTCGTACTCGAGCGCGTAGTCCTCGCTCGCGGCCGGTCTCGGCAGCTTCCCCGATTTGCGTACCGGCAGAATGCCAACGCCACTGATGGCAGCGGCGACGCCGGCAAGCAGAAAACCGCGAGCCTCCACGCCCGCGACAACATCGAATTCGCCGGCGAATGGCTCCAGCATGGCCGAAACGCTCGCCCGCAGGCTCGCGCCGTCCGCGATGAGCGGCGCGACGTCGCGGAACACGACGCCGGGCTGCGGGTAGTCCGGGATCGCTCGGATGCGCGATTCCGCGGCTGCGAGTGCGTCGCTGTTGCTCATGACACCAGCGTACGCTCGCGGTCCTCGAGCACTGCCAACCGTTCTGCCGAGAGTTGCTGCGCGGCGCTCCGCAGCGTGGTGCTCTGCTGATCGGCGAGCGTGAATATCTCGCGTGTGAGTTCGCCGAGTCGCTGCTCTACGAGCGCTCTGGACTCCCGCCAGCTGCCGTCGACATCGCCGAACAGCAGCCACCACCACCAGGCGTTCGTTCCGGAGTTCGCTACGAAGTCGGGCACGACGCGGATGCCGCGTTCGGCAAGGCTCGCCTCCGCGGAAGCCGTCACGGGCAAGTTCGCGGCCTCAACGACGAAGTCGGCCAACACCGCGCCCTGGTTCTCATCTGTGATCGTGCCCGAGATCGCGGCGGGAACGAGCACGTCGCACTCGGTTGCCAACCAGGCATCACCCGGTAACTGCTCGACGCGATCGGCGAGCTGCGTCCTGTCGATCGAGCCGAAACGATCGCGAGCGCCGAGCATCGCGTCGACGTCAAGTCCCTCTGCGTCGAAGACCATGCCGTCGGCATCGACGATGCCGACAACGCGTACACCGGCTTCTGCGAGAAAGCGCGCTGTCGCACCTCCCATCGAACCGAACCCCTGCACGATCGCCGTCGTCTCGGCAGCCCGTCGACCACTGCATTCCAGTGCGGTGAGTGCGGAGACGGCGACACCGAGCCCGCCGACCAGTTCGTCCTGCGCGACACCGTCGACGACGACCTCGAACGCCTCTGCGATGCGTCGGTCGGCTTCTTCCGGGTCGGGAAGCAACGCCCTCACCGGCGTGATCATGCTGCCCCAGCCGCGCCGTTCGAAGATCTCGTCGAGCACGTCCTGCTGCACACCGAGATCTTCGCCGGCTGCCCAATACGTGCGGAGGATCGGCCCGAGGCTGTCGAGGAAGCGCTCGAGTACGCCGGGGGCATCCGGTGAACGCGAATCGAAGTCGATGCCGCCCTTTGCGCCGCCGACAGGAACATAGCGCAGCTCGTTACTGAGATGGATGGCTTCCTTCTTCGTCATGGCGTCAGCCAACCCGCGCACTTCCTCGAGCGTGCATCCCTTGCGCATTCGCAGTCCGCCGCTCGCGACGCCGCGCAGCAATCGATCGATGACGACGTAGCCGACAGCGTCGGTGTGATCGTCATGCCACGTAACCTCGAGAAAGGCCGGTCGGTCTGCGACTGCTGTTGGCATCGTCTCTCCATCTAGTTCTGTACGAAGTTCGAGATCGTTTGGGTCGGCTCAGCACGGGGTTACCGCGGGCGCGCAGCAGCGAGCATCCTACGGGGAGACAGGGGCCTCCCGAAGCGGGGATATCGGCTCGATGATCAGCGGGAAGCTTCTGCGAACTCGTCGAGATCGACCGTCGTGTCGACCTGATTCGTCTTTCGCCAACGGCGTATGTACTCGATGTTGCGCTCCCGCTGCTCGCTCTTGAGGCCGAACGAGAACCAGGCGATCATCCCGATGGGCCCGGTCGCCAGCAACACGAGGAGCCACGTGAGCTTCGCGTACATGCCGTACAGCGAGCTGACCGCCTGCACGAGCGCCGTGACCAGCAGCACTGCGAAGACGGTCGCAGCGATAACGAGCATGATGATGACGAGCGTGTCGGCGTATGCACCCATGCTTCCATCCTATAGGTGCGGCAAGACCGCGAGTTCCTACGAGAACGCGGCGGCGCTCCGTGTGCTCGACAAGCCAGGACGTGCTGCAGCCGACTCCTGCAGGACCTTCGGGACTCGAGCCGAGACTCCCGGGCCGGGTCCGAGTTGCGCTGCTCCGGAAGCAGCACGGTGCGCTGAACCGCTCCCCGGGTGCTGGGAAGCGGCTCAGCCACCGAACCTGTGCCACGCGTGCCCCGCAGCCGGGCACCCGTGAAGAGCTCGCCTACTCCAGCAGCGTCTCCCCTACGTACCCTCCTTCCTGACAGCCGGGTGGAATCGCGAAGACCGACGAGCCGATGGGTGTCGTCCAGAGATTGAGGAGATCGAGTTCCTCGAGCCTGCGCTGCAGCGGCACGAACTGCGCGTCGACGTCGGCCTGGAACGACATGAACAGCTGACCGCTGTTCTCATCTCCACCGCCCTCAGGGGGATCGTCGTAGTTGTACCCGCGCCGGAAGATGCGCTCTCGCGGGTCGTCGCTGCGAGCCCTCCGAGCGTGCGCGTACGGCGGAATGACGGGCCGCCCTCCCGCGTCCGTCGCCGATAGATCCAAGGCGTCGTGCTCTTCTTCGCCCGTCAATGGTGCTCCGTTATCGAGCCGTCTGCCGACCGACAGCTCTCGGTCACTGCGACCGACGTGATCCCAGGTGTCGAGATCCATACGGATGCGCCGCAGCACGAGTGACGTTCCGCCGGCGAGCCAGCCGTCGTTCGACCACACGACGTAGTCGAAGTCATCCGTCCCCGGCACCGTATTCCCCGTGCCGTCGACCTGACCGAACAGATTTCTCATGGTCACGCCCGGTTTGAAGGTGCCGTGACTGTGACGGAATCCGCGCTGCTGCCAACGCGGAGCTGCAAACCCGCGGGTGTCCTTGACGATCATGCGCACGGCGTGCGCGGCGGTCGTCGGATCATCGCTCGCGACCTGCACGAAGAAGTCACCGTGCGAATACTCCTCTTGCAGCGCATCGATCCTGAAGCTCGGAAGCGGCGCGAGCCATGCCGGCGCGCTTCCTTCAGCCCGCGTGACGAATTCGGGCCCGAATCCGAACGTGATCGTGAGACGTGCGGGATGCAGAGCGAGTTCCGGCTCCGAGTCCGCGAGCGCCGGGATGCCCTGCGTCAGTCGCGCCGCATCGTCGGTGAGGATGCTCATCATGCGCCGCAGCGCCGCTTTGTCGGTCTCTTCGCGAAGGTCGAACGCGAGGAGCGTCGCGTATGCCTGCGCGTCGGTCGCGATACCGGCTTGGTGAGCGCCGAAGAACGGCTCCACCGTCTCTCCGTGCGGCGCTTCCGCCGCACTTTGCGCTGCGAGCACGGCGCGGTCCGCGCCGATCCCGATCGCCACTCCCGCCGTGGCGGCGGCAGCCCCTCCCAGGAGGAACTGCCGCCGACTCGGAGAACCCGACTCAGCCATTAATGGTCACCGCTGTCGTCGTGGTCATGATCGTCACCGTGCTCATCGCTGTCGTGATCGCCACCGTGCTCATCGTGTTCGTCCCCGTACGGCTCATTACCACCGGGGAAGTCCTTGACCGTCGCTTCGATCGTGAGCGGCTCACCTTCGTCGAAGTGCACGGTGACCGTGACCGTGTCTCCCGCGAGCAACTCGTCGTGCAACCCCATGAACATGAAGTGGTCGCCTCCTGGCTCGAGTACGAGGGTCTCGCCGGCCGGGATCGTGAAGCCTCCCTCGATCTCCTGCATGATCATGTTGCCGCTGTCGTCCTCGACCATCTCGTGCATTTCGACGGTGTCCGCGACTTCGGTTTCGATGCTGTCGATGAGCAGATCCGAGCCCGTCGTGTTCTCGATTTCGCCGAACATGGCGGTCATGTCGCCCGCTTCGGATCTCACCCACGGGTCTGTGACCGTCAGTTCCTCTTCGGCGGTTGCCGAGCATCCGGCCAGCGCGAATCCGCCGAGCGCGAGCCCTGTGACGCTGATCGCCATCAACTTGTTGATGCGTGTGTTCTTGATGTTCTTCTGCATGTTTTCGCTTTCGTTCGTCGCCTACGCGACCGTTTCGGATGCGGTGCATCCGTGATTCCATACCCGTACGATGCGCTGCTGACAGCACGATCGCAGCGGAATGACCTACTCGCCCTAGCGAGCGGCCCTGAACGGCGTCGGCTAGCGCACCCGCGTGCGAGGCATGCCGACGAATGAAGATGAGACCGCGCTGCCGGCAGCGTCGCATTGAACGGCTGAACTACCGACGGGGGCCCTTACGCGATCGAGCGAGGCGGACCTCGGTAGGCGTGCACGGGCAGGAGTTCCTTCGCAGCAGGCTCGCGAGGCTGCTCCGTGACGATCGGGATGCTCAGAGCATCCGGTTTCTCCGGCACGGGAACGAGTACGAGAGCGGCGCGCGCGAAACCCATGACCCTTCTGCCGATGCGGAGTATCGCCCTGAGCGCGACTTCACCGTAGAAGAGCCCCGCCACCGTGACGGCGGCGGCAAGGGCGTGAGCCAGCATCATCGCCGGGCTGTCTGCGAACAGGAAGTGCGAGTGATCGTGCACCGCACCACTTCCCTGCGCAACGGTCTCGGCCGCGATGGGTGCCCCGTGATGCGCGTGCCCACTCTGGATTGTCAACGTAGCCGTTCCGAACATGAAGAGCGCGTGAAAGAGCAGCTGGCTGACGACGACGGATGCGCTGAGGCCCAGCAGCGAAAGCTTGCGTCCGGCGAGGAGCGTACACACGGGCAGCGCTATCGCGAGCGGAACGATGATGCCGAGCGCGCCCGGCACATCCGCTCCGGCGGCGATGTGCGACATGAGAGCGACGAACGTCGCGAACGAGGCAGTTATCGCCCCTCGCAGTGCTCTCAGGTGTCGGTGCTCCATCATCACCTTCATTATCCATCGAAAACCGCCCTGCCGCGAGGAGAAGAGGCGGTTCCACGGAGGCCGAAAGAGTGCGCTTCCCGGAGACCCGCAGAGTATAACGCAGTCACGGTCAATTGGTAACCACCCGGCAACACGATGATTCCCTTGCTACGTTCGGGGGCATCAGGGCGGCTGGACCACTTCAGCGGCCCCGTGATGAACACGCAAACCGATCGGAGGCAAGGAGCGCCGGAGGCGAATTTCGCGCAACAACGGCACCGGGGCCCGGTCGATTTCGGATGTGAAGGACAAGGAGCAGGGAAATGAGTGCAGAGGACAAGGCTTCCGCAAACATGGACAAATTGAAGGGCAAGGCGAAGGAAGCGACCGGGAAGGTAACCGGCGACGACCAAAAAACTGCAGAGGGCAAGGTCGACCAAGCGAAGGGCGACGCTAAGCAGGCGTTCGAGAAAACGAAGGACGCCGCGAAGAACGTCTTCGATAACGACCGCTGAATTACGGAACCCTGCGTGAGCTCGCACGAAAGGAACGACGAGCCGACGCAGGGAGGAGAGGGAGTGCGACCATGGGATTTCTAGGTTTTCTACTGCTCGGGTTGATCGCGGGTGCGATCGCCAAGCTGATTCTGCCCGGCAGACAGGGAGGAGGCTGGATCGCCACACTGATCCTGGGCGTTGTCGGTGCCATCGTTGGTGGATGGCTCGGGAGTCTCCTGTTCGACGCCCCCTTGGAGGAGTTCTTCTCCGTGCAAACGTGGCTCGTCGCGATCGGCGGCTCGCTGATTGTGCTGATCGTGTACGGCCTCATCGTCGGGCGCAAACCCAAGGACGCATAGACGCCCGAAGAGCGTCGTATCCGTGAACGCTGTTCGCGCAGCCGGTACAGGATGCGCGAACAGCGTTTCGGTTCCTTCGGGTTTGCATCCCGGTGCCGTGACCTGCCCTCATCGGTGATCCTCGCTCGCTTCGCTCTCACCTCGACGGTTACGGAGGTCACGCATGGACGAACACACCAGAGACTCGGAGAACTCGGGGGCGCGGGCCCCGGATGACCGTGCACACGGCCTGGACGTGCTGCTTGTCGCCGAGCCCGGGCTCCCCTCGCGCCGGTCTGCCCAAGTACGAGAAACGCTGAAACACGAACTGCAGGAGCTTCTCGATACTCCCGTGCGGATACACGCTCGTACCGAGCCGATTCGGATCGACCCCGATGACACGCCTGACTTCAATGCGGCGGAGCAGGTTTCCCAAGAGTACGAACGCGTCGACTCGACCATCCTGATCACCGAGATCCCGAGGTACGCGGGCAGCAGCCCGCTGGTCGCGCAAGTGTTCCCCTCCCGGCGTACCGGTGTGGTTTCCAACCCGACGTTGGGAGCGCTTGCGCCGAAGAGGCGCTTGGTGAAGGTCGTCGTCGACTGCGTACTGCGAATCCGCTCTGTCTCCGAAGAATCGAAAACGAAGAGCAGAGTGCGGTGGGCCAAGTGGGCAGGAGCGGAGGATGCCGGAAACAGCCGCCTCCTGGCTCACCGGATCGGAGGCGGCGTGCGCACTGTCTTCGGCATGATCGCCTCGAACGAGCCGTTGCGCATTGCACCAAAACTCTCGACAGCGCTCGCCGTCGCCGCCGCGACCGGAGCCTTCGGCATCTTCTACCATTCGATCTGGCAGATGTCGGCTGCCCTGAGCACGTTTCGGATGGCCGTTATCGGCGTGCTCGCGATCACCGCCATGGTGACCTGGCTGATGGTCGGGAATCGCCTCTGGGACCGACCGCGACGTAAGCGCTACGCATCGATCATCATGCTCTACAACATGTCCACCGTGCTGACACTGGTGTTGTGCATGATCGCGCTGTACTTCTCACTCGCCGTCATCATCCTCGTGACGTCGCTCATCGTCATCGACCCCGGCTTCATGAGCGAGATTCTCGGCAGCGAAGCGACGTTCGCCAACTATCTCGATGTTGCGTGGCTGAGCGCCGCACTCGGCTCGGTAGCGGGTGCTCTGGGATCGAGCTTCGACGCCGATACGAACGTGAAGGAGCTGACCCACGGCCAACGCGAACGGCAGCGGATGTACTCTGCCGACCGCACCGAGGACGGTGACTCGTAGGCGTTTGCGCGGCACGTCGCGCAATTCACGGCGCGGATGTGCACCCCTCCCGAAAGAAGCAGCGCCCTTCCCCCGAACACCCTCCGTGTCACGCACTGGACCCCGAAGAACAGCGGCGGCTCCGACCTGGTGCCGGAAGCCGACTTCCAGGGCCGGCGCGAACCCCGCATGCTCACAACCGACATCTCGCTGCGCGAGGGCCCGATCTACCGCGAGATCTCCCTCCGCTTCTTCGTCAATCTGCTCGATCTGGACACCACATGGGCACCGCTCGATGAGCGCTCCACCCTGTTCCAGGCAACGAGCGACAAGACCGGTGAAGACACGTGGACGGGCACGCGTGCCGACCTCGTCTTCGGGTCAAACTCAGAGTTGCGCGTACTCGCGAAGGTTTACGCGAGCGACGACGCCGCCGCCGCCGAGAAGTTCGTGCACGATTTCGTCCGCGCTTGGACAAAGGTGACGAACCTCGATCGGTTCGACGCGAGCTGATTCACGCCCTCACGCAGGTGCCCCGGTTTTTCGACCAGGGGCACCTGCGTGTTACCAAATCGTTATCTCCGCCGCTGCACCGCGTTGGGCGATACCGGAGGGTTCGCTTGCCCGGGATATCAACGGTCCCTCAAGGCCTTGCGCAAAGCTCCAAGTTGAACCTTCAACGAGAGCTTGAATCAAGTAACCGTTCTTTCATTCCGAACTCATAGTTTCGACCATAGGCTTGCAAAGTCATCGCCAACGTCGGCGAACAGATCCCTGAACGGAGTATTTGTGAGATCACAACGGAGCAAGCCTGCTGGCTTCCGGAGAGTGGTCGCCACTTGCGCATCCATCGCGCTCGCGGCGTCATTGCCACTACTCGGAAGTGCTGGAGCGCACGCGAACGACGACACAGAGAACCTGCGAGAGTCGCTGCTCAGCTCATTCGACCCTGGCCTCTACATCGTCGAACTGACCGATGCGCCAATCGCAACCTATGAGGGCGGCGTCGATAACTTCAACGGCACCGCGAACCAAAGCGGACTCGTCGATTTCGAATCGCCAGCGGCACTCGCCTACGGCGGTCACCTGGAGGAAGTCCAGGAGGAAGTCGCCGACGATGCCGGTGTGCAGATGGACACGCAGCTGACCGGGACGCTGAACGGCTTCATTGCGGATCTGTCCTCCGAGCAGGCTGTCGAGCTGACCCTGAACCCGCGTGTCGCTCGCATTACTCCGAACGAGATCGTGCAGCCGCAGGCCGTGCCCGCGACCGAGTATCTCGAACTTGAAGAGGCCTTTGCGAACGAGCAGGTCGGCGGATGGGACAACGCCGGTGAAGGCGTTGTCGTCGGTGTCCTCGACACCGGTATCGCTCCTGAGAACCCCTTCTTCGATGGCGAGGAGCTGAGCACGACGCCCGGCGATGGCGCGTATCTTGACGGAGACACGATCGTGTTCCCCAAGGGCAACGGCGACACGTTCACCGGTATCTGCGAAACAGGCGAGGAGTTCAACGCCGACGACTGCAATGACAAGGTCATCGGTGCTCGCTACTACATCGACGGTTTCGGTGAAGATCGACTCTCCGACGAAGCCGGCAACAAGGTCGATGTCGTCTCCCCGCGAGACATCAACGGTCACGGTTCGCACACCGCTTCGACCTCTGCCGGTAACACGGACGTGGAGATCACGACGGCTGGCGGCGCTGAGCTCGGCACGATGAGCGGTGTTGCTCCCGATGCACGCATCGCAGCGTACAAAGTCTGCTGGGACGGCCCAGACCCCACAACGATAGAGGATGACGGCTGCGCGACATCCGACCTCGTGCAGGCCATCGAGCAGGCAACGCTCGACGGTGTCGACGTGATGAACTTCTCGATCGGCGGCGGCGCTGCCACGACCGTGTGGGCACCTGTCGACCAGGCATTCTTCGGTGCTTCCGCGGCGGGTATCTTCGTTTCGGCCTCGGCCGGTAACGCCGGCCCGGGCTCCACCACCGCTGACCACGCTTCGCCCTGGTACGCGACGGTTGCTGCAGCGACCGTGCCGAACTTCGAAGGTCGCGTGACCCTCGAAAACGACGATGCGTTCAACGGCGCATCCGCGACGCTGATCGGGGTAGAGCCGGTGGCCGCCGAGATTGTCTATGGCGGTGACATCGCCGCAGACGGAGCGAGCCAGGAGGAAGCAGCGCTCTGCTTCCTGGGAACACTCGACCCGGAACTCGCAGAAGGCAAGATCGTGCTCTGTGACCGCGGAGAGAATGACCGTGTGGAGAAGTCGGCAGCTGCGTACGAAGCCGGCGCCGTGGGCATGATCCTGGTCAACGTGCAGTCCGACTCGCTCGACCTCGACGACCACTCGATCCCGTCGGTGCACGTCCAGGACACCTACCGCGACGCGCTGCTGGCCGCCGCGGACAACGGCGAGGAAGTCACGCTCTCGGAAGTCGCTATCGCTGACAGCGAAGCGGTCGCTCCGCAGGTCGCCGGTTTCTCCTCGCGCGGCCCGATGGAGGCATCGGGAGCAGACGTACTGAAGCCCGACTTCGCGGCTCCCGGTGTTGGAATCATCGCCGCGGGCGGTAACTACGACAGCGAAGACCCGAAGTTCGTGTTCATGAGCGGTACCTCGATGGCCGCACCGCACGCCGCCGGTCTCGGTGCCGCCTACGTGGGCGCGTACCCGGACGCATCGCCTGCAGAAACGCAGTCGGTGCTGACCACGACGGCAACGGACACGTACAACGATGACGCCTCGGTGAACGCCGACGTGTTCGCGCAGGGCGCCGGCATGGTGCAGCCGACCGACATGTTCAGCCCCGGCTTCTTCTTCGACGCCACGAGCGACGACTACATCGACTACCTCATCGGTACCGGTGAGGTGACGGTGGAGGGCCGCGAGGGCATCGACCCCAGCGACCTCAACCTCGCCACCATCGGCATCGGCTCGCTGGTACAGGAGCAGACGATCACGCGTACCGCGACGGCCGTCAACCCCGGCACCTACTCGGTCGACGTCACCGCTCCCGCCGGCATCGACGTTGTCGTCGAGCCTTCGACGCTGAGCTTCGGCGCAGCAGGTGAAGAGCAGACCTTCACGGTGAGTTTCACGGTGCAGGATGGTGCGGAGATCGACGCCTGGCTGCAGGGTCGCCTCGTGTGGAGCGACGGCGAGCACGACGTTCGCCAGCCCATCGCGGTTCGTGCATTGACGGTCGAATCGGCTGAGCGCATCGAAAGCGACCGCACCTGGGACGTCCAGCCGCTCGATGTGCAAGCGGGCGCTTCCGGCGAGCTCTCGCTCACCGAGTACGGCCTGCACGAAACTCGTGTCGGCTGGGACGGTGTTCCCGACGAGCCCGGCACCTCGGGTGAGACCGCGGATGGCGACTACTGGGAGTGGTTGACGGAGGATGACGTCAACGGCCCCGGACTCTGGTACGAGGCGTTGATGCTCGAAGATGACCCGCAGGCGTTCATCGCCCAGACGACCTCGTCTGACGCGAACTCGGACTACGACCTGCTGGTCGCGCAGTTCGACGTTCTCGGACAGCTCGCGGGCGTTTGGGAGAGCGGCAACGAGGGCAGCGACGAGTACATCGAGATCCTCGACCCCGAGCCCGGCTTCTACGTCATGCTGGTCACGGATTACCTCGGCGAGTACGAGGCTGATCTGACGGCAGAGATGGTCATGGTCGGCGCGGGTGGCGAAGGCGACCTGGACGTCACGGTCACCGGCAACGGTGGTAATGCCGGGAACGCCGGCACCGATGACTGGACCGGCCCGGTCGAGCCCGGTGACCTCGCGGCGGAGGTCACGTGGCAGGGCCTCGAGCCCGACACGCGCTACTACGGCGCGGTCGTGGCCGACCTGGGTGGCGGCGCTGCTACCACCATCGTCTACGTCGACACGGCCGGGCAGACGCCGGAAGCGGTGCTCAACCCGATCTCCGATCAGACGATCGAAACGGGCGACAGCATCGGGGACGTCACCCCGTCCATGACCGACGAAACCGGTTCCGCCGAGATCACGGTCGAGGATCTGCCGGACGGCGTGGTCTTCGAGGACGGCGTCATCTCCGGCACCCCGGCGGAGGCCGGCACCTTCACGGTGACGGTATCGGCGGTCCACCAACTCGGATTCGAATCGACGGAGACGTTCACCATCACGGTGTCCGACGACCCGATCGACACCGAGGACCCGACCGAGGACCCGGACCCGACCGCTCCTGAGCCCACTGATCCGGGCGACGGCGGCGGCGACGGCGACCTGCCCCAGACGGGTGTTGACGTAGCCCTGTGGCTGCTGCTGCTCGCGGCTGGTCTGGCTCTCGTCGGATCCGGAGCACTGGTTGCGCGTAAGCGTCGCAGCTAGTCCGTAACGAAGTGAGGGGAGGTTCCGTGAGGAACCTCCCCTTCTCGTATGCTGGAAGGCAGTGTGTCCCGGCAAAGTCGCACCACGACGGCCGGGAGGGTGCTCATCAGGCACGTGCTCCCCGATGCGACGACGTGATCGAAGAATGTGAGACCGCGCAATGCCCGATGCCCCCAGCACACCATCCCTCGAAGAGTACGCCCTCGAACGCTCGACGCACGGGCCGGTGCCGAGCGCGCCGACGGCCGACGAGCGTCGCGAATCCCCCGCTCTCGAGCGTGCAACGGGTATGGCCTCCAGCACGTGGCGCATTCGCAGCGATGTGTGGGAGTATCTGCGCTACTCGGTGAAGCAGCTGGCGCTCGGCCGCGAAATGCACGAGGTCGCGCCCGATAGCGAAGTGTTCCGATCGCTGCGCGCCCTCGAGACCATCGAGCTGTACTGGGCGGGGTTCGGGCAGCGCTACGTTGCCGCGATTCGCAAACAGATCGAGCAGCGGCAGTTCTCCGCGGCACTCGAGGCGATCGGTCGCGTTGTGCACCGTCTGCGCGGCGAACAGCCGAACGAAGCAGCCCAGGAGCCGATGGAGGATGCTCGCGAGGCTGCCGAGGAACAGAACGACAGGGATACTCGCCCCCGGTTCGAGGTGCTCGTCGTCGACGAGACCACGGCGAACGACCGCGACGAGATGATGGACCGCGGGCTGCGGCTCCGGAACACGGCCGACACCTTCATTTACGACTACGTCATCGTGCCGTCCATGGAAGACGCGATCGCCGCCGTGCTGACGAACCCGAACATCCTCGCCTGCGTCATCCGGCCGGGCTTCAGCGATCACACGAAGCAGCGACTCAGCCGAGACCTCATGAGCACGATCGAGCTGGCCAAGAACGACCGCGATCCGGTAGATGCACCGAAAACGCTGCTGTCGTCAGTGCGCAGGGTGCTGACCCTCGCGGATGCGCTGCACGAGTTGCGCCCCGAGCTCGATCTGTATCTCGTCAGCGGTGCACACGTTGAAGACCTCGCGGGAGTCCTCACGCACCGATTCCGGCGCGTGTTCCGGCGAGAGGACCATCTCGAGCTCCATCTGTCGCTGCTTCGCAGAATCTCGCACCTCTTCGACACACCCTTCTTCGACGCCATCCGAGAGCACGCCCGTCGCCCCGTCGGTGTCTTCCATGCACTGCCGATCGCTCGCGGCGGCTCGGTCATCTCTTCCCAGTGGGTCAGCGATCTCGCGGAATTCTACGGGCTCAATCTCCTGCTCGCGGAGACGAGTGCGACCTCCGGCGGCCTCGACTCGCTGCTGGCACCGCAGGGCACGATCAAAAAGGCCCAGGATCTCGCGGCACGCGCCTTCGGTGCTCAGAGGACGTTCTTCGTGACGAATGGCACATCCACGGCGAACAAGATCGTGCACCAGGCTGTCGCAGCGCAGGGGGACGTCGTTCTCGTCGATCGGAACTGCCACAAGTCGCACCACCACGCCCTCATGCTGACGGGCGCTCGCCCCGCCTACCTGGAGGCGTATCCCCTCAACGAGTTCGCGTTCTACGGCGCGGTGCCCATCAGCCGCGTCAAGCAACTGCTGCTCGACTATCGCGCTGCCGGGCGTCTCGACGAAGTGCGCATGATCACGCTGACGAATTGCACATTCGACGGCATCGTCTACGACCCGGAACGCGTGATGTCCGAGTGCCTGGCGATCAAGCCCGACCTCATCTTCCTGTGGGACGAAGCGTGGTTCGCGTTCGGTGCCTTCCATCCCGTGACGCGACGCAGAACCGCCATGGCTGCTGCGAAACGCCTCGAAGAGCGGCTCCGGACCGATGGTCATGCGCGCGAGTACAGGCAGCAGCGCGAACGCCTCGTCGATAGCGATGGCAACCCCGCGGCCGACAGCGTGTGGCTGGAGGAGCGGCTCCTGCCGCCGCCCGATGCCCGCATCCGCGTATACGCGACGCAGTCGACGCACAAAACGCTCACGGCCCTGCGGCAGGGGTCGATGATCCATGTCTGGGATCACGATTGGAAGCGCGGCGCGGAGGAGGCCTTCCACGAGGCCTTCATGACCCACACGTCGACATCGCCGAACTACCAGATCCTCGCCTCGCTCGACCTCGGCCGCCGCCAGGTGGAGATGGAGGGCTTCAAACTCGTGCAGGCGCAGCTGGACCTCGGAACAGCGCTGGCATCCGCGATCGCCCGGCATCCCGTGCTGCGTCGCACCTTCAGGGTGCTCACGACCCACGAGCTCGTGCCCGAGCGCTTCCGGGAGAGCCAGCGGCCGATGCCGCTGCGCGTAGGACTCGCGGAGATGTGGCGTGCGTGGTGCTACGACGAGTTCGTCGTGGACCCCAGCCGCGTCACCGTCGAAATCACGAAGACCGGCGTCGACGGCGACACGTTCAAGCACGACCTGCTCATGGACCGCTACGGCATCCAGGTCAATAAGACCAGCCGCAATACCGTGCTCTTCATGACGAATATCGGCACGAGTCGCAGCTCGATCGCCTACCTGATCGAGGTACTCGTGAAGCTCGCGCAACGGCTCGAGCGCGACCGCTTGGACATCGACGCCACCGACATCCTGCCGCCCGAAGTGCAGCTGCCTCCCCTGCCCGACTTCAGCTGCTTCGCCGATCAGTTCGCGGCGCCCGCGGGCCTGCCGGACGGTGACATGAGGAGCGCGTTCTTCGAGGGCCAGCGCTGGGATGCCGTCGAGTACGTGCTGCCGCCACAGTTGCGCGAGCGTGTGGCCGCGGGGGAACGCGTGGTCTCGGCAGGCTTCATAACGCCGTATCCGCCCGGATTCCCCGTGCTGGTGCCGGGGCAGGTCATCACGAGTGATCTCCTCGCGTTCATGCGGGAGCTGGATACCCGTGAGATTCACGGCTACGACACCAGACGCGGGTATCGAGTACTGAAGTCGGAGGCCCCACCGAGCGTCTGACCTCCTGGCCTCCGAGGCACCGCCTCCGTTCGTGCTCGGGCACGCTTCGTGACGCTCCGCGTGGCACCCATGCCAATTGTCAACAATTGACAATCTTGCTACCCTGTACATCAGGAGGTGCTTCGTGAGTTCATGTGACAACTCGTCCCCCGACGGGCACGACTTCAGCCCCGGACACCCGCATCGACCCTCCGTGCAAGGGCAGAGCGAGGGCGGGCACAGCCACGGCCTCGAGGGCCACGCGACCGCGACGGGCAAGCACCGCAAGCGTCTCCTCTGGGTGCTGGTGATCACGCTCAGCATCTTCTTGGTGCAGGTGATCGGAGCGTTCATCTCGAACTCCCTCGCGCTCATGGCCGACGCAATGCACATGCTGACGGACGCAACCGGCGTCTTCATCGCACTCATCGCCAGCATCCTGGCAACGCTCCCCGCAACTTCGAAGCGCACGTTCGGCCTCATGCGCGTTGAAGTGCTGGCGGCCCTCGCGAACGGCATCATCCTCGGTGTGATCTCGGTGCTGATCTTCGTCGAGGCCATTCGACGTTTCGGCGCCGAGGCAGAAGTCCATTCGGGCCCGATGCTCATCGCGGCGGTCATCGGAGCGGTCGCGAACCTGGTTTCCCTGCTGATCCTGCAGTCGGGTCAGAAGGAGAGCCTGAACGTGCGCGGCGCCTATCTCGAAGTGCTGGGCGATCTCCTCGGTTCGGTCGCCGTCATCATCGCCGGTGTCATCATCCTGTTCACGGACTGGTACATCGTCGACCAGCTCGCATCGATCGCAATAGCCCTCATGATCGCGCCGCGCGCGTACAGTCTGCTGCGCGACGTCATCCGCGTGCTGCTGGAGGCATCCCCGAAGGGGTTCGATGTCGACACCGCTCGAGGGCACATCCTGGCGATCCCCAGCGTCGTGGATGCGCACGACATTCACGCCTGGACCATCACCTCCGGCGTCGACGCGTTCTCGGCGCACGTCATCGTCGATGAGGACACGTGGGAGGGCCGCGACTTCCACGACATCCTCGATGAGGTCCACGCCTGCCTCAGCGAGCACTTCAACATCGAGCACACTACGATTCAACTGGAACCCCAACGCCACGCGGACCACGAAAAGAACACGCACAGCTAGCGGTACGCGCTAGCTCATCTCACTCGAAGGAAGCCCGGAACCATGAGTGGAATCCAGTCGCTGTCGGCAATAGCCAGTCGTCCCACCGCCGTGATCATCGCCGATCAGATTCGTGAGCGCATCATCGACGGATCGTTTCGATCGGGTGAGCAGATCAACGAGGTTCACGTCGCCGCGCAACTGAACGTGTCTCGCGGTCCCGTGCGTGAAGCGCTGGGCCGGCTGGTGCAGGAAGGGCTGCTCGTCTCGCACCGGAATCGCGGCAATTTCGTTCGGGAGACGACGGAGCACGACGTTGCAGAGGTCTTCGAAGCACGCGAAGTGATCGAGTGCGCAGCGGCCGAGTCGATTACAAAGCAGCGGCCCGAAGCGATTGCGCGCACAGGGGAAGAACTGCGCGAGTACCTGCCGCTCATGCAGGAGGCCGTCGACGATCGAGATTGGACGCGCATGAGCAGGATCAATATCGAGTTCCACACGCATCTCGTCCGCGCCGGTGGCAACGCGCGACTCGATAGGGCCTACGCCACGCTCGCAACGGAGGCGCTGATCTGCATGACGCACCTGCGTCGGTCGTTCACAGCGGTCGAGGACATTGTGCCGAGTCACCTTCGCGTCATCGAGCTGCTAGAAGCGGGCGACATGGCTGCCGTGCATCTCGAGCTGCACGAACATCTTGCCGTCGACGGGCACGAGCTGCACACGCATTCGCACGAGGAAACGCTCCGTCACGGCCGTGACGATTAGCTGCTACCGCGCTGCCGCCTCGACCGCGAACGCGACCTCGGCGGCGCGCAGCGCCGCCCGTCCATCCACGAACGGCTCGCCTTCGCCGCCGACCGCACCGACGAACGCCAGCACCGTCGCCTCGTACACGTCCCTGCGCTCCCACTCGACCTCCTCGGTTCCGCTGTCGGTCACGAGCTGCACCGATGCGATGGGGTCCGGGTCGAGAAGATTCTCCGCCCGGATCGCGCCCTGAGAGCCCAGCACTTCAACTCCGGATGTCGCGTGCGGCGTCGTGAACCCGTCGTGGAGCGTGACGAGCACATCGCCCTCCAGCCGCAGCACTGCCGCGGAAGCATCCAGTGCCGGCCCGTCCCACTCTCCCTGGCGAACCGCGAGCGCCTTGACATCCAGCACCTCTCGCGCACCGAGCAGCGCGAACAGCACGGATGCGTCGTGCGGTGTCAGGTCGGGAACAACTCCCGCTCCCTCGCTCGCGCCGAGCCGCCAGGTGCGCAGAAAGTCAGGCAACAGCTTCGCATGTTCGATGCGCACAGCACGCACCAGCCCAACCGCACCCGCTTCGAACAGTTCGCGAACCGCCTGCACCGCTCCGGATGCCGCGAGGTGATGATTGACCGCCAGCACGACTCCGGCCCGCTCGCAGGCCTCGACGATCGCTCGGGCATCCTCGACCGTTGTCGCCATCGGTTTCTCGAGCAGCACGTGCCATCCGCGTGCCGCCGCTGCTTCCGCCGCTTGTCGGTGCCGCTCGTTGAGGTTTCCGATGTAGACGGCGTCGATGTCGCCTGCTGCAATGTCTTCGAGCGTTGCAGCCACCGCGGGGATGCCGTGCTCGGCCGCGAAATCCGCCCCGTACCCGCCGCTCGAGGTCACGAGGTGCGTGATCTTCTGTTCTGCGGCCCGCAGCGCCGGGATGACGCGATCACCCGCGATCCAGCTTGCGCCGACAACAGCCCAACGAAGTGTGCTCTCCATTGCGATTAACCGTCCTTCGCCGATCCATGCCGGGCGGTCGAGTACCGGCCCCGTGCTCCATTTCAGCGTAGTGGGCGTTGCGTGCGGAACCCGAAGCGGCCGCTCTCGCATCTCCGTTTAGAACCGGCGCAATCTTCGGTGGGATACTGGCATTGAGTTCACATCTGCCCCGAGCGTGGAGGAACACGAGATGACAAGCACGAACCCGGCCGAGCCGCAGCGACAACTGGTCGTTGTTTCCAACCGACTCCCCGTCGACCGGGTGACCGACCCGGACGGCACGGTGCGGTGGCAGACATCTCCCGGAGGGCTCGTCACCGCGATGGAACCGGTCGTGCGCGATCTCGGCTGCCTCTGGGTCGGCTGGCCGGGCAACGTGGATGAGCAGATCGAGCCGTTCGAGCACGAGACGCTGCGGCTCCACCCGATCACGCTCAGCACCGAGGAGCACGAGGGCTACTACGAGGGGCTGTCCAATAGCACGTTCTGGCCGCTCTACCACGACCTCATCGCAACCCCCGACTACCATCGCCCGTGGTGGGATCACTATCTGACCGTCAATCAACGATTCGCCGATGTCGTTGCCGAGCAAGCGCCCGAGGGCGCGATCGTCTGGGTGCACGATTATCAGCTGCAGTTGGTGCCGGGGATGCTGCGCGAAGTGCGCCCGGATCTCACGATCGCGTTCTTCCTGCACATCCCGTTTCCCGCTCGACGCCTGTTCGGTCAGCTGCCGTGGCGCCGCCAGATCATCGAGGGGCTGCTGGGAGCGGACGTCATCGGATTCCAGCGCGTCCAGGATGCCCTGAGCTTCCGCTGGGCCGCTGAACACTACGCCGACGCGCACGCGAACGGCAACCTCATCGTGGTGCCGGAGACGGCCGATGAGCCTGCGAGAGCCGTGCTCGCGCAGGAGTTTCCGATCTCCATCGACACGGAGTCGCTCGAGTCGCTCGCGGCAGACCCGGCCGTTCGAGCGCGTGCGAAGGAGATCCGCGAAGAGCTCGGCAACCCGCGAAAGCTCCTGCTGGGCGTCGATCGCCTCGACTATACGAAGGGCATCCGTCACCGGCTCAAAGCCTTCGCCGAGCTGCTGGGAGAGGGGGATGTCAAGGCAGGCGAAGCCGTCATGGTGCAGGTCGCCAGCCCGAGCCGCGAACGCGTCGAAGCCTATAAGCGGCTGAAGTCCGAGGTCGAAGGCACGGTCGGTCAGATCAACGGTCAGCACGGCACGATCGGCTGGTCTCCCGTCGTCTATCTCCACAGAGGGTTCCCGCGCAGCGAAATGGTGGCGCTGTATCTTGCGGCCGATGTCGTCGTCGTGACGGCACTGCGTGACGGCATGAACCTCGTCGCGAAGGAGTACGTCGCCTGCCGCGACGACGAGCACGGAGTGCTCGTACTGAGTGAATTCGCGGGCGCCGCTGACGAAATGACGGATGCACTGCTCGTGAATCCGCACGACATCGATGGGCTCAAATCGTCGTTCCTGCGTGCGATGCACATGCCCGCGGCCGAGCAGCAACGACGGATGAGCGCACTGCGCCACCAGGTCAAGGAGTACGACGTCGCGCACTGGGCGAACTCCTTCCTGCGCGCCGTGAATCACGCGGCCGACGAGCGTGAGCGACTCGGACGGGGCTCCGACGAGGACGGCGGCTCGCGCATCCCCGCTCCCGTATTCATCCCGACCAGTCTCGACAGTGCCCTGCGTCGCTTCGCGTCGGAGCCGAACATCATCGTCGCCTGCGACTTCGACGGAACGCTCGCGCCGATAGCCCGACGCCCGAAGGATGCCCGCATTCTGCCCCGGGCCGAGGAAGCGCTCAGCGCGCTCCAGGGGGCCGACGGAGTGCACATTGCGTTGATAAGCGGCAGGTCGCTCGACAGCCTGCGCGCAACCGGTGTTCGCACCGACGGACGCGTGCTGTCGGGCTCGCACGGCGTGGAACTCACGGGCGTACCGGCATCGTCGAACCCTGGGAACGATCCACTCTCCGATGAGGAGTCCTCGATGCTGCGCCGCCTGCTGCGCCGCCTCCGCAGAGTGTTCGGCGATGAGCCGGGCGTCAGAATCGAGGAGAAAGCCTTCGGCGTTGCGGTGCACACGCGCGAGGTGCGCAATGACCAACGCTCCGATGAGCTGCTGGCGGCGGCGGTCGAACTCGGCTCCGACGAAGGCTTCGATGCCAGGAACGGCAAGCGCGTTCGCGAATTCACGGTGCGGCACAGTGACAAGGGCCGAGCACTGCAGGCTATTCGCGAACAGCTCGCCGCACCCATCCTCTTCTTCGGCGATGACGTCACGGATGAGGACGCCTTCGAGGCGCTCGGGCCCGACGACATCGGCGTACGCGTTGGCGACGGCGAAACTGCCGCCGCCGAACGCGTGCCGTCGCCGGAGGCCGTTGCCGCAGCGCTTGCCCGCCTTGCGGAACTGCGCACCGGCGTCGTGATCGGCGCCTCCTAGCCCGGGCACAGGCCTCCGCGCATCATGTCTGTCGAGGGCCAAAACCTCGGCTAATGCACACAGCCGACCCCCTATACGGCAATGGCTCCCCGTATCGACCGATTTTCGGCCCCTCCCTCAGATTATGGCGGGGCCGGGCAGTGCTCAGTTCCAGAGCCGGTGGTAGGCGTTCACGGCCTGCTGCCCGCCGAGGTGGGCGTACAACACGTTGGATGACGACGGAATGTCGCCGCCCTGCACGAGGTCGATGAGCCCCGCGAGCGACTTGCCCTCGTAGACGGGATCGGTGATCATCGCCTCGAGCTCGGCACCGAGCGCCATCGCCTCCATCGTCGATTCGACGGGGATGCCGTAGAGCTCGCCCGCCCAGCCTTCCAGCACCGTGATCTCATCGTCGCGCAGCTCGCGCCCGAGCTCTATGAGTTCTGCGGTATTGCGCGCAATACGCCAGACCTGGTCACGGGTCTTCTCGATCGTCGCCGAGGCATCGATGCCGATCACTCGCCGTCGCACGCCCGTCAGTTCTTCGAGCGCCGCGAATCCGGCGATCATGCCCGCGTGCGTCGATCCCGTGACGGTGCACACGACGACGGTGTCGAAGAACACGCCGAGCTCCTCTTCCTGCTGCGCGACTTCGAACGCCCAGTTGGCGAAACCGAGACCGCCGAGGGGATGCTCGCTCGCCCCGGCAGGGATCGCGTACGGCTTGCCGCCGGCATCTTCGACCTCCTGCAGCGCTCGTTTCCAGGAGTCGCGGATGCCGATGTCGAACCCGGAGTCGTCGAGTTGCACGTCCGCGCCCATCATCCGCGAGAGCAGAATGTTGCCGACCTTGTCGTTCATCGGGTCGTCCCACGGCACCCACGTCTCCTGCACGAGCTTCGCCTGCAACCCCAGGTGAGCAGCGACAGCGGCGACCTGCCGCGTGTGATTGGACTGGAAGCCGCCGATCGACACGATCGTGTCGGCGCCGGATTCGAGGATGTCCGGCACGATGTACTCCATCTTGCGCACCTTGTTGCCGCCGTAGGCCAGACCGCTCGAGACGTCCTCGCGCTTCGCCCAGACCTGAGCACCACCGAGATGCTGGCTCAGTCGGCGCAGGTGGTGGACGGGGCTCGGTCCGAACGTGAGCTGGTGGCGTGGGAACTCGTGAAGCTTCATGGCTTTACCGTACCCCGGTGCGGCTTGCGTGATTACCTTCGGAGCGCGAACCGGTTCGGGCAGCCGAGCGCCTGCGCGGAAGCAAGCGTGCGCAGTGCGCACTCGCAAGGCGGCTCGCTCACCGACACAATGGAAGAAATCACGAGGAGCGAGGAAGCAATGGAGCAGAAGCAGGTCGCAGTCATAGGAGCCGGGGTCATAGGGCTCAGCATCGCTCACGAACTCGCGCACGCAGGCCATGCCGTCACGGTCATCGCCGATGACCACGACCCGCGCGACTGCTCACCGTTGGCCGGTGCCGTCTGGTTCCCGTACGGTGTCAGCCTCGATGCCGACGTGATCGAACTCTCCGAACGCACCCGCCTCCGCTTCGAGGAGCTCGCCGACGCCTCGAGGGGCATTGCGCGGCGCAGCGGACGGTTCATCGTTCGCCTGCCCGAAACCGATATGGCCTGGACGGATGCGCTCCCCGGCAAACGCGAACTCACGCAGGAGGAGGTTCCAGACGGAGCCCTTGGCGGCTTCCGGGTCACGGTGCCCGTTATCGATATGAGCAAGTACCTCGTGTGGCTTCGCGCGATCGTGGAGCAGCTAGGCGTACGCTTCGAGCGCCGTCTCATCAACGATCTCGCTAGCGTCGAAGCCGACGTCAAGATCGTCGCCGCCGGCCTGCGCTCTCCCGAGCTCGTGCCGGATGCCGAGCCGATCATCCCGCGCAGGGGCCAGATCGTACGCCTCGAGAACCCGGGCTTGACCGACTGGTACGTCGACGATGATGCACCGGGAGGGCTCACCTACGTGATCCCGCGATTCGACGACATCGTCTGCGGCGGCACCGACGACGCCGGCAACGCCGACGCGGAGCACGACCCGGACATCGAAACTGGCATTCTCGAGCGAGTGACCGCGGCCATGCCGGAGCTGCAGGGGCTTCCCATTGTCTCGCGCGGTGTCGGGCTCCGGCCGGGCAGGTCGGAGCCCCGCATCGAGTGGATCACGGATGCCGCGTCACCCACAATCGCCTGCTACGGACACGGAGGCGCGGGGGTCTCGATGTCCTGGGGATGCGCGGAGCGCGTCGCCGACATGGTGCGCGAACGTTAAGTCGGCGCCCGCGCTCGCTGTCGTTCTGACAACCGATTCCGCCCGTCGCCCCACTGGCCGAGTCGAGGCACAAGTCCTATCGGAGTGGCGTTCCGGGCCGACCGAACCGCCCTGTGGGGCGACGCGAGACAACCACTCGGTGCCGCTTACCCGTCAGATGAAGTCACGAGGAATCGTGGTGCTCCAGTTCATCGAGGCCACACGCTCCTCCCCCTCGAAGGCATCCAGCTCTGCGTAGAGGTGGAAGTCGGAGGGCGTCGAGGTGAGCACCGTCTTCGTGGCCGTTCGCACATCCCAATCTCCGCGCGAGAACCCCATCGTCCAATCGGTCTCACCGCGCACCGAGTTGCAATCGTCTGCCGTATAGCTGTAGTTCTCGTAGGTGCGGCGCACGACCGACAGGTCGATATCCGGGAAGTAGATCTCGCCGAGATCTTTGACAACGCGTAGCGAGCCCGAGAGATCCACCATGTTCCTGTGAACGCTCCAGTCCTGCTCTCCCGATTGCACCTGCACGGTTTCGACGGGCGGCGCGCCCTCCGGCTCGCCGAAGCTCGGCACCCGGTCGCCCCGATCACGGATGTCAGTGGGGCGAACGGGCAGTACGAGGGTGGAATGCTCCGGATACACCGTAAGCTGCACCGGTTGCGGGGATGGCCACACGACAGGCCAATACGATGTGGAGATGGACAGTCGAAGCCGATGACCGGCCGGCACCGACTGCGCCATGCCGTTCAGCTGCACAGTGGCGGTCACGGACTCCCCCGGCTCCAGCGGCTGCGGGTCATGCGAACCGCTGTGATGGTTCAGGTTGTGCACGCCATAGCTGATACGGGTCGCCTCGCCATCCGGTGAGATCTCCGAAAGCCGCACCGCGATCATGGCCACCGGCTGATCGACCGAAAGACTGAGTTCCACGGCCGGGCCACCGAGGAGTTCGAGCGGCTGCTCGAGGACGTCGCTGTCGAAGACCAACGAGCCACCGTCCTCCTCGCGCTGATCGTACGGCATGTCGGGAGGCGCGTTGTACGAACACCACTTCCCGGCGAACTGGCCGACGGACAGCGGCGACTGCACGGTGAGCGCGGGGCTGGAAGGCCTCGCATCCTCGGGAGCTGCGATGCGGTGCCGCCCCAGCGGATACCTCGCACGGATGATGCGCGGGCTCGGCCAGCTGGGCTCACCGACCCAGCGCCCCGGCCGGTCCTCGTACGTGGTCGAGGGGCGAACCGGGTCCTGCATCCAGATGCTGAGCGCAGGTCCGTCCATCGCCCCGTTGTCCTTCTCGTCCTTCAACCAGTGATCCCACCAGGCGATCACTTCCTGCAGGAAGCCGATGGCCGGGCCGGGCTCGCCGAGATGCGGGTACTTGTGACTCCACGGTCCGATAAGCCCTCGTGTCGGCACATCCAGCCCCTCGAGCAGACGGAACACCGCGTTGGAGTACCCGTCCGCCCAGCCGCTCACCGCGAACACGGGAACCTCGATCGACGAGTAGTCTTCGTTGATGGAGCCGTGCCGCCAGTAGTCGTCCTTGCGCTGGTGGGTCAGCCATTCCTCGAGCCACAGTCCGCTGTTCGTTAGTCGGTCGAACCACATTTCGCGCCAGCGTTCGCCGACGATAGCGGGGTCCGGTGGGCAGGAGTTGTAGGCGAACATCGTCGAGGCCCAAGACAGATTGTCGCTGAGCAGGCACCCGCCCATGTAGTGCACATCGTCGGTATAGCGATCATCGGTAGAACTCAGTGTGATGATCGCGCCCAGGCTCGGCGGTCGTCGGGCGGCGACCTGGAGTGCATTGAATCCTCCCCAGGAGATGCCCATCATCGAGGTTCGGCCGTTGCACCAGGGCTGTTTCGACATCCATGCGAGGACCTCTTCGGCATCGACGAGCTCCTGCTCGAGATACTCATCGGTCAGTACGCCGTCGGAATCGCCGCTGCCCCGCAGGTCGACCCGCAAACAGGCGTACCCGTAACCGGCCATGTACGGGTGATGAATGGAATCCCGCTGCGCGGTCAGGTCGCGTTTGCGGTACGGGATCATCTCCACGACACCGGGGACCGGGTCATCGTCGGCCGACGTCGGTCGCCAGAGGCGCGCGGCGAGTCGGGTGCCATCCGACATCGGAATCCACAGGTGCTCGTCCTCTCGTACTTCGTTGGGCAGTGCTGTGACGATGCGCATTAGTCTCCTTCCTCAACGTTCTCGATCGTGAACCGCAGTGCCTGCAAACAGCGTTCGTACTCGTTCGTCAATTCGACTTCGTTGCGAGCCCCCAGAAAGATTTCGGCGAGCACGTAGCTGAAGCTGTCCTCGCCCATCGCATCCGACAACCGGTCCCCCTCTGCGACCGTGAGGCTGACGACGGTGCCGGGGATGTCGGCTTCGAGGTTCGCGATTTCCTCACGGGTCGGCACGCGCGTCACGATGCCGTCGGAGAAGCGGCGCAGAAACCACTTCCCCGCGGTCTTGAACGTCCCCTGCCTGCGCGGCAGGTCACGCGGAGGGCGTCCGAGCGCCAGATCCACCATGAACGCATGGTTCGGGATACCGTCGACGAGGGTGAACAGTTGAGCGTGCGCCTGAGAATGGCGTGCGTTCACTTCCAGCAGACTCAGTTTCTCGTTCTCCCGATCCCAGAAGTACTCGATGTTGAAAGTGCTGTTCGTCAAGCCCATCGCGCCGATAACCCTGCGCGAGACATCCACCATGTAGTTCTGGATGTGCTGAGGCACTTGTACCGACGGGTACTGGTAGCGGAGAAAGCTCGGTGAATCCGGGTAGGTCACGGAGTCGATGACACCGTAGACTTCGACGTCATCGTCGCGGCTGACACCCTCCACCGTGACCTGCATGCCGGTGGCCGCCTCTTCCACCAGGCATGCACTGCCGCCGATGCTCGCGATTCGAGGGGGCAACTCGAGCATGCTGAGGATGTCATTGAACGCTCCTCCCATGCGTCCGACCTCTTCGCGCTCCAGCGCTACGGCAGAGGCGAGTTGCTCCTCGTCCTCGATGTAGTGCGCGCCTTCTGAAGAAGCGGATTTGATCGGCTTTATCCACACCGGATAGGAGAGCCCTTCCGGGAGAGACGGACGATCATCATCAAGATCCAGAAGCGCGAACGCAGGATACTCGTCGATCACTTCCTGCTGCACGAGTCGGCTCCAGTACTTGTGCTCGCACTTCACAACCGATTCGAGGCTGGCGCCGGTCAAGCCCCGTTCGTGACACAGGATGGCCACCATCATGGTGACCGGGAAGTCCCAATACCCCACGATCGCATCGATCGAACCGTCGAACGCATCCAGATCACGACGTGCCCGTTCGAGGAGTTCTGAAACCGATGATGTTCCCTCCTGCAGCTCTTCTCGTGTGAGGAGTTGATGGAAGCGGAAGTGGTCGGCGTCGGGCATCGCGACCAGCGCATCGCGGTTCAGATCGTCTAACCCGAGGACAAAGATGTTCGTGAGCATCCGGGGAGTCTAGGTCAGTTGAGCAACCGAAACACGAGGGTTGACGCTACGCGGAAGTATCGATATATGCGCCGCTCGTTTGGGCCGAATCACTGTCACCACCGTCGCTCATCGGCGCGGCGCGTTCACTTTCCTCCCGGTGAGGGGTTAAACCTGGCAGTATGTCCAGCATGGGATACATCACCTACGCGGGGTCGCAGGAGTATGAGTTCGAAGATCGTACGCTCTCGCACCTCAAGATGGCCATCGCCATGAAACTACGGAGACAGGAGAGCTTCCTGCTCAACTGGTCCAACTCCCCCCAGACCGGCAGCGGTAGGATGTCGATCTGGCTTGCTCCGAGCATCCCGCTCTCCTTCCGCTTCTCGGGGAGCCGCACACCGGAACTCAACGAATCCTGGGTGTCGGTGCTGCACGAGCTCTCGAACACCCCGCGCGGCATGGTCGTCATCACCGAGGAGGAAGCCGAACGATACCTCGCGAACAAGTAGTTCGATCAGAGGTGCTTGCCACCCGTAACGGGAACGACGGCACCGGAGACGTACGAGGCATCCTCCGAGGCGAGATAGACGTAGGCGCCGGCGAGTTCTGCCGGCTGCCCGGGGCGACCCAGCGGGGTGTCGCCGCCGAAGTGCTCGAGCTTCTCGTCCCAGCCCGTCGCCGGAATCAGCGGCGTCCAGATCGGCCCGGGCGCTACTGCGTTGACGCGCACACCGCGTTCTCCCTGCTGCTCCGCCAGCGCCTTGGTGAAGGCGACGAGCGCCGCTTTCGTCATCGCGTAGTCGAGCAGATCGGGCGAGGGGTTGTACGACTGGATGGATGCGCTCACAATCACACTCGCGCCGGGCCTCAGCTGCGGAGCGGCTTCGCGCATCAGCAGTAGAGGCGCAACGAGATTCGTCTCGAACACGCGCATGATCGCCTCGCGCTCGATGGCCGCATCCTCTTCGCGTTCGCGCTGATGACCCGCGTTCAGCACCAGGACATCCAGCCCGCCGAGTTCGTTGGCAGCGCGGCTGACGGTCTCGGCGCAGGTTCGCTCGTCCGTCAAATCACCGGGTAGCATGGCGCACCATCGCCCCGCTTCCTCCACTCGTGCTCTGGTCTCGTCAGCGTCCCGCTGTTCCTCCGGCAGATAGGCAATCGCGACGTCCGCGCCCTCGCGAGCGTATGCGATGGCGACGGCCCTGCCGATGCCCGAGTCGCCTCCGGTAATCAGCGCTCGTTGCCCGGCTAACCGTCCACTACCTTGATAGCTGGTCTCACCGTGATCGGGTTGCAAACGCATGTCTTCCGTATGCCCCGGCTGTGCGGCCTGCTTCGGTTCGGAGAAGGGCGGCCGTGGGTGCTTCGTTCTCGGGTCCCGGTTCGGGGCCATGACAACTCCTTTCCATCGCATGCCGCGATGATCTGGTCCGCCGATGATCGTGATCAGTGTCTGCGCAGTTCTTCTACGAGTTCGTCCTTGCGGAGATTCGAATAGCCGTTGATGTCGAGTTCGCGAGCTTGCTCTCGCAGTTCCTCGACGGTTCGATCCTCGTAGTTTTCGGCCTCGCCTCCCCGCTTTCCGACCTTCGAACGACCTTCTGCGGCCGCCGCGTTGGCGATGCGGGCGGCTTTCTCTTTGGAGGCGCCTTCATCCCGGAGGCGTTCGTAGAGTTCCTCGTCTTTGATTTGCGGTTGATCGGTCATGATCTCCTCCTTTTCGTAGCGTCTGCTTCGAAACTACGAATCCCGACCGGTAGGAGCCACCCCCTCGACATCGGCAATGCGGCACGCTATTCTGCGATTTCACTTCGCTTGCAGGTTATCGACGGCCGGGCCCTCGATTCGAGCACCGTCAGACTGGAATCGTGAGCCGTGTAGTGGACAATCCCAACTGCGCTCCAGATCGTTCCATTGCAGGATGCCGCCCATGTGCGGACACACTGCCGAAACGCACGTGAGCGTGCCACCTGCCGAGGCATTGGCACCTACCGAATCATTGGCACGCAGTGTTTCACCGGCGACAGCCGCACTCGCCCCGCGATCACTATCCGCGCGAGCACACAGAGGATAAGCGAGAGAGCCAGGAGAATCAAGGGTGTGGTGCGAAGCAGCATGCTTCATCACGGTGGGCCGTGTACGAGCAAATTCGTTACGGAAAGGAAGCATCATGACAGACCTCGATCGAAGCGGAGATCAAACGATGAAGGACGAGAACTACGACCTCATCACGGTGATTCAGGCATCACTGGAGAACGTGTGGCAGATGTCCACGTACATCTCCGACGCTGACGCAGCGGGCGACACCGAACTCGCTGAGTGGTTCCGGAAGATCCAAAACAACAACATCAAGGCCGGTGAACAGGGCAAGAGGATGTTGGCCGCGCGGCTGCAGGTGGCATAACGACCTGCATTACCGATCGCGGGCCTCGGCGAGGCGAGCGATCTCTGATGGATCGGTGAATCTCAATGATCGTGCAGCACGTCGAGCGCAAGCTGTTCGTCGACGCTTCGGAACCGGCGGGGGCGCATGCCGCTTCGGCGTTGCTGTAAGCGCTTCAGCCGTTCCGGGTGCTCGGCGACCGCGAGTGCACGCGGGTCGATGTAACTCTCCCTCGCAACGTCGGGGGTGTTACCGAGCCGCTCGGCTACTTTTCCGATGATGTCTCGAACCGCCGTTGCGCGGGAGCGCTCGTCTCGCAACTCTGCGGCATCGACCTCGAGCAGCAGTTCAACGGCTGCACGCGTGGCACTCCACGTCCGCAAGTCCTTCGCACTGCAATCGACACCGGTGTATCGCCGTATGTACTCGTTAGCGTGCAGTGCTCGCACTCCGTGCACCTCGCCGTCGGCATCCAGGCTCTCGAACATGGCGGTGCCGGGCAGCTCTTCCAGACGTGCCAGAAGGCGCGCTATACGGGCGTCACGAACGAGCCTCCTGTGGCGTCGTCCAAGCTTGCCCTTGAAATCGAACTCGACGGAGGAGGATCGTACGCGCACGTGTCGTCTCCGAAGCGTCGTCACCCCGAACGATCCGTGAACGCCGACGTACTCGCTGCTGCCCGTGCGAAAGCCCTCGCGGTCGATGAGCCACACCACGCCGGCCACGACCCGGTCCCGGCGCAGCGAGGTCCTCCGTAGATCGCGATCGACGCGTCGCCGCAGATTCGGCAGGGCTTCAGCGAGCAGCAGAACGCGGTCGTGCTTTGCTCGTTCCTGCCGTCTCCGATGTGCTGCGCTGTAGATCCGCTGCCGCCTGCCGGCCCCGTCCGTCCCGATCGCTTGGGTCTTCGCACCGGCGCTGGCCGCAATGCTCACGTCGCGCCAACCCGGGGGAACGGCAATCGCCTCGATCCGCTCGATTTCCGTGACAGCCGTGATGAGGCGTCCTCCCCTCCGGTAGACGAATCCGTCACCGTGCGGTTCTCGTCGGATCGATAGCTTCCTGCTCATCAGAACGCCTCTAGAT
>NZ_CAMEFJ010000016.1 GCF_945915485.1 uncultured Agrococcus sp.
GGGCGCACGTTGATCAGGGTCTGCGGCGTGATCGCCTCGATGTCCTGCGTCGACATACGCTCGCGCACGACGCGCTCCATGCGGGCGAGACCCGTGCGGACCTGGTTCTGGATGAGCTCGCCGACGGCGCGGATGCGACGGTTGCCGAAGTGGTCGATGTCGTCCGTGTCGAGGCGGATGTCCACCTGCTTGCCACCGCGGCTGCCCTCGAAGGTCGTGTCGTCCGCGTGCAGCGCAACGAGGTACTTGATCGTCGCGACGATGTCGTCAACCGAGAGCACCGAGTCGCTCAGCTGGGCTTCGAGACCGAGCTTGCGGTTGATTTTGTAGCGGCCGACCTTGGCGAGGTCGTAGCGCTTCGCGTTGAAGTAGAAGTTGTCGAGGAGCGCACGTGCGGCTTCGGCAGCTACCTGCTCACCCGGACGGATGCGCTTGTAGATGTCGCGGAGTGCTTCTTCCTTCGTCTCGACAGTGTCCTTGTCGAGCTGTGTGAGCACCGACTCGTACCCGGCGAACTCGGTTTCGATGTCGCTGCGGCTGAGGCCGAGCGCCTTGAGGAATACCGTGACCGGCTGCTTGCGCTTACGGTCGATACGAACGCCGACGGCATCGCGCTTGTCGATCTCGAACTCGAGCCATGCACCGCGGCTGGGGATAACGCGAGCGGAGAAGAGGTCCTTGTCGGAGTTCTTCTCGGGGGTGCGCTCGAAGTAGACACCCGGTGAACGGACGAGCTGCGAAACGACGACGCGCTCGGTTCCGTTGATGATGAACGTACCCTTTGCCGTCATGAGCGGGAAGTCGCCCATGAAGACCGTCTGAGACTTGATCTCTCCGGTCTCGTGGTTCATGAACTCGGCGGCGACGTACAGCGGTGCGGCGTACGTCTTCGACCGCTCCTTGCACTCGTCGATCGAGTACTTGGGCTCTTCGAGTTCGGGCTCGGAGAACGAAAGCTGCATCTTCTCGCCCAGGTCTTCGATGGGAGAGATCTCTTCGAAGATCTCCTCCAGACCGGAGCGGGTAGGCAGATCGTTGCGTCCCGCAGCTTGCCCCTCTTCGAGGCGCTTCCTCCAGCCATCTGCACCGATGAGCCATTCGAAGCTCTCGGTCTGCAGTGCCAGAAGGTCGGGAACGGTCAGGGTCTCGCGAATTTTTGCAAAGCTCAGCCGGCTTGCGTTCCGGCCAGACTTAGGAGTGGCAGCAGCCAATGGTTTTCCCTCCGTGCCGCGCAGGCATAGCTACGCGGAGTCGACGTCACAGGCGGTTGCTCTCGATCGCCCAAAAATGGCGCAGATGCCGACCGCAATATGAAGGCAAGAAAAAACACGAGAGCGCAAACTACAACTTTAGCCCCACGGGGAGCCAAATGTCCAGTGTCGTCTCGTATTTTGAGCGTGTCGTGCCTTGTGTCGCCAGATTGCAGTGTAGTCGCAAGCGCGACACTGGAGCTCGTTGCTCCATCTCCGCCTCCCGCTCCCGTCACCTCCCTCCGCCTCCCGCTCCCGTCAACTTCTCGGTCGCCTGGCGATGGGAAGGCGTTTCTGCGGCGTGTCGTCGCCCAGCAACCGAGAAGTTCGGTGAGCACTGCGACTGCCAGCAAGCGGGGAGGCTATCGCGGCACCGCGGGCCGCGGGGTCGATCATCGCGTGAGCGCTCTCCTCGGTCACGGAGATACTTTCGATGTCGGTTGGAGACGGTCGCGAGCCGGCTGCGGGATGCCGGGCCCCGCTGCTACTCGCCGCCTCTGCCGTTCGTGCGACTCCACCGTCTCGCCTCCCGCTGATGGCACAGTGCGACACCCAGCCAGCAGTGGCAGACTGACGGGGTGATCGATGCGAGCGAACTGACCGCGACGCTCTCGAGCGGCCTCATCGCCGAGATGCGCCACTCGAGTTATGGCGGGTGGCAACTGGTTGTCGACGGAACACCGCAGTCGCACGTCGACCCGGAGCGTCCCGAGTATCTCGCGTACGAATATTCACGACGCATCGGCGCTGTCGTCGACGGCCGAGCGCCAGGGCCGCTGACCGTCTTGCACCTCGGCGCGGGTGCCATGAGCCTAGCCCGGTACATCGACCACACCCGCCCGGGCTCCAGGCAGCAGGTGCTCGAGCTCGAACCGGCGCTCGTCGATCTCGTCCGCAGGGTGACGCCGTTGCCGAAGGGAGCGAGCATCCGGGTGCGCTACGGCGACGCCCGTGAAACGCTGGGCAAACTGCCGAAGGGGCTGCTCGGCAGCGTGGATCTCGTCATCGTCGACATCTTCGCCGGCAGCCGCACACCCGCGCACGTCACGAGCATGGAGTTCTACCGCCTGATTCGCACACTGCTCGCACCGCAGGGAGCGGTCGTCACGAACATCGCCGACGGCAAGGGGCTCGCGTTCGCGAAGAGCCAGCTGGCGACGATGGACGCCGTGTTCGGTCACGCGGCCGCGATCGCCGACACAGGGCTGCTCAAAGGCAAGCGCTTCGGCAACGTCGTCGCGGTCGCCGGCACGGCGTTCGAAGTCGTCGATGGGCTGCCGCCGGAAGTGGGGCACGAGGTGTTTCCATCGAAGGTCGTGCGAGGCGCCGAGCTGCAGCGGCTGATCTCGGGGGCTCCCGTCGTCACGGACGCCTCGGCCATCCCGTCTCCGCCACCCGAGAAGCGCGCATTTCAGCCGCGCAGTTGAGCGCTGAAAAGTGCAAGCAGGAGTGGGTCGGAAGGGATTATCCACTCCGCCTCACGCTGTAGCGCTGTTTTCAGCGCTTGGGTCGGCCAGCCGAACTCGTGTCGACACCGCGCAGGCGGACCGAGAGACAGGTGATGCAGCCCTCGAGCTTCTCGAACTCGGAGACATCCACGACGGTGACGTCATAGCCCTTGCCGCGCATGATCTCGATCGAATCGGGCGCCGACGCCTGCATGATGAGCTTGTTGCCGCCGAGGCTCACGACGATCGCGCCGGTCTCCTCCGGCACCGGCATGAACGCGTCGCCGTACACTGTCGGGTCGTCGACAACCGGAGGGTAACCGAGCACCGTCCCGTCCGGCAGCGCGGTCACGGCGCTCTTCAGGTGCAGCACCTTCTCGATCGGTACCTCGATGGTCTCGGCACCGAACTCCTCGAGCAGTTCGCGCAGCTGCCTGACGCCCTCGCGGTTAGTACGACCGCCTCGACCAACCCACACGCGACCGTGCGACTTCAACACGTCGCCGCCGTCGAGCGTGCCGGGAGCCTGGATGTGCGCGACGCGGTATCCGAGAGCGCGCACGGCCCGCTCCGTGGCTGCTGTCTCGGGCTTGCGCTCATCCGCACCGGGTCGAGTGATGACCGCTAGATCGCCGTAGACGACCACGGTGTCCTCCACGAAGACCGAGTCGGGGCACTCGGCGATCGGCTCGACCTCCGTCGTACGCCAGCCGTTGTCGTGCAGCACGGCTACGTAGTCGTCCCACTGCCGCTGAGCGAGATCCATGTCGACCGCTTCACGTGCCCTGTGCGTCAGGAGCCCGTCCGCGAGACGAGGGCTGGTGCGACGGATGAGCGCGTGCTTGTTGTCCATCACACGAGTCTAGATGCGCCGGCTGCTCACCCTTCTCACCGAGCACATCTTCGTCGACTCCCGGACATTTCTTGGTCAATGCGGCCACTCGAAACAACTATTTCGATGAGTTTTCGCATTGACCGAGATTCGGCACTGCCTCTAGGGATAACGCGCGTCGAGCGCGGGGTCGAGAAGAGTTCGGCGCGCTTGACCACGACCGGCCGCGCGTGAGGCACCATGGGTACATGGAAGAGCTCGTCGTTGGATTCGACCGCACAACGCTGCGGCCAACGGTCGACCTCGCGCGCGCGAAATCGCGGTTGCGCGAACTCGGCGACTCGCGGTCCTTGGAGTCGCTGCTCGAGCGAGCGCGCATCCTGGCCGCCACGGGCGAGTTCGAGCGATCCGCTTCGCTCGCCGCCGCTGCGGTCGTACAGGCGCGCACCTCGGGTCTGCGCGAGAATGCCCTCCGGGCTCGGCTCGTGAGAGCATCCGTTGCCGAGGCCCGCGGGCTCTTCGACCGTGCGGTGCGGGAGGCGTCGAAGATCGTCGAGGAAGCGAGAAGCGCCGATCTGGTCGAGCTCTGGGCGCGGGCGCTGCAGCTGCGTGGCATTGCCCACTTCGAGTCCGGCAGCACGCAGGATGCCGTCGCCGATTTCACACGCGCGCTCGCACTGCGCCGCGACGTCGAGGCGCCGGCCCACCTGATCGATGAGAGCGAAGTCTCGCTGATCGTCGCGAGCGACCGTCTCGCGCGCGAAACGAACGAGGCGCCGAAACGAGCCGTGCATCCGCTCTTCGGCTAGCTGATCCGCCACCGATGCAACCGGCCGCACCGAACGCTTGACGTTGACACGGTGTCAAGGTTTCTACTGGAGTGCGGAGGTGGTCGCCATGACCCAAGAACAGAACATCGAAAGCCCCGCAACCGCTCTGCGCACGTCGCTGCACGCACCGGCGTCGCCTTCGCGTCTGCAGGCCGCCATGGCGGCCGGCACGAACCCGCATCCCGAGTTCATCGAAGTACTGATCGCACGGTGCGCCGAGGAGCCGGATTTCTTCGTACGGGACATGCTGACGTGGGCGCTCATCCGTCAAGACGCCGCGATGACCACGGAGCGTCTGCTACCCGAACTCGACTCGGAGACGCCGCAGGCGCGCAGTCAAGCACTGCACACGCTGTCCAAACTCGGCAACCCTGACACATGGCCCGCCATCACGACCGCACTCCTGCAGGACGACGATGACGAGGTAGCACGGGCCGCTTGGCGCGCGGCCGCCGCGATCGTACCGCGAGAGCGGGTGCCTGCACTGGCCGCGATACTGTCGACGCAGTTCAACCGAGGGGGTCGTGACGTACAGTTGAGCCTCAGTCGCGCGTTCGCAGCACTGGGAGACGCGGCGTCTCCCGCGCTCGAACACGCGAAGCACTCGCAGGACGAGGGCGTTCGAACCCACGCGACCGCAACGGAGCAGATCATGCAGAACCCGGAAGAAGGCTTCGACGCCGCGATCGAGGATGCCCGGCGCACCGTCGCGCTCCTGGGAGCACCGAGCATCGTCGAGGAGTGAACCGGTGCTGATCGGCGAGGTATCCGAGCGGTCGGGCGTGAGCGCACGAATGCTGCGCCACTACGACAAGATCGGGCTCGTGCGGCCATCCGAGCGGACGCTGGGCGGGTACCGCAAGTACTCGGAAGCCGATATTCGCAGGCTGTTCCATGTCGAGGGGCTCCGTTCGCTCGGGCTCGAACTGCAGGAGATCGCGGAGGTGCTCGACGATCGCTCGTTCCAGCCCAGCGAGATGGTGGAAACCCTTATCGAGCGCACCCGCGAGCGCCTGGCCAGGGATGAGCGGCTGCTGCGCAGGCTGACGCGCGTGCACGCCGCGAGCCCCGACGAGTGGTCCGACGTGCTCCGCACTATCGGGCTGCTGCGCGGCCTCGGGGCAGAAGACGCCTCCGCCCGGCAGCGATTGGCGCTCGCGCACGGCGGTGACGCGCAGCAGGATGTTCTGCCCCTCGTCGATGCTGCGCTGCAGGAGCGCGACCCGAACCCGGCCGGTGCGCTGGACTGGGCGTTGGCGCGGATGGGCGACGACGCGGTCCCGCCGCTCGCCGAAGCACTGCAGGCACGGGATGCCGAGCAGCGCCGCAGGGCCGTGCTCGCGTTGCAGAAGATCGGGAGCCGTCGAGCGCTCGCCGCGCTGGCTCGCGGATTCGGGCATCCCGATCCGTTCGTCAGCGGAAGAGCGGCTCTCGTCCGCGCCAGGAACGGTCAGGTTCAAGTAATCCCGGCTCTGCTCGACCTCATCGTCGAAGGACGCGACGATGTCGAAGCCGCTGACGTCCTGGGTGCACTCGCCGAGCGCAGACATTGCGAAGAGCGAGTCGTCGACGCGATCGCCGACAGGCTCACGAGCAGTGAACAATCTGCGAGGGCGCGACTGACGGCTGCGCTGGCGGAGGTGCGGGGCCCCGAGGCTGCGGCTTTGCTCGAGCACCTCACGGATGACGGCGATCGTCGTGTCGCGCTTACCGCTGCATCCCTGCTCCGATCCCGCGCTTCGCAGAACCATGAGAACGACGCTCAGCAGCAATAAACGCAGTGCAGCAATAGCGCGCCACACAGCCCGCCGTTTTCCACAACCTGGGTGATGCGGGGCAACCGCCGAACGGCTGAGCAGTAGAGTCGGTGCGGTGGCGTCGCGAGCACTTCCGGCGTTACGACGTCGAAGAGGGAGCATGGCCGATTTAACGAAGGTACGGGTGTGGGCGGATGCGTTGATCCGGCTGCACCTGAACGACACGTGGTCGTTCGCCTTCGACAACGCGAAGACCAGAGCGGGGCTGACCAACTACTCGAAGCGCACGATAACCGTCTCCCGGTACCTCGCGAGCAAGTGGGAAGACGACGAGATCCACCAGACGCTCCTCCACGAAGTGGCGCACGCGATGGCCGGGCCGAAGGCTGGCCACGGCCCGGATTGGCGCCGTGTCGCGCGCGACATCGGCTACATCGGCGGTCGCACGCATCGCGGTGAGATCGCAAGCGAGACGGCGAAGTGGGTCGGGATGTGCCCGCGCGGGCACGAGCACTTCCGTTTCCGGAAGCCAACGCGGATCGCCAGCTGTGTGCACTGCGCGCCGGGGAGTCGCGGGTTCAATCCTCGCTTCGTGATTCGCTGGCGCGCAAGACGGTAGGCAGCCCGGCCGGTCATTACTCCAGCGTGCCGACGGTCGACTCACCTGACGCCCATCAGCCGGTACCTCGAGCGAGCTCCGTATCGGATGCAGCGCTGTT
The DNA here is from genome assembly GCF_945915485.1 of uncultured Agrococcus sp. Classification (GTDB taxonomy): domain Bacteria; phylum Actinomycetota; class Actinomycetes; order Actinomycetales; family Microbacteriaceae; genus Agrococcus. The sequence goes on from NZ_CAMEFJ010000016.1 coordinate 6,837, forward strand.
GTCACGCCGACGATCGGGGCGGGGCACTGCACTTGGCTAGGTGCACCGGTTCGTCTGCGGCGTGAGATCACCGGTGTGCAGTGCGAGAGGTCACTGCTCCTGCGTGCTCTTGCGAGCTGCTCCCCAATTGCCGTCAACACCCTGCACGTCCTCGGCGTGCCGGTCGATCCGCGTCAACTCTTCCTCGCTGAACTCGAGGTTCTCGAGCGCGGCGACGTTGTGCTCGAGCTGCTCGACACGGGACGCACCCAGCGTGAGCGACGTCATCCTGGCATCCCGCAGCGCCCAAGCAAGTGCCATCTGGGCAAGCGACTGCCCGCGGTTGTCGGCGATGTCGTTCAGCGCCCGCAGCGCCGTCACGGACTGCTCCACGGTTACCGGGTTCACGGTCGAACCGCTGCGTGCCGCGCGCGAATCATCGGGAACACCGTTCAGATACTTCCCGGTCAGCAACCCCTGCGCGAGCGGGGTGAAGCCGATCATGCCGATGCCGAGTTCACCGCAGGCATCTACGAGCCCGTCGGCTTCGATCCAACGGTTCAGCATCGAGTACGACGGCTGGTGGATGGTGAGGGGCGTGCCGAGATCGGCGAGAATCTCGTGCGCCCTGCGGGTATCGGCGGTCGAATACGACGAGATGCCGACGTAGAGCGCCTTGCCGCTTCTCACGATGTCGTGGAGGGCCTGCATCGACTCCTCGATGGGCGTCTCGGGGTCGGGTCGGTGGTGGTAGTAGATGTCGACGTAGTCGAGGCCGAGCCGCTGCAAGGATGCGTCGAGGCTGGAGATCAGATACTTGCGGCTGCCGCCGAACTGGTAGGGGCCCGGGTCCATCCGCCACCCGGCCTTCGTTGCGATGACGAGGTCGTCGCGGATCCCGGCGAGATCGGTCGCGAGCATCCGGCCGAAGTGCCGCTCCGCTGAGCCGGAGGGTGGGCCGTAGTTATTCGCGAGGTCGAAGTGCGTGATGCCGAGGTCGACCGCTCGGCGCACGAGTTCCCGCTGGCGTTCGAACGGCGCGTTCTCGCCGAAGTTCTGCCAGAGCCCCAACGTGATCGGGGAGAGTTTGAGCCCGCTGTTGCCGCTGCGGCGAAAATCCATCCGCTCGAATCGTTCAGGGGAAGGCTGCCAGGTCATGCGGTTCCTCTCGTGCAGTTGACGTACTTCGACGATATCCGGTTGCTGTGACCGGCTTCCACAACAGAAATGGGAGAGAGAATGCCTTTTGGGAGCCTCCCGGAGGGCATTCTCTCTCCCATTCCTTCCCTCCCGGCAGCTCAGGTCGGCCCGACTATTGAGGTGTGCCCGTTATTCCTGATTCGGGTGCTCGAGTGACTCACCCTCGGCAGCCCCGGCATCCTGCCGTGCGTACACCGCCGAGACCTTGCGGTACACGGGTGTGAACAGCGCAGCGGTTGCCGCGATCACCATGATGCAACCGGCTGCAAGGAACACCAGGGCGATTCCGCGGGCATCCCCCGCCCCCAGCAACGGTTCGAGGATGCGCGCTCCACGCTCCCCACGCGCGAACGGGATGATCCACGCCTCCGCGATGGGGGCGATCAGGAACGCGGTGATGGGTGCGGCAGCAGCTTCGAAAGCCCCAGCGAATCCGAACACGCGACCCTGTCGTTCGAGCGGCACGACTCGCTGGATGATCGTCTGCTCGGCAGCCTCGATGGCCGGTACGAGCAGCATGTAGAACCAGATGCCGACGACGAGCAGCCATCCCCACTCGCGAATCGAGAACAGTGCACCGGTGAGCCCCATGACGATGACGACGAGCAGAAGCGTTCGCAGGGGGTTCTTCCCGAGCCCGAACTTGCCGACGAGCGCTCCTCCCACGAGGAATCCGGTTGCCGCGACAGCGAACCACACACCCCACCACTGCACCGTGAACAGTTCGATGCCGTACGGATCCAGTAGTGCCATGTAGACGCCGCCGACGAAGTTGTTGAACGTCGAGAAGATGATGAGCGCGAAGAGGCCCGGAATCGCCATGACTGCGAGCCATGAGCCGCGGAGGTCGAAGCCGCCGTGGGCATCCGTCGCGGCGGGGCGCACCTCCTCCGGCATGCGCAGGAACAGCAGGTGGAAGAACACGATCGCGGTGAGCACAATGGCGATGATGACGGTCGGCCCCATGCCGAGCAGCCCGATCGACAGCCCCGAGAACACGCTCGTGACGATGAAGGCGAGACCCTGCACCATGCCGACGTAGCCGTTCGCGTTCGCGCGTGTGTCTGGGTCGATCAGGATCGTGACGACCGTCGAGAGCGCAACGTTGCGCATGTTCTCCACGACCGCGCCGATGAGCGCGGTGATCGAGAAGAGCCAGAACCACGGCTGCCGAATCTCGAGCATCGCCTCGATCGACGTCAGGAAGAACACGATCCCCGCCAGCGTGAACATCACGAGGGTGAATCCGCCCGCGAACCGCATCACGCTCAGCTTGCGGAATCTATCGACGAATGTGCCGAAGCTGATGCTGGTGAGCGCGATCAGCAACATGAAAGCGCCACCGATCACGCCGGTTGCGATGACGTTACGCGTCTCGTCGTAGATCCAGAACGTGATCGCGAACCACAGGTAACTCGTCGTGACGTTTGCGAAAGCCGTGTTCACGAGGATGCTCGCGAACGTTCGGTGGCGAGCTTTCGCCGGTCGCGCCGAGCTGTCGACGGCAGACGGATCGACCAGGTCGGCCGAATCCGCGGTGGGGAGCGGCCCCGTGGGGACCGGCCCGCTCGGCAGCTGCCCGGCAGGGTCGAAGTCTGGCCCCTGCACCGGTTCGTCACGCACGTGCAGATCGTACTGCTGTGGGGTCGGCAAGCGAAAGAGCGAACGTGCACGGCGCCGCGCTCCGCTCGATCAGACGATGTCGCCGTATGGGCGCAGAGTGGGGCGATCGGCTGCCGCCACCAACGGATGCCGTGCGTCTAGCGAAGGGCGCCCAGGTGGGCGAGCGCAGCACGGATCAGTGAGCCGCGGCCGCCCTCCATCTCCTCTGCGATCAGCTCGCTCGCGGCGGCCTCCGGTGTCAGCCAGGTGAGCTCGAGGGCATCCTGTCGCGGTAGGCAGTCCCCGCCAACTGGCACGACGTAGCAGAGCGAGACGGCGTGCTGTCGATCGTCGGTGTACAGCCCTCCGTTCGGCAGCGGAAAATACTCCGCGACCTGGAACGGCACCGGTGACGCCGGCATCTGCGGGATGGCCATGGGGCCGAGGTCCTTCTCCAGGTGCCGCTCGAGCGCATCCCGCACGCTCTCTCCGTACATGACCCTTCCGCTCACGATCAGCCTCGTGATCTCACCGGCGTCGTTCGCTCGCAACAGCGTACCGACCGCGGTGACCTGCCCGACGGCGTCGATACGGATCGGCACGGCCTCGACGTACAGGATGGGCAGCTTGCGTCTGGCCTCGTAAAGGTCGTCTTCACTCAGCCAGCCGGGGTTGGGGTCTGGTGTACGCACTGCCATGCGACCATTCTGCCGCAGGGGTCGTGTTCCGCAATGCTCCCGTTCCCTCGCGTCGTGCCTCCCGGCTGCTCGGGGTCCAGAGACTCGCAGCCCTTTTGGCGCTCCAACCTCTCGGCTCGCCGCCCGCCGTGCTGGGGTTAGAATCTCGGTCGCGGAGCGAGTGCCAACCCTGCATACGGGTTAGCTCTCCGAATAGACCGATTTTTTGATCCCGACCTCGAACCGGTAGCCTCACCGAAGTCTGCCACGATGGGATGCGAGTGAAGGGGGCCCGATGGTCGAGATCGAACCCGGTGCTGTGCTGTGGCGGGATGCGGAAACGGGCCGAGAGGGCTCGCCGCTGCTCGTGGTCATGCACGGATTCGGCAGCAACGAAGCCGATCTGTTCTCGTTGGCTCCCGCCATCCCGGGGCGGTTCACGGTCGCATCGCTGCGGGCGCCGTTCGTACTGCAGGACGGACTCGCGGGCATGCCGGGTGCGTACGCTTGGTTCGACATCGGCCAGGCCGAGGATCGCTCCAAGATCGACGCTTCGGTCGCTGCGGTCATCGCATGGCTGGACGACCTCGAAGGGTTCTCCTCGATCGGGTTGATGGGCTTCTCGCAGGGCGGCGTCATGTCACTGCAGTTGGCGAGAACGCAGCCGGAACGCTTCGCATACCTCGTGCAGTTGAGCGGGTTCACGCACCCCGCCCCGCACGATGGCGACAGCGCGCTCGAGACGTTGGAGCCGCGCGTCCCGGCATTCCAGGCGTGGGGAACTCATGATCCGATCATCCCGCAGCGAGCGACAGAGTTGACCCGTGAGTGGATGGCCGCGCACCTCGACACGGAAGCCCACGGTTACGACATGGAGCACGCGGTGGTTCCGGAGGAGATCTCCGACATCGTCGCGTTCCTCGAGCGCGTCGTGTAGCAGGCTGACCGTAGATCGCGCTGAAAACCGACCTGCACAGCGACACCAACTGGATATTCCACTCGACCCATCGCTACGGTGCACTTTTCAGCGATAACTTCTCGGACGGCTGCCGACAACCGCTGTCATCGGCGGCGCTTGGGTCGCGAGGGCTTCCGCCGCGGACCACGCTGTCGGGAGGGGCCCGCTGTACGCTTCACCGCCGGCTTCTGCTGCTTCGGGCGGTCCTTGAGTCTGTCGACGACCGGCTCGGCATCAACACCGTCGCTGCCCCGTGATGACGTGGCGCGTCTGCCTCTCGTGATGCCCACGAAGTCCTGGATGTCATCGTCATCACGGTCGCGCAACCATACGAGCGCGACTTCGTAGCCGCGTGCGTCGACGACGGGGCGGGCGATGGCATCTTTGCGGCCGTACAGCCGGGCGACCGACATCGGCAGAATGGCTATGCCCGCTCCCGTTGCGGCAACCGCGACGGCGTCTTCTGCTGAGAGCGCGTCGATATCGAGCAGGTGCTCGCCGTCGAGGTCGGCGAGGCTGATCTCGTCGAACGCCTCGATGGGATGGTCGCGCACCGCGACCGCGACCGCACGCTCCTCGAACAGGCGCACCCGATGGAGCCGAGCATCCGTCGTTTCGCCGCGTACGATCGCGAGATCGACATCGCCCGCGATCACTGCGTCGAACTGCTCTGACTCGGGCACCCGCTGCTGGTCGAGAGGCGCTTCGGGGTGGCGTTCTTCCCAGACCGTGAACCAGCGCGATGGGTTCACGCCCTCGACGTAGCGGATGCGCAGTGCTGCCATGCGAAAAGCGTAGCGAGTCGGTGCGGGTTCGTCGGTACCGCCAAGTGCTCCTCCGATATGATGAATTCATCATGCTGCCAAGTCATAAACGCTGGCCGCTCTACGAGGTCAAGGCGAACCTGTTCAAGGGACTGTCGCATCCCGCGCGCATACGGGTGCTCGAACTGCTCGCGGAGTCGGGGGAGCTCACCGTTTCGCGGCTCATCGAAGAGACCGGGCTCGAAGCCTCGCATCTCTCTCAGCACCTTGCCGTGCTCCGCAGGCACAAGCTCGTCGCCTCCGAGCGCAGGGGCAGCCACGTGTTCTACCACCTCGCGCATCCCGATGTCGCCGAGATGCTTGCGGTCGCCAGACGGCTGCTGATCGAGACGCTCGCCTCCAGCGGTGTGATGCTCGAGGGCGCCAGGGATCTTCCCGAGATCTCCAGGGCCTCCCAGTGACGCAGAACGCTGCAGGCCCGGGCAAAGCAGTTCACGGGGGCGGTTTGGCCAAGATGCGCCGACGTATCGCGAAGCTGCTGCCGTCGGTCGGCGACTACCGAAACTTCAGGCGCAGTTGGAAGGGCGACCTCGTCGCGGGCGTGACCGTCGGCGTCGTCGCGCTGCCGCTCGCGCTCGGGTTCGGCGTCAGCTCCGGCCTCACCCCCGCCGAGGGACTCGTCACCGCGATCGTCGCCGGATTCGTCGCGGCGGTGTTCGGCGGCTCGAACGTACAGGTGTCCGGGCCGACCGGCGCAATGGCCGTCATCCTGCTGCCGATCGTCGCCTCGCACGGTTCCGGCACCGTGGCGACGGTCGCGATCCTCGCCGGGCTCATGGTGCTGCTCGGCGGCGCGATCGGGCTGGGCAGAGCGGTCAGTGTCATCCCGTGGCCCGTCATCGAGGGGTTCACGCTCGGCATAGCGGTCATCATCGGGCTGCAGCAGATTCCCCTGCTCGCTCAGTCGGGCGGCGTCGGTGATGCCCCTCACTCGTCGAACGCGATCGTAGCCGCGGTCGAGTCCGTCATGCGGGCCGACCCGGTCTATCTGCTCTGGGCCGCCGGCGCAGCGGCGATCGTCATAGCGTCCATGCTGCTCGTCGAACGCATCAACCCGATGATTCCCGGCTCGCTCATCGGTATCGCCATCGCGACAGTGCTCGCGGTACTCATTCCGAATCCGTTGGCCATCATCGGCGCGATCCCCAACTCGTTGCCTGCGCCGAGCATCCCGGAGATCTCCCCCGACGGCCTCGCTCCACTCATCGGGCCCGCTGCTGCGGTGGCAGCCCTTGCCGCGGTCGAATCGCTGCTGTCGGCACGAGTCGCGGCAACGCTCGCCGACACCGGCCGCTACCAGCCCGATCGAGAACTCGTCGGGCAGGGCCTCGCTTCCATCGGATCGGGGCTCTTCGGCGGGATGCCCGCAACCGGAGCCATCGCTCGCACCGCCGTGAACGTCCGCTCGGGCGGCCGGTCACGTGTATCGGCGATCGTGCACGCTGTGGTGCTGTTGCTCGTCGTCCTACTGATCTCGAAGCCGATCGAGCTCGTCCCGCTCGCCGCGCTGGGCGGTGTGCTGCTGCTGACCGCCTGGCGCATGGTCAGCCGCGCGACGGTCATGTCGGTCATGCGGTCAACGAAAGCGGATGCACTCGCGTTCGTGCTCACCGCCATCGTGACGGTCTCGTTCGATCTGATCATCGCGGTCGGCATCGGCGTCCTCGTGGCGGGGTTCTTCACGGTACGGAATCTCGCCAAGCAGGCCCGCGCCGAACTCGAAACCGTTCCGGGTCCATACGTCGAGGGCGACGAGGCCATAGCGGTCATCCGCATGGACGGACCCATCATCTTCGCTTCGGCCGATCGCATTCACGACATGGTGGTCGATGACACGAGCGAGCCCGTCGTGGTGATACTCCGCATGTCGAAGCTCGAACTGCTGGATGCGACGGGCGCGCACATCCTCTCGGAGATCGTCCGCGCTCTGGAGCGCCGCGGCATCACGGTGCTGATCAAGGGCATCCAGCCCAGGCACGAGGGGCTGATGCGAAGCGTCGGCGTCCTGCGCGCGCTGCGGCACCACAAGCATCTTTTCACCGACCTGGATGCGGCGATCGAGCACGCACGCAGTCACGTGCGGCGGGCGCGAGAGTGACCTCCGTGTCGATTACAGCGCACGAAAACGGATCGAACACGAAAAACTGACGAATGGGTCAGTCTTTCGCGGGGATCGGCCGATTCGTCAGTTTTTCGTAACACCGGGGCACAGCACCCGCTGGCTCCACGCACCGAGGCGAGTCAGTGCATGCGGATGGTCTCGGCCGACCGGAGACCGTCGCGCACGAAACGGTTCGCGTGCGCGGCCAGGTCATCCGAGTCCTCCCACAGATTCCGCCAGATGCCGAGCGATCGCGTGAGCGACTCATCGACCACGGTGCTGGAGAACGACTCGAACACGACCGGCCCGTCAAAACCGGACGAGACCAGCGCGCGGAACAGCGACCCGAAATCGACAGAACCCGACCCGAGATAGCCCCTGTGGCTCTCGCCGATGTGCACGTAGCGCAGCTCGTCGCCCAGATCGGCAACCGGCTCGTACATCCCCGACTCCTCGATGTTCATGTGGTACGTGTCGAGGTGCAGGTGCACGTTGTCATGGCCGACGAGTTCCAGGAACCGCAGACCCTCACGGGCGGTGTTCATGATGTTGGTCTCGTAGCGGTTCACGATCTCGAGCGACAGGATCACGTTGCGCTCGGCCGCGTAGTCGCCCAGTCGACGCAGTGCCGCGGCAGAGTTCTCGCGGCTCGCATCGGAGGCGACCCTGTCGTATTTCTGCAGCGCAGAGTAGATCACACCGCACAGGTCCGTGCCGCCGACGTGCGCGACGATGTCGATCGCACGACGCAGAAGGTCCTCGCCCCGCTGCACGGTCGCGGGGTCCTCGCTCGAGAGGTCGGTGGCTGCGGTGAGCCCCAAGGATGCGGTCATCTCGATGCCGGTCTCCTTCAGCACTCGCGCGGCGACGTGCTCATCGAACGAGAACGGATCCATGAGCGGCATCTCGATGAAATCGAACCCAGCTCGCTGCGTCCCCTCGATCGCGGTGCGAATGCCCGCCTCGTCGAACGACCCCGAGAACACGAATCCATGACAACCGATACGCATAGCGGTCACCTTCCTTCCTTCAGCATGCGACGGCGATGGTGTTCGTCGTCTCTATGTTCAATCCGCTCCAGCACCGACTCCGGCAGAAACCTGGGCTCGCCGACCGCGAGCGCCGCGGTGAGGATCTTCGCGAACTTGTCGGCCATCTCGGTGATCCGCAGACACTCCGCAGGGTCTTCGCCGATCGCGAAGATGCCGTGGTTCTGCATGTACACGATCTTGGGAAGCTGCCCGTGCAAGCGCACGAACTCGGTGAGTTCGCGACGCACGGTGCGCGCCAGCTCAAGGCCCGGGTCGACGTACGGGATCAACAGCCCCCGCTGCCCGAGCACCACGATCTGGTCGGGGAAGAGCGATCCGCGCACCAGGTAGTCGGCTTTCGACGAGCACAGGATGCCGTTCGCGGATTCGGGATGCGTGTGGCAGGCGGCGCCCGCACCGGCATCGATCACGACGGCGTGCAGCATCGCCTCGACGCTGGGCCGCTTCGCGGCAGGGTCGACCCGCGAGTCGAGCAGCGCTCGACCAACGGCCCCGTCGTCCGCGGCGGCGTCGTCGAGCAGCGCCAGGATCGGTGCCAGCTCGCACTCCACGATGTCTGCGGGCGTGGCAGCCCCGAGGTTCGACCCGGAGGCCTTGACGAGCATCCGCCCCTCACCGGCGCTGGCGCTGACGTTCCCTTCACCGAGGATCGCGAGGCCGCGCCCCGGCTCCCCCGCGGCGTGTGCGAGATCGAGTAGTGCGTCGATGTCGTTCATGTGCTCTCCCGTCTCGCGTCGCTCGCCTGCCCGTACACGTTCTGATATCGCTCGTAGAGCGAATCGATGCGGTCCTGACTGATCGGCAGCAGTTCGCCTCCCGCTCTTGCGAGGTGCACGGTTCGTGCGACGTCCTCGACCATCACGGCGGCTTTCACCGCGTCCCTGGCGCTCACTCCGATCGTGAACGGCCCGTGGTTCTGCATCAGTACCGCCCGCGATCGATGGCCCCGCAGCGTCTCGACGATGCCGCGGCCGATGGAGTCGTCCCCGATAACGGCGAACGGCCCCACCGGCACGGGGCCGCCGAACTCGTCGGCCATCATCGTCAGGCAGCACGGAATCTCCTCGCCGCGCGCAGCCCAGCTCGTCGCATAGGGCGAGTGCGTGTGCACGACTCCCCCGACCTCCGGCATGTGCCGGTACACGTAGGCGTGCGCTGCCGTGTCGCTCGATGGCAGGAGGTCGTCCCGTGACAAACCGGGCACGGCACGGCCGTCGAGGTCGCACACGATCATCGACTCGGACGTGATGTCGCTATAGGCGACACCGCTGGGTTTGATGACGAACAGCTCTTCGCCCGGCACTCGTGCCGAGACATTGCCGGCCGTCCACATCACGAGCCCCCAGCGGACGAGTTCCGTGTGCAGGCCGGCGACATCCTCGCGCACGCGCTGCAACTCGGCGGTCACAGCAGTGCCCCGTCTCGTCGGGCTTTCAGCCTGTGCATCAGGAGGTCCTCTCCCCTGCCGAACCGATCGTGCAGCAGCAGGTAGTCGGCGAACATCTCGTCGTAGACGTCTGCGCGCGTCGCATTCGGTACATAGGCGTCGACCCGAGCGCTGCCCATCGCCTCGGCTGCGGCCACGATGTCCGGGTAGGCGCCCGCTGCGACCGCCGCGTGGATCGCCGATCCGAGCGCGGGTGCCTGCTCGCTCTCGGCGACCGTGATCGGCATCCGCAGCACGTCGGCGTACGTCTGCATGAGCTGCTGATTCCGCAGCAGCCCGCCAGCGGCGAAGAACCGCTCGACCCGAACACCGGCGTCGTTGAATGTCTCGACGATGACTCGGGCACCGAAAGCGGTCGCTTCGACGAGCGCTCGGTAGACATCCTCCGGTTTGGTCGCCAGTGTCGCACCGACGAGAAGGCCGGACAACCTCGTATCCACCAGCACCGAACGGTTCCCGCCGTGCCAGTCGAGCGCAACGAGTCCGTGCGCGCCGACGGGTCGCTGCCACGCGAGCTCCGTCAGGTACTCGTGGATGCTCATCCCGGCACGGTTCGCCGCCTCGTGCACGCGCGGCGGCACCTGCTGATCGACGTACCAGGCGAGAATGTCTCCGACACCCGACTGCCCGGCCTCGTAGCCCCAGCGCCCTTCGACGATGCCGCCGTCGACAACGCCGCACATGCCATCGACCTCTGCGAGCTCGACGCCGTTCATGACGTGGCACGTCGACGTGCCCATGATCGCGAGCATGCTCCCGGCGTCGACCGAGCCGACGCTCGCGGCTGTGACGTGCGCATCCACGTTGCCGACCGCGACAGCGATGCCCTCCGGCAGACCGAGGCGCTCGGCGAACGAGGGCAGCAGGCCGCCGACCCGGGCCGCCTGCGGCAGCCGTTCGCCGTCCAACAGTGGCAGGATGGCCGAGAAGCCGGGTGCGAGCGCCTCCAGGTACTCCTCGCTCGGCAGCGACCCGTCCTGCACGATGCCCTTGTAGCCGTTGACGGAAACACCACGCACGAGCCGGCCGGTCAGCTGCTGCACGAGCCAGTCGCCGCACTCGACCCAGTGATCTATGCGGTCGAACACTTCGCGGTCTTCCTCGAACACCTGCAGAGCCTTGGCGAACTGCCACTCGCTCGAGATGAGTCCGCCGTAGCGGGCAAGCCAGGGCTGGCCCGTTGTACGCGCGGTTTCGTTGATGCGATCGGCCTGCGGCTGCGCCGCGTGGTGTTTCCAGAGTTTCGGCCAGGCGTGCGGTCGATCGGCGAACTCGGGCAGCAGGCACAGCGGTGTTCCGTCGGCCAGTATCGGCAGCGGCGTCGACGCCGTCGTGTCGATTCCGAGACCGATGATCTCCTGCGGGTCGATGCCGGCGTCCGCGAGCGCGACGTGCACCGCGGCTCGCAGCGCATCCAGCCAGTCGTTCGGATGCTCGAGCGCCCACTCGGGGCCGAGCGGCACTCCGCCGGGCAACTCCTCCTGGATGACGCCGTGACTGTAGGCTCGCTCGCCCGTGCCGAGTTCGGCGCCGTCTTCGATTCGGGCAACGACGGCGCGAGCGCTCAGCGTTCCGAAGTCGACGCCGATGACGGCCGTCATCGGCTATCGCTTTCGCTATCGGCGCTATCGACCGGCTCGTCGATGCCCTGCGCAGCCGCGGTGGTATCAGCAGCCGGAGTGTCCACCATCGGTTTGTCACCCAGCGCGATCGCGGCCGTGAGCGTCGGCGGTTTGACTGCTCCTCGCTTTCGGCGGTTCTGCAGCCAGCCGTCCAAGAGCGAAGCACCGAGCAGTACGACGCCGAGTGCAAGCAGCTGCACCTGCGCGCCCTCGTTGCCGGGTACGAGCATCAGGATCGAGGCGTTCAGCCAGGTGATGAGCAGCGCTGCGAGCGCGACGCTGCCGAGCTTGCCGATACCGCCGGTGATGGCGACGCCACCGAGGACGGCGATCGTGATCGCCGGCAGCGCCATGCCCGAGCCCGCGGTGCCGGCATCCGGCCGCGCGGAGGCGAACTGCGCAACCGTGTAGACGCCGACGAGGCCGGAGAGCAGGCCCGAGACCATGAACGCCGTCAGCCTGGTGCGTCGTGTGTCGACGCCCGCCCACTGCGCTGCCGTGTCGTTCGTGCCGATCGCATACAGCTTGCGACCGTAGGCGGTGCGGTTGAGCACGAGCCAGGCGATGACCGCGACGGGCAGGAAGAACGTGAACAGTCCGAGCGGGAACAGCGGCAGCTGCCCGCCGATCAGCGGCAGCTCGACCGCTGCGACCGACTGGTAGAAGTCTTGAATTTCGGACCCCGAGACCGGCTTCTGGTCCGTGACCACGAGTGCGATGGAGCGATAGGCGTAGTACGTTGCCAGCGTCGTGATGAGCGCCGGATACCCGAGATACGCGGAGAGCAGTCCGTTGATCGCGCCGAGCCCGGTGCCGACGATGACGGCGAAGATCATCGCGGCGGGTACCGTCCAGCCCCAGTCGACGAGGCTGATGCCGAAGGCCATGCCGGAAAGCGAGACCATCGAGCCGACGGAGAGGTCGATGCCTCCTTTCCCGGAGGTGATGACGAACAGCTGCGCGATTGCGAGCAGCGCGAGCGGCACGAAACTGATGAGCGCGCTCGCGAAGTAGTCGGAGTTGACCCGGCCGATCGTCACGCCGGCGCCGTTGAGGATCGACATGACGACGACGAGAATCACGACGAGGATCAGCAGCTGGATACCGCGATCCTGCGCGAAGAGCCCTACTCTTTCACCGAGCGAGGGGCCGCGGCGCTGTGCAGTGGTCTGCGTTGTCATGATCGCCTCCTTGCTCGTTCGCGAACTAAGTCGGTGCCGACAGCGATGACGATGAAAAGCCCGACGAAGAAGAACGCGAGCTGCGACGGCCATCCGAGCTGGACGACACCGCTCGACACGGTCTGCACGAGCAGCGCGCCCAGGAGCGTGCCCACGACGGAGCCGCGGCCACCGATGATGGAGGTTCCGCCGATGACGACGGCGGCGATGACCTGCAGTTCGCGGCCCGTGCCGACCGATTGGTCGAGCGTCGAAGTTCCCGCCGCGAGCGTCATGCAGGCGGCGAGACCGGCCAGCAGACCCGTCAGCGCGTAGACCATGAGGATGCGCGGCTGCACTTTGATGCCCGCGAGCCTGGCCGCGTGGGCATTGCCGCCGATCGCGTACAGGCTGCGGCCGCCCTTCGTGTATCGCAGATACCACCATGCGATTGCGGTGATGACGACGGCGATCGCGAACGCGTGCGGGATGCCCAGCGTGGAGCCGGCATCCCCGCGCCCGAAGAAGTTGAACGTCGGCGGCATGTTGTTCACGGTCGAGGAGCCGAACACCTGCAATCCGATGAAGCGGAAGAGGTTCATCGTGCCGAAGGTGATGATGATGGCGTGCACTCGTCCGTAGGCGACGAGCACCCCGTTCAGAGCGCCGAGTGCGGCACCGACAAGGAGTGACAGCAGCAGAGCCGGCCAGAACGGCAGCCCGAATTCGACGAGAGAACGGGCCGTCACGACCGCCGCGACCATGACGATGGAACCGACCGAGACGTCGATGCCGGCCGTGATGATGACGAAGGTCATGCCGACGCCGATGATTGCGATGGGCGCGACCTGCACGAGCAGCGGACCGACGGAGCCCGCGGCGAGGAAGGCGGGAGTCGTCAGCCCGAGAATCACCCAGAGCACGACGATGACGCCGATCAGCACGATCTCCTGACCAGTGACGAAAGGCGGCAGGATCTTGCGGGTGTTGACCCGCTGCTGCTGGGTCTTGACGGCGGATTCACTCATGCCGCTTCCTCCTCGGCTCCTGCCGCGACCGCGAGCAGATCCGCCTGCGTTGCGTCCTGCCCGAACTCGCGCACCGGTGTTCCCTCGCGGAAGACGACGACGCGGTCGGAGATTCGCAGCACCTCGGCGAGATCGGTTGTGATGACGAGCACCGCGGTGCCCTGATCGGCGAGATCCGAAACGATCTGGTGGATCTCCTCCTTCGCGCCGACGTCGACGCCCTGCGTGGGCTCGGCGAGCACGAGCAGCTCTGGCCGATCGACGATCTGTCGGGCGAGAACCACTTTCTGCGCGTTCCCTCCCGACATCGCGCTGATGACCTGCTTCTCGCTCGGGGTCTTGACCGCGAGCCGGTCGATGAGCCTGCGGGCGATGTCGCGTTCGGCCTTCGGCCGTACGGTGCCGAATCGGCCCAGTTTCGACAGCGAGCCGATCGTCATGTTGAACGCGATGTTCTGAAACGCGAAGGAGCCCTGCTGCGAACGGTTGGCGGGAAGCATGCGGATGCTGCGACGCTTGGCATCGGCGGGCGAGTCGATGCGTGTCTTCTTGCCGTCGATCGCGATGCTGCCGGCGGATGCGCGCCGCATCCCGTAGATGACTTCGCCGACTTCTGCGACACCGGAGCCGACGAGTCCGTACAGCCCGACGATCTCGCCCTTGCGCACGGATAGGTCGACGTTGGAGAAGCTCTCGCCCGCCGACAGCCCTTGCAGTTCGAGCACGACCTCGCCGCGGTCGCCTGCCTCACGAGCGCCTTCGCTGAGCGCACCGCCGACCATCCGCTCCGCGATCTCGCGAACGGACAGCTTCTCGATGGGTTCGTGGCCCACCGTGTTGCCGTCACGCATGATGGAGACTTCGTCGGCGATGCGGAAGAGCTCATCGAGGCGGTGGGAGATGTAGATGATGGAGACGCCGTCCTGCGTCAGCTTGCGGACGACGTCGAAAAGCGTGTCGATCTCGCGATCGGTGAGAATTGCGCTGGGTTCGTCGAGGATGAGCACGGAGGCGTCCTCCAGCAGTGCTTTCGCGATGGAGACGAGCTGTTTCTGCGCAATGGAGAGGTCGCCGACGGGGCGGGATGCGTGCTTCGCATCGAGGCCGACGAGCGCGAGGAGGTCGAGCATCCGCGGGGCCTGCGCGTTCCAGTCGATCACCGGGCCGCGCGTGATTTCGCGGCCGATGAAGAAGTTCTCGGCGACGCTGAGCTCGTCGAAGAGCTGCGGCTCCTGATACACGGTTTGGATGCCGAGTCGGATGGCGTCGGACGTACTGCCGATGCGCACTTGTTTGCCGTCGAGCGTGATCGTGCCGGTGTCGGCAGATTCGGCGCCCGCGAGAATCTTGATGAGTGTGGACTTCCCGGCACCGTTCTCACCAACGAGCGCGTTCACGGAGCCGGGCTGCACGGTGAAGTCCGCGTTGCGGATGGCCCGCACACCGCCGTAGCTCTTCGAGATGCCGGTCATCGTCAGACGCGGGGTCGCGTCGCTAGTAGCCATGAGCGTCAGTGCTCCTTCATGAGGGGGATGTGCGGGTGGGGCGCCGAGACGATCCGGCGCCCCACCCTGGTCAACTACCGACGATTAATAGTCGTAGTCGCCCGCGTTCTCGTCGGTCACGATCAGCGGCGGCCCGAGCAGCAGTTCGCTGGTGTCCGCGTCATAGGAGGCCTCCTGCGCGGGGCCCGCCTGAACCTCAGCGGGGATCTCCTCGCCGAGCGCCAACTGCTGACCGGCCCATGCCGTCAGGTAGCCGAGCGCCTCGACGTCCCAGATGACCGATGCTGCGGAGGAACCGCTCTCGAGGTACGGCGCCATCGACTGCGGCGTACCGAGGCCGACCGTGTGCACTTCACCGATGCGACCGGCGTCTTCAACGGCCTGCGCGACACCCGGTGCGCTGGACGTGCATTCACCGATCAGGCCTGTGAGATCGGGGTGCGCGTTCATGAGGTCGGTTGCCATCGCGGTCGCCTGCGCCTGGTCTTCACCCGCATAGACGACATCGACGATCTCCGCATCGGGGTAGTCGGAGGCCGTGTACTCCTCCTGCACCGCGATCCAGGCGTTCAGGTTCGCCGCGGTCTCACCGCACGAGACGATCGCGTACTTGCCCTCGCCACCCATGGCGTCCATGAGCTCGTCGGTGAGTGCGTGGGCGACGCCTTCGACGCCGGCCTGGTTCACGAAGAGCTCGCGTACCGAATCCGGTGCGTCGGTGTCGGTCGTCGCCACGCTGATTCCAGCGTCCTGCGCTTCCTGCAGCAGCGGCGCCATCGAATCGGGGTCGTTCGGTGCGACGAAGAGCACATCGACACCCTGCTGGATGAACGAGCGCACGATGTCGGCCTGCGCGGCCGCGTCTGCCGTTGTCGGGCCCTGATAGAGCCAGTTGAAGCCGAGCTCATCCGCTGCGGCCTGACCACCGGTGTTCATGGCTTCGAAGTACGGGATGCCCTGCAGCTTCGGCACGAACGCGACGGTCACGTCGCTCGCGTCGCCGCCTCCGTTGGTGTCGCCGTCGCCGCCGCCCGTGTCATTACGGTCGGTGCAACCGGCGAGCACGAGGGCGCCGGTGGCCGCCAACGCGAGGGCGCCCATGACCTTGCGCTTGAATCTCATTGTCTCTCCTTGTGTTGTGTTACCGGGCAGAGTGCGCTCTTCACGCCCGACCCGTTCTCCTTGACGCAGTCGCGCCACGGTCCTGTGAATCCTGCTGTGCTGTCGGCCGCGCGAGAGGAGCGAGTCGCACCTCGACTCCCTCCGCCTGCCATTCGGCGACGTCTTTCGCCGGGAAGTCCTCGTCGGTTATGAGACCCGTGACCGAGCTCACGGGGCAGAACGAATGGAAGCCGAAGCCGCCGGCCTTATCGGATGCGAAGACACCGTAGATCTCATCGCACGATTCTGCGACGACCCGCTTCGACTCCGACTCGTCGAGCCCGAGTTCGAGCAGGCCACCGAGCGTCGAGAGCCCGGTAACGCCGAAAAACCCTTTCGCGATACGGCCGCGCCCCGCAAGGTGCTCCGGTCTGGTACCGACGAGTCCGCTGGATGCCCTGCGAAGGATGCCGCCGGGCATGATGACCTGTGCGCTCGACCGTTCGAAGAACAGCGTGGCCGTTGGAATCGACTGCGTGATCACGACGAGATCACGACGATCGAGAACTTCGCGAGCGATGAAGTGGGCGGTGCTCGAGGTGTCGAAAGCGACGGTGTCGCCGTCTTCTATCAGTTCGGCGGCGGCGACCGCAACGGCTTTCTTCGCGCGGGCGGACACCGCAATACGCTCGGGAAACTCACCCTCGACGTTGGGCGCGGGCCGGGTCGCTCCTCCGCGGATGCGCTTCAGCAGTCGTCGCTGCTCGAGCGCTTCGAGATCCTTGCGGACGGTGACGGCCGAAACCGCGAGTTGCTCGGCCAGGTCGATGACCTGCACCGCTCCGTGCTCCTCGAGTACTTCGAGAATGCGTGTCTCCCGCTCGTTCACGATCCGCGACTCCTTCGTGCGTGGTTTGGAGCAACCGTAACGCGACATTTCTTGTTTCGCAATCCTTTGAGATGCAATCGTAACCAAAAAATTTTCGTACGAAGCTTTATAGTGAATTTCAGAAAAGCGGTGAAATTGGCAGGAATCTCTTGCAAATACTGCGTACAGCAAGCAATCACCGCTTTCAATTCTGACTATCGAAACGAACAGAATCACTTGCGTTTGAAACTTTGATGGTGCAAGCTTGTGCTCGGAAAGACCGTGCAGTGCTGCACGCGAAGGAGGAAACGATGGCAATCACCCCCGATAGCGCGGATCTCGACCGCCTCGCGATCGAAGTGCCCAGCTGGGCCTACGGCAATTCGGGCACGCGGTTCCGGGTCTTTGGCACTCCCGGTACGCCACGCGATCCGTTCGAGAAGATCTCCGACGCCGCGCAGGTGCACAGGTTCACGGGTCTGGCCCCCACCGTTGCGCTGCACTATCCGTGGGATGCCGTCGACGACTGGGATGCGCTCCTGCGGCACGCGGAAGACGAGGGTGTGACGCTCGGCACGATCAACTCCAACACCTTCCAGGACGAAGACTTCAAGTTCGGCAGCCTGACGCACCCCGATGCGAAGGTTCGGCGGAAGGCGATCGACCACCATCTCGAATGCATCGACATCATGGGCGCAACCGGCAGCCGTGATCTGAAGATCTGGCTCGCCGACGGCACGAACTACCCCGGCCAGGACTCGATTCGCGCCAGGCAGGATCATCTTGCGGAGTCACTGCGGCTGATCTACGACCGGCTGGGTGAGCATCACCGCATGGTGCTCGAGTACAAGTTCTTCGAGCCGGCGTTCTACCACACGGATGTCCCGGACTGGGGTACGAGCTATGCGCACTGCCTCGCCCTCGGCGAGAAGGCCATGGTCGTGCTCGACACGGGCCACCACGCTCCCGGCACCAACATCGAGTTCATCGTGGCGCAGTTGCTGCGTCTCGGGAAACTCGGTGCTTTCGATTTCAACTCCCGGTTCTACGCGGACGACGATCTCATCGTCGGCGCCGCGGACCCGTACCAGCTCTTCAGGATCATCGTCGAGCTGGTCGCTGGCGGCGGCTACGGAAGCCCGGATATTCAGCTCGTCCTCGATCAGTGCCACAACATCGAGGCGAAGATTCCGGGGCAGATCAAGAGTGTGCTGAACGTGCAGGAGGCGGTGGCGAAGGCGCTCTCCCTCGACACTGTGGCGCTCGATGCTGCCCGTCGTGACTGCGACGTGTTGCTCGCGAACGAGATATTCGAAGACGCCTTCCGCACCGACGTGCGGCCGCTGCTGGCCGACTACCGGGCGGCGAAGGGCCTCCCCGAGAATCCGATGCGGGCATTCCTGGCGTCGGGTTATCAGGAGCGGATCGCAGAAGACCGCGTAGGCGGTACGCAGATGAGCTGGGGCGCGTAGCGCACGAAGGGTAAGGAACGACGGATGAGCACGACGGAAGAACTGATCGCACGGTCGCACGAACTCGGGGCGGATGCACGCAACACGAACTACGCGGGCGGGAACACCTCCGCGAAGGGCACGGGGCGCGACCCCGTCACCGGCGAAGAGATCGATCTGCTGTGGGTCAAAGGCTCCGGCGGTGATCTCGGCACGCTGACCGAGGGCGGCCTCGCAGTGCTCCAGCTCGATCGTGTGCGCGCGCTCGAGGGCGTCTATCCCGGCGTCGATCGCGAAGACGAGATGGTCGCGGCGTTCGAGTACTGCAAGCACGGGGCAGGAGGCGCGCCCCCTTCCATCGACACGGCCATGCACGCCCTCGTAGAGCAGCCGCACGTCGACCATTTGCACCCCGACGCCGGTATCGCCGTCGCTACGGCGGCCGATGGGGAAGCGCTCACGCAGCGCATCTTTGGCGACAGAGTCGTCTGGGTTCCGTGGCGCCGACCCGGATTCCAGCTCGGCCTCGACATTCGCGAGATTCAGCGTGCGAACCCGGAGGCTGTCGGCTGCATCCTCGGCGGGCACGGCATCACGGCCTGGGGCGCGACGAGCGAGGAGAGCAAGGAGAACTCGCTCTGGATCATCCGCACGGCAGAGCGGTTCATCCGCGATCACGGCGAGGCTCAGCCGTTCGGGGAGGAGCTCGAAGGCTATGCGGCGCTTCCGGAAAGCGAGCGCAGGGCCAAGGCCGCAGCGCTCGCGCCGCACCTGCGCGCCATCGCCTCAATGGACAGTCCGATGGTTGGCCACTTCACCGATGACACCGTCGTCACCGACTTTCTCGCGCACGAAGCGCACCGGCGTCTCGCGCCGCTGGGAACATCCTGCCCCGACCACTTCCTGCGCACGAAGGTCAAGCCCCTCGTTCTGGATCTGCCCGCGGATGCTCCCGTGGAAGAGAGCATAGAGCGCTTGCGGGAACTCCACGCCGAATACCGCGACGACTACCGCGCCTACTACGAGCGTTTCGCCGATGCCGACTCCCCCGCGCTGCGCGGGGCGGACCCTGCGATCATCCTGGTCCCCGGCGTCGGCATGTTCTCGTACGGTGCTGACAAGCAGACCGCCAGGGTCGCAGGCGAGTTCTACGTCAACGCGATCAACGTCATGCGTGGCGCGGAAGCGCTGTCGGCCTACACTCCCATTCCCGATTCGGAGAAGTTCCGGATCGAGTACTGGGCGCTCGAGGAGGCGAAGCTGCAGCGTCGCCCGAAGCCGAAGCAGCACGCGGGCCGCATCGCCCTCGTCACGGGCGCGGCATCCGGCATCGGCAAGGCGATCGCCGCCCGACTGGCGAGCGAGGGCGCCTGCGTCGTGATCGCGGATCTGTCGGAAGAGAAGTCTGCTGCTGCCGCAGCGGAGCTGGGCGGCCCGGACATTGCCGTCGGCGTCGCGTGCGACGTTACGAACGAAGCGGATGTGCGGGCAGCGGTAGATGCCGCGGTACTCGCCTTCGGCGGCCTCGACCTGGTCGTGAACAACGCCGGGCTGTCACTGTCGAAGCCGCTTGTCGAGACGACGGAAGCCGACTGGGATCTCCAGCACGATGTCATGGCCAAGGGTTCATTCCTGGTGTCGAAGGCAGCGGCTCAAGTGCTGATCGATCAGCAGCTCGGAGGAGACATCGTCTTTATCTCTTCGAAGAACGGCGTCTTCGCCGGCCCGAACAACATCGCGTACTCAGCGGCGAAGGCGAACCAATCGCATCAGGTTCGGCTGCTCGCCGCAGAGCTCGGCCAACACGGAGTTCGCGTCAACGGCATCAACCCCGACGGGATTGTCCGAGGCTCGGGCATCTTCGCCGGTGGCTGGGGAGCAAGCCGCGCGAAAGTCTACGGCGTGAAGGAAGAGGAGCTCGGCAAGTACTACGCGGGCCGGACACTGCTGGGGCGCGAGGTGCTGCCCGAGCACGTTGCGAACGCGGTGATAGTACTGACGGGTCCGGAACTGACGCACACGACAGGACTGCACGTCCCAGTAGACTCCGGTGTTGCAGCAGCGTTCCTGCGCTAAGGGGTTCGGATGACGTCACCGACACGATTTGCCGCTATCGATCTCGGCGCCTCCAGCGGGCGCGTGATGATCGGCGAGGTGGCGCCGGACGAGTTCCGGGTCACGGAGGCGGCGAGGTTCACGAATCGGCCGGTCATGCTCGGCGACGGACTGCACTGGTCGGTGCTGTCGCTGTTCTCGGCAGCCCTCGACGGCATTGCCGCCGCGACACAGGAGGCGCCGGTTGCGGGTATCGCCGTCGACTCGTGGGCTGTCGATTACGGGCTGTTGCGAGGGGAATCGCTGCTTTCGGTGCCCTACTCGTATCGCGATTCGCGCACCGAGCGGGGCTTGCAACTCGTCGACGCCGTCATTTCGCAGCCGGACCTCTACACGCGCTGCGGTCTGCAGCGCATGCCGTTCACGACCATCAACCAGCTTTCCGTGGACCGCGAGCGCGGCATGCTCGAGCTCGCCGATTCGATGCTGTTGCTGCCGGATCTGTTCAACTACTGGATGACAGGACGGACGGCGATCGAGCGGACGAACGCTTCTACAACGGGGATGCTCGCACTCGACGACACGTGGGACCTCGAGCTGATGGGGATGCTGGGGATAGACCCGGGCATCCTGCCTCCGCTGATCGAGCCGGGGACCGCGGTCGGGTCGCTGCTGCCGCACTTGCGCGACCACCACGGCGTGCACGGGGATCCGCACGTGTACGCCGTCGGCTCTCATGACACGGCCTCGGCTGTCGTCGCTGCGCCGCTCGCCGAAGGTGCGGCCTACATCTCGTCGGGAACCTGGTCGCTCGTCGGCATCGAGACCCCGGCACCGATCGCCAACGAGGAAGCCGAGCGGGCGAACTTCACGAACGAAGGTGGCGTCGATGGCCGCAATCGCTTCATGAAGAACGTCATGGGGATGTGGCTGCTGAGCGAATCGAAAAGGACGTGGGAGGCCGATGGATCATCCGTCGAGCTGCACGAGCTGCTGAACGCAGCGGCGTCGTACGACCGTGAAGTGCCGGTCTTCGACCCGACCGACGATGTCTTCTACCCGCCCGGGGACATGCCGAAACGCATCCACCGCTGGTTCGACGACCGCGGCATCGAACCGCCAGAGGGGCGCGTCGCCATCACGCGATGCATTCTCGAGTCGCTCGCGGAAGCCTATGCGAAGACGCTGCAGGACATCGAGCGGATCGCGGGCAGAGCGGTAACGCAGGTCAACATCGTGGGAGGCGGTTCGCAGAACGGACTGCTCTGCCAGCTGACAGCGCGACGCACCGGCGTGCCCGTGGTCGCGGGCCCGGTCGAGGCTAGTGCGATCGGCAATCTGCTCGTGCAGGCGAGGGCAGCGGGCGTGCTGCACGGCTCGCTGGATGATCTACGAGAGCTCGTCTCGCAGGTGTACCGGCCGAAGCGCTACGACCCGTAGTGGTGTGCTGAATGTCGGGGGAACGCGCGATTGCGCCCGAAGGTCTGGCCGATAGCCATACATTCGGGAAAATCCATACATCGGGCACACTCCGGTGACGTTCCGGGGAACCATCAACCTTTACGCAACCCAATCACCCCTTGGAATCAATCACCGAGAGGCTACTCCGCGCCGCGCAACTCCGCATAGTCGAAGATGAAGAAGTGCTCCCAGAGCTTGCCGGTGAGCCAGATCTCGTCGGCCTCCGCATCGAACGCAATGCCGTTGAGCACCTCGTTGTTCCCGGCCCACTCGGGCGTGAGGTCGCTGAAATCGAGCATCCGAACGATCTCGCCAGTGCCCCGATCGAAGACGATGACGAGTTCTTCCTGCCAGAGGTTCGCCCAGATCTCGTCGCCGATGCACTCGAGCTCGTTGATGCCCTCGATCTCGTCACCGCCGCCATCGACGATGGTGCGCGACGTCTGCTCGATCATGCTGGCCGGGTCATAGCCGCGCACCTCGGCCGTGCCGTCCGAGACCCACAGCTGGCCGTCGTCCGAATAGCAGGTGCCCCAGCCCTCCGTCTCGAGCGGGAAGGTCCGCAGCGGCGTGAGGTCATCGGCGCTCAGCACGTGCACGACGTTCTCGCGCCACGTGAGCAGATAGACCTCGTCGTCGACGACCGTCAGCCCCTCTGCGAAGTGCTCGTCGGGCAACTCGTACTCGGCGATCACGGCACCGGACGGATCGGTTTTAACGACCCGCGACTCCCCGTATCGGCCTCCCGAGTGGAAGAGGCTGCCGTCTTCTGCGAACTCGAGCCCCTGCGTGAACAGCTCCTGCGATCGATCCTCGACGCGCTTCGCATCGTCCTCCGTGAAGACCGCTTCCGTCGAGTCTTCTGCGGGATGTTCGTCGACCTGCTCCGCGCATCCGATCAGGGAAAGCGGCAAGGCAGCAACCAGCAGCAGAGCGCTGCGCCTGAGCTTCATCCGCTCCATCCTTCGAGGCTAGACGAGCGGACCGTGATCATGGTCGTCGGGTGCCGTCACCTCCGCGGCGGCGCCGTATACACCCGTCGAGACCGAGGCCGACGGCACAGAAGCCGACAGCATGGAGCCGTCCTCGCGGCGCGAATCGGCGTAGTGACCGAGCGTCGGCCGACCCGGCAGGGATAGCCGCTCCTTCGACAGCGGCACCGTGAGTGTTTCGCCGCCGCACAGCCAGTGTTTCGCGCCCTCGACCGTCACGTCGACGCCCTCGCCTTCGCCGGCGACCAGCTGCAGTTCGTCGGCCGTGACGGTGGCGCGGATGCGCATCCCGTGCCAGTGCAGCACGAACTTCAGCGACGGCCACGCCGCCGGCAGGCGCGGCTCGAACGACAGCTCGCCGTAGTGGTCGCGGAATCCGCCGAAACCGTAGACGAGTGCCGTCCAGACACCGGCAGCAGAGGCCACGTGAACACCGTCGGCCGTGTTGCCGTGCAGGTCGGCGAGGTCGACGAACGCGGCATCGCGGAAGTACTCGAGCGCAAGGTCTCCGTAGCCCACCTCGGCCGCGAGAATCGACTGCACGACAGCAGAAAGCGTCGAGTCCCCCGTCGTCAACGGATCGTAGTACTCGAAGTTCGCCCGCTTCTCCTCGGGCGTGAAGTGGTTGCCCTGCAGGAAGAGCGCGAGCACGACATCGGCCTGCTTGAGCACCTGGTAGCGATAGATCACGAGCGGGTGGAAGTTCAGCAGCAGTGGGCGCTGCTCGTCCGGAGTGTTCTCAAGATCCCAGACCTCGCGCTCGAGGAAGACCGCATCCTGCGGGTGGATGCCAAGCGCTTCACTGTACGGGATGTGGATGGCGTCGGCCGCTGCCTCCCACGCCTCGACTTCCGCCAGGTCGAGATCGAGGCGCTCGACCATCGACTCGTAGTCCGCCGGCGCGGCATCGGCCATCTCCCGGACGTTGCGAACCGCGAATCGCAGGTTGTGCCGGGCCATGACGTTCGTGAAGAGATTGTCGTTGACGACCGTCGTGTACTCGTCCGGGCCGGTCACGCCGTGGATATGGAAGGTACTCTCTTCGACACCGTTGCTGGAGTGTCGCCAGAAGCCGAGTGTGGCCCACATACGCGCGGTCTCGACCGCGATGTCGATCCCTTCGCGCTGCAGGAACTCGTCGTCCCCCGTCGCCCGCACGTACTTGCCCAGCGCGTAGGTGATGTCGGCGTTGATGTGATACTGCGCCGTGCCCGCAGCGTAGTACGCGGACGACTCCTCACCATTGATCGTGCGCCACGGGAAGAGCGCGCCCGCCTCCGCAAGCTGCACGGCGCGACGCCTGGCCGCTGGCAGCATCAGGTAGCGCATCCGCAGGGCATTCCTCGCCCACTGCGGGCTCGTGTAGGTCAGGAAAGGCAGCACGTAGCACTCGGTGTCCCAGAAGTAGTGGCCGCTGTAGCCGGAGCCGCTCATCCCCTTTGCGGGAACTCCCGCACCATCTGCTCTTGCCGCTGCCTGCGCCGTCTGGAAGATGCACCAGCGAGCGCTCTGCTGCAGTTCGTCCTCACCTTCGATCTCGACGTCCGAGCGCTCCCAGAACGCCTCGCACCAGGCAGCCTGCCGCTGTGCGTGCACACGGTCGCCTTCGAGCATCGCCCGCTCGACCGTGCGGCAGCCGCGATCGACGAGCTCGTGCGCGGGCACACCACGTGACGTGTGATAGCCGACGAACTTCGTGACTTTGATGGGGGCACCCGCCTTCGCGCGCGTCCTGAACGCGTTGTTGGCGATGTCCTGGTCGATCGATGAACGATCTACCACGGGATTTTCGGTCTCGAGCACGTGCTCCGCGACGACCGAAACCGTCATGCCCGAGTTCGCCGCCCTGTACGACAGCGCAGTGCGCCGGCCCTGCTGCCAGCATTCCTGCGGCACGAGGACGCGCTCACTGATCTGCTCGGCCCTCCTGGGGTCGATCTCCGCGGCCGTCTGCGACACGGCACCGTAGACGTCCCCGCCGTCCTGTCGATTGACGACCTGACAGTCGATCTCGACCGCCGCGTCGGCGTTGAGGACGGTCACCGTCAGCGACATGACCGCCAGATGTCGGTCCTCGAACGACACCATCGTGCTCGAATCGATCTGCACGTGCTTGCCGCTGGGCGTAACCCAGCGCATAGAACGAGTGAGCTGACCGGTGCGCAGATCGAGCACGCGCTCGTAATCGCGGATGTCGGCGAGATCGAGCGACAGCGGCTCGTCATCGACGAAGACGCGCATGACCTTCGCGTCGGGCGCGTTGATGATCGTCTGCCCGACTTCTGCGAATCCGAAGGCCTTCTCTGCGTGCCTGATCGGGAAGACCTCGTGGAACCCGTTGATGAACGTGCCGTGCTCGTGCGCATGCCTGCCCTCGGGGCTGTTGCCCCGCAGGCCCAGGTACCCGTTGCCGACCGTGAACAGTGTCTCGGTCACGCCGAGGTCGTCGAACGACAGCGACGTCTCGATCAATCGCCACGGATCGACGGGAAATCGGTCTCGATCGATCATGCTGGTCTCCTCACTGCGGGTCCTCATCGGACGCTGTTACAGGAAATCGCCGAGGTCTTCGACGACGATGTGCGCGCCCTCGCGCATGAGCGCCTCTTCTCCGACGCCGCGATCGACGCCGACGACGAGTGCCACGCCCGCGCTCCTGGCCGACGCGACACCGCTGAGGGCATCCTCGAACGCAATGCAGTTCGCAGGGTCGGCGCCGAGGCGCTCCGCCGCGGATCGAAACATGTCGGGAGCCGGCTTCGACGGGATGTCCTCGCGCTCGGCGACGGTACCGTCGACGACAACCGCGAATCGGTCACGCAAACCTGCGGATACGAGCACTTGCTCCGCGTTCTTCGAGCTCGACACCACGGCAAGCGGACTGCCCTGCAGCTCATCGAGCAGGTGCAGCGAGCCCACGTACGGCGCGACCGGTTCGAGTTCGAGCAGGCGCAGGAACACAACGTTCTTGAGATTGCCGATTGCGCAGACCGAGGTGTTGCCCGGTTCGTCGTCCGGCGAACCGTAGGGCAGCTCGATGCCGCGAGTCGCCAGGAGCGACTGCACGCCCTCATACCGTTTCTTGCCGTCGAGCGAGGCGAAGTAATCGGCGTCACTGTACGGTTCGGCGACACTCCACTGCGTGAACAGCTCGCTGAACATCGTGCGCCATGCGAGCATGTGCACTGACGCGGTCGGCGTGAGTACGCCGTCCAGGTCGAACAAGTACCCGTCGTATCCCGACAGCGCGGGAGTCTCAGTGGTTTCCACGCGAAAAGCCTAACCGGCCGGCGGGGGTGGTCCGCAATGCCGTGCCACGCGTTCGAGAACTGCTGCGGTATCTCGCGCAGCGCCCTTCTCGGTCCATGCGGCGACTCAAGGCAATTTGGATGACTGTGCGTATAGACCGAGAAAGGGCTCGCGGCACTTTCGATGTAGCTCTGACGAATCGACGTAGAGCTTGCCATCGACACCTGCAAGACTGAGTGACATGGCAGATCAGCCCCAGACCCGCGTCGCCGTCTACATCGACTTCGACAACATCGTCATCTCCCGCTACGACCAGCTGCACGGACGCGGCTCCTTCCACTCCGACAAGGTGCGCAACCTGCCCGTCGACGGGCGTGAGTCGAAAGTGCGGACGCGCTTCCGCGAGGCCACCGTCGATCTCGGCGCCGTGATCGACTACGCCTCGAGCTACGGCTCGATCGTCCTCAGCCGCGCATACGCCGACTGGTCGGTTCCCGCTCACGCCGCCTACCGGGAGCAGCTGCTGGCGAGAGCGGTCGATCTCGTGCAGATGTTCCCGACGACAAGAGCGTTGAAGAACGGCGCCGATATCCGGCTCGCCGTCGACGTCGTGGAGGATCTCTTCCGGCTCGATGACATCACGCACGTCGTCATCGTCGCGGGCGACAGCGACTACATCGCTCTCGCGCAGCGCGCCAAACGACTCGGCAAATTCGTCGTCGGGATAGGAGTCGCCGGCTCGACATCGAAGTCGCTTGCGGCCGCGTGCGACGAGTTCGCCGATTACGACGCGCTGCCGGGCATCGAGCCTGTCACGGTAGCGAGCGAGCAACCCGCAGGCGAGAGCACCGCATCCGCGAAGACCGATGACCAGCAGACTTCTGCGGCAGGGCAGGCGAAGAAGTCGCAGAGGAAACGACGCAGCACCTCGGCACGAAGCGGTGCTTCCCAGCAGCAGTCCACCGGCGAACGCGACCCCGCTGACAACGCGAGCGGGCTGCTCGAACGGGCGCTGCGCATCCTGCACCAGAAGACCGACGACGAGTGGCTGCACGCGAACGTCGTGAAGGAGCAGATGAAGCGTATGGACCCGGTGTTCAACGAGAAGTCGCTCGGGCACAAGTCGTTCTCCGACTTCATTGCCGCGCGGGATGCCCTCGTCGAGGTGCGCGAGGACGGCCAGGCGCGGCTGCTGCGGTTGCGCGACGCCTGACCCTCGACCGCCGCCCATCCGCACCGCTAGACGGTTCTTACGGCTCCAGACGCCGTCCAGACCCATAAAAACCTTCTAGCGCCGAGGGCAGGACCTCCTCACGGATTTGCGAACACCCGGTAGCGAACCTGGTTCAATCGAGCGAACGGTATCTGCGCAGCAGGAGCAGGAACCCGACGATCAGGCCGATCATCACAAGGACACCCAGCGGCTGCAGCGGGTAACCCATCACCACTGATCCGATGACCGACAGCACCGCGATGGCCGCGAAGAAGCCGAGGAACCCCAGCCACATCTGCAACTGATTGCGCTGCACGTGCCGGTTGCGTTTGTTCACGCGCTGCTCAACTCTTGACGCCGCCGGCCGTGAGACCCGCGACGATGCGGCGCTGGAAGATCAGCACCATGATGACGAGTGGCACGGTCACGATGGTGCCCGCCGCCATGATGGCCGCGTAGGGCTGAATGTAGGGATTATCGCCAGAGAATCTCGCGATCGCCACCGTAACGGGTTCGACGTTCGGCCTGGACAGCTGGCTTGCGAGCAGATATTCGTTCCAGGTCGCGATGAACGCAAGGATCGCGGTCGTGAACACGGCGGGTGCCGCGAGCGGCAGGATCACCTTGCGGAACGCCTGCCCCCTCGTCGCACCATCGACGCGGGCGGCCTCCTCGAGTTCCCACGGCAGATCGTGCAGGAATGCTGTCAGCGTATAAATCGTCAACGGTAGCGCGAACGAGATGTTCGGGATCACGAGCGCCTGGTACGTGCCGATCCAGCCGATGTCGGTGAACAGCTGGAACAGCGGTGTGACGAGCGCGACGCCGGGGAACATCGACGCGGCCAGGATGATGCCCGTGACGAAGCCCTTGCCCGCGAACTTGAGGCGCGCGAGCGCATACGACACCGTGACGCCGAGCAGCACGGCCGCCGTCGTCGTGACCGCGCTGATGACGAGAGAGTTGCCGATCGCGCGCAGCATGTTGTTGCCGCTCGAGGTGTTGAGCGCTGCGACGAAGTTGTCGAACGTGACGTGCGTCGGCCAGGGGATCGTGCTGAACGTGTAGCCCACGTCGCGGAAGGCGACGACCATCATCCAGTAGAAGGGGAGCAGGCATCCGAGCACGATGACGGCGCCGCTGACGTAGGTGCCCCATCCTTCGCCTGTGCGGATGCGCCGCTGCACTGGCTTCTCTGCCGTGTCGGTCATCTCACTTCCCTCCCGCGTCTTCTCTTGGCATCACGACTGCCTTCGTCGAACTCGTGTCTGCGGACGTACCCTTCTTGCTCTTCCCTGCCCCGACTTTGCGGCGATTCGGCTGCGCCTGGTCGACGGCGTTCACGCCGAGGCCCTTCACCATGAGGAAGGCGCAGGCGAAGATGATCAGGAACACGATCGTCGACAGCGCCGAAGCGTTCGCGAACTGCCCCTCTCGGATCGTCGCGGTGACAAGCATCGACATCGTGGTCGCCGGCCCCGACGTATTGCCCTGCATGATGGCCGGGAGGTCGTACATGCGCAGTGCGTCGAGAAGGCGGAACAGGATCGCGACGAGCAACGCCGGCTTCACGAGCGGTAGCGTCACCTTGGTGAACTGCTGCCAGCGGGTCGCGCCGTCCATCTTCGCCGCATCGTAGACATCTTTCGGGATCATCTGGAGGCCGGCGAGAATCAGCAGCGCAACGAACGGTGTCGTCTTCCAGACATCCGCGATGATGACGGCGGTCAACAGCTCCCAGGTGCCGGTCGTCCATTGGGTGTCGAGCCCCGTGATGCTGTTGACGATGCCCTGCGGCGCGAAGATGAACGCCCACAGCTTCGCCGTGACAGCGGTCGGGATGGCCCACGGCACGAGTACCGCTGCCCTGAGAAGACCTCGGCCCCAGAGATTGCGGCCCATGATGATGGCGATCCAGAAGCCCAGCAGCACCTCGATCACGACGGTGACGCCGGTCAGGAAGAATGTCACGCCGATCGACTGCCAGAACTGGCTGCCAGCGGTGCCCCTCGGGCAGGAGTTGATGCCATTGCCGCAATCCTGCATGAGCCAGCCCCAGTAGTTCTGCAGGCCCGCGAAACCACCCTCTTCGAAGAAGCCGGTCTGTTCATTGAAGATGCGGTCCTGCGAGAACGACTGGATGATCGCACTCACGATCGGATACCCGATGACGATCGCCAGCACGATCATGGCGGGTGCGATGAGCCACGCGGCCGATGCACGATCCCCGCGCCAACGCCTCGTGGGGGCAGGCTCGGCGTCCGTTCGCCGCGTCTTTGCGGAGTCACTCATGCGCTTCTGCTCTCTGGGTCCTCAGTGCTGGGCGTCTTCTGTGCTGGAGCCGGGGTGGATGCCGCCCGGGCATCCGACTCCGGGCAAGATCACTTGCGTGAGAACGAGTGTGCCGTGCCGACTCCTGGGCCGACGGCACGACACACTCGTCGGCTAGTTACCCGTCGCTGACGTAATGGCCGAGCTCATGTCGGCCACGGCTTCATCAACGGGCCGGCCCTCGACGATCGCCGAGTACGCGTTGTCGGCGATCGCCCGTGAGACACCCGCGTAGTAGGGAGTCACGGGTCGCGGCTGTGCGTTCTCGAGCGCCTCCTGCAGTGCGGGGAGGTACGGGAACTCGTCGATCAGCGCTTCATCCTCGTAGATGGATGCGAGCACCGGCGGGAAGGACTCCTGCGCGAAACCGCGCTGGTTCTCTTCACTCAGGATGAACTGGATGAAGTCGAACGCCGTCCCCTTGTTCTCGGAATGCACATTGATGCCGTTGTTGTATCCGCCGAGCGTGGATGCTCCTGGCCCGTCGGGGCCGACGATCGCTGCGACGTCGAAGTCGTCGCCAACCTCGGAGGTCGGTTCGCTCGTTGCCGTGTCGTACATGTACGGCCAGTTGTACGCGAAGACCGCTTCGCCCGCGAGGAATGCGAGGTTCGTCTGCTCCTCCGTGAAGCCGTTCGTGCGCTGTGCGATGTCGCCGTTCTCGTAGGCGTCCGCGAGCGCCTGGATGCCGGCGGTCGCCTCGGGCGAATCCACGACGGGAGTCTGTCCGTCGGCGTCGACGACGGCCCCGCCCCACGAGTTGATCGCCTGGGTCGTCTGGACTGTCAGGCCCTCGTAGTTCTGCAGCTGCATGATCAGCAGATCGAGGTCTTCGGCATCGGCCGCGTCGCGATAGCCGAGCAGGTCGTCCCAGGTCGTCGGCGCTTCGTCGACGATGTCGGTGCGGTAGAACAACAGCTGCGCGTTCGTGTTCTGCGGGGCGGCGTACAGCGTGTCCACGTAGGTTGCGCTGTCGACCGTTGCTGGCAGCAGCCCGGACGTGTCGAGCTCGAGGTCGCCTTCGAGCGGCTGCAGCCATCCGTTCGCGGCGAACTCCGCCGTCCAGGTGACATCGAGTGCCATGACGTCGTAGTCGCTGCTCTCTGCCTGCAGGGACTGCACGAGCGTGTCACGTTGCCCGTCGGCCTCCTGCGGCAGCTCGACCAGCGAGACCTGCTCGTCAGGGTTCTCTTCGTTCCACGCTTCGATGATCGGTTGCAGTTTGCCGGCATCGTTCGTGCCCATCGCGAAGGAGATCGGCCCGCGACCGTCGAGACCCTCCTCGGTGCCGCCGTCGGCGTCACCGCCGCTGCACCCCGACAAGACCAGTGCTGCGATCGCCCCTAGCGCTATCGCACTCGTTCTGCGCTTCATGAACTGCTCCCTTGCCTTTTCATTCCGTTATCGCTGAGGAGCAGAGCGTGGGCCCTGCCCATCCAGCATTGAAACCACTCGAGTTTCACCGTTGCGTCGCCGCAGCGGATGGCTCCAGTATTCCCCTTTTTCCTTCCGCCGACCAGTAATCGGCCAAAGGGTTATGAAATGTTGATTCGATTTCCGCTTTCCGTGTCGAAAACGTGCACGGATTCGACAGCTGCGTCCAACCTGATCCGCTCCCCCTTGGCAGGAGGCGTCTGTCCTTCGAACCGGGAGACGACGAGCGGTTCGCCGGGCAGGTGCCCGCGGCCGTAGACATATGCGTCGGAGCCCAGTTCCTCGACGAGATCGATCTCGACGTCGATGCCCTCCCCTTCTGTCACGCGCAGGTGTTCGGGACGAACACCAACCGTGACCGCTTGTTTCGGCCGTATCTTGCCGTCGCCCGCGATCGCGATGGCTCCGAGCCTGACGTTGCCGTCCGAGTCGGCAGTCGTCTCGATCAAATTCATTGCCGGTGAACCGACGAACCCGGCGACGAAGACGTTATCGGGGCGGTTGTAGAGCACGCGAGGAGTGTCGACCTGCTGCAGCACGCCCTTGTCGAGCACCGCGACCCGGTCGCCCATGGTCATCGCCTCGACCTGGTCGTGCGTGACATAGACCGTCGTAACACCGAGCCGGCGCTGGAGGCCCGCGATGTGCGAACGGGTCTGCACACGTAATTTCGCATCCAGATTCGAGAGCGGCTCATCCATGCAGAAGACCTGCGGGTTGCGCACGATGGCCCTGCCCATCGCGACGCGCTGCCGCTGGCCCCCCGAGAGCGCCTTCGGTTTCCGCTCCAGGAACTCGCTCAGGTCGAGCAGCTCTGCCGCGTCTTCGACCCGGCGCCTGATCTCGTCCTTCGGCGTCTTCGACAGCTTGAGCGCGAATCCCATGTTCTCCGCCACCGACATGTGCGGGTAGAGGGCGTAATTCTGGAACACCATGGCGATGTCCCGCTCTTTCGGGTCCATCTCCGTGACGTCCTTGTCGTCGATGTAGATGGAGCCCTCGGTGACCTGCTCGAGCCCAGCGAGCATCCTGAGGGTTGTCGATTTGCCGCAGCCAGAGGGGCCGACCAGCACGAGGAACTCACCGTCGTCGATGTGGAGATTGAAATCACTGACCGACGGGCGCTCGGCACCCGGGTACTGCAGTGAAACGCGGTCGAACGTTATCGATGCCAAGTTGTCATTCCTTCCTGGCGGGTACGCGCCAGACGATCCGTGAGAAGTAAACGTGGCTTCATACTAACCACAGGCCGTTGCTGGGCAACCCGATTCGCGAACAACTCGGTACGTGGCACTTCAAATCCGCCCCCGGGATAACGGCCGTTGTGGCAGTGGGCGTCGCGCATGGAGTGACTTCGCGGGACAGTCAGGTCACACGTAGGCGCCTGTGAGTAACTCCAGGTAGTGACCGGACGGGTCGAGCAGATACACACCGCGCCCGCCGTGGTCGCGGTTGATCTCCCCCTGCCGGGATCGCCTAGCGTCTGCCCAGTGCTCCAGACCCTGCTCCAAGATCTTGTCGTATGCACGATCGAAGTGTGCTTCGTCCAGTTGATAGGCATAGTGCTGCGGCGGAAACTCGATGGGAGGTGCCGCGAACTGCAGCAGCACCCCGTCGCCGATGCGGATATTGGTGAAAATGCCCCACGATTCGACCTCCTCCGCTTCGAGCAGGTCGATGTAAAAGGCGGCCATCGCCTCCGGCTCGTGCGAGGCGATGATCATGTGGTTGAAACGAGCTGTCATAGTTCTCCTTGTGTCTTCGTGATGGGGTTGGGCTTCACGAACACGAGGAGGCGCACGGATCAGGGTACGACCAGATGGCCTTCCCGGGATCGACTCGAGCGAGTCCGTCTGGTCATCATCAGAGCAATTCTACCGCGAAGGATACCGTGCAGAGCGGTTCGGCCATGCTGCTTGACGCGTTGCGAGGCCGCAACCGGGCGTTCAATCGCATTCACCAACGGGACGGGCGACGCAGCTTCTCCACCCAGTGCGGGACTTCTGTCGGAAGTCTTCGGAAATTCCGACGCGAACGAAGCCCTGAGTTGGCCATGGTCAGCCCGAACCTGGTTGATCCCAACGGCAACGCAAAGACCCCCTCATTCGAGGGGGTCTGGAGCGGTGACGGTGGGATTTGAACCC
>NZ_CAMEFJ010000017.1 GCF_945915485.1 uncultured Agrococcus sp.
CGCGTGGGAGATCCAGCGCTCGGACTGTTTCCGGACGAATCCGGACAACGGCCCACAGGGCCGTTGTCGTACTAGGGAGGGGTCTACGATGCTTGAGCTCTTGAAGACCGAGAGGGTGCGAAAAACTTCGAAACATGACGGTCATGTTTCGAAGTTTTTCGCACCCTGGGCGGACGTAGTCGTCCCACCGATCAGCCGTCGCGCCGAGCAGAAGCGTCGTTCGGTGCGCAGTTTATGCCGGAAGTCTTCCCTCGTACCGACTCGAAGTCCGCACTGAACAGCTGCCTCGCCATCCCGCGCGGAGTTACAGAGCCTCGCACGAGGCGATGGCACTCGCCCGTTCGAGCGCCGCGCGAACGAGTGGTCGCTCGGTCGATCCTTTCGGGATGAGCGCGTAGATGAAGCGCGTGGGCGTCGGGCCGGTAACGGGCTTCAGTACGACGCCTGCGGGAATAGCGGGTGCCACGAGAGCGGGCACCAGCGAAATGCCGATGCCTTTGGCGACAAGCGCCAACGCACTCGAAAGATCTGTTGCTTCGATGCGGAAGTCGGGTTGGAAGCCGGCCGCGGCACACGCGTTCATGACGATCCTGTGACAAAAACCGTCGGTGATGTCGTTCGAAATCCAGTCGAAGCCGTCTAACTCGCCAAGCGGGATCTCATCGAGGTCGGCAAGCGGATGCGCAGTGGGAAGCGCGGCGACGAAGGCATCTTCGGTCAGCAGCCGAGCTTCGTAGCCGGAAGGCACCGCAGGGTCCCGGGGCAGCACGGTCAGCTGCAGGTCAGGTTTGGGGGAGCGAGCAGTGTCGAACTCATCGGCGAGCACGAGCTCGAGGCGAGCTTCTGGAAACTCATCGGCGAGGCTCGAGAGTATCTCCGGCATCCACGTGGGGCCGAGTGATGAGAAGTAGGCGATCGTGAGACCGGACCGTTGGCCGGTTCGCAGATCACGCGCGAAGTCTTCGAGCGCACCGAGTTCGCCGAGAACGCGGTCGATCTGCTCCGCGAGCTCAGCTCCCTGCTCGGTCGGGTCGAGGCCCCGCCCCGAACGAGCGAACAGGGGGATGCCGGTCGCGCGTTGCAGTGCTGATACCTGCTGACTGATCGCAGACGGTGAGTAGCCGAGCGCTTCGGCCGCGCCCCGCACCGAACCGGTGGCAACGACAGAACGCCATGCGCGCAGTTGCTGTATCTCCATGAAGTCACTCTAGCAACCATTAAGCAAAGCAGAACAGTGATTCAGGAACGTTTGCTTGTCTGTACGGTGAATCGAGAGCAGTATCGAAGTATGAGCACACAGCAAGCACCCCGACCAACGATCGCGACTCCGGGCAGCGGCCGCGAATCCCGCATGGTGATCATCGCGGCGATCGTGACCGTCGTTCTCTGGGCGTCCGCGTTCGTGGTCATCAGAAGCGTGGGAGAGCACTTCGGCCCAGGCTCAATGGCACTGCTTCGCATGATGGTCGGCAGTATCGTTCTGGGCTTGATCGCGGTCGTCATGCGCGTCCGATTGCCACGGTGGCGCGACCTGCCGTTGATTGCCGTGTGGGGAATCGCCTGGTTCGGCCTGTACAACCTTGCACTCAACGGGGCCGAAGTCGATCTCGATGCGGGCACGACGGCCATGATCGTGAACATCGCACCGCTCTTCGTCGTCCTGCTCGCGGGGCTCATACTACGAGAGGGGTTTCCGCGCCCGCTCGTCTTCGGGGCACCGTTGGCGTTCATCGGCGTGACGTTGATCGCGAGTGGATCCTGGACGGGCGATTTCGCGTTGCGCGGCGTCCTGCTCGCTTTCGGTGCCGCCGTGCTCTATGCGGGAGCAGCGCTGCTGCAGAAGCGGTTGTTGCGAAATACGAACGCCACTTCGCTCACGTTCACGGGAGCCGCGGCCGGCACCGTGATGCTCTTGCCCTGGTCGGGCGAGATGTTCGCCGACATCGTGCACGCGCCATTGTCAGCGACGCTCGGCGTCGTCTACCTCGGCGTCTTCCCGACCGCCATCGCATTCACGACGTGGGCGTACGTGCTGTCGCGAACGACCGCGGGAAAGACCGTCGCAACGACCTACGTCGTGCCGGCGCTCGTGCTGCTGATGTCCTGGTTCTTCCTTGCCGAAGTACCAACGCCCATCATGCTCCTGGGCGGCGCGCTCTGCCTAGGGGGCGTGTTCATCACGCGGCTGCCGTCGCGTCGTGGTGCACGCAACGTTCGAGACTAGCGCCCGTCGCCATCCCGCTCTTCGCGCTGCGCCTTGCGGCGCCTGAAGTAGTAGACGAACAGCGCGGCGGCGACGAAAGCCATCGCCGAGCCGGCAAGTCGATCCTCCGGCTGCGTGAAGATGACGTACAGCGCGTAGAGGAACACGACCCCTGAGATCACGAGCAGAATCACGATAGTTTCATTCGCTCGCGTACTTCGGCCAGCAGATGCTCGGAGGAGCTCAGCCGTGCTGAGTCGGCGGATGCCCTGCCCGCTTCAACGGCTCGTACGGCGGCTTCCTCGGCCGCCTGCAGATCCCCGGAGGCGAACACGATACGGGCCTCGGCCTGCGCCGCGAACGCAGTGAGCTCTCTGTGCCGCGTCTGACCCGCCAGTTCCTTCGCAGCTTCGAGATCTCGCTCGGCGTCATCGATTCGGCCCTGCTTCATCGCGAGCACGCTGCGCGAGGTCGTCAGGAACCCCAGCTGCACCTGGTGCTGCAGTTTCTTCGCGATTTCGACGCCGCGCTCGCTGATCTCGAACGCTGTTGCGAGGTCGCCACTCTCTGTCAGCGCATCCGTGAGGTTCAGGCTGAGGGCGAGTACCTCGCGGTCGTAACCCAATGCGTCGGCCCGCTCGATGGCATCGAGGCCGAGCTCGGTGCTTTCTTCGACTTTGCCGGCGCGATTGAGCACCTCGACGAGGTTGACGATCACAGGAAACTCGAGCCGGTCGTCGGGGCCGCTGCGGACGTGCGGCAACAGCTCCCGGAATGCCTTCTCGGCACCGGCGAGATCGTTCGCCAACGCCGCAGAAGTCGCTTGCGAATTCTTGACCGACATCAGGGACGGGATGACCGCCGGGTCGTCGATGAGCGACATGCAGAGGTCCTCCGCCCATTTCAGCGGCAGAGCGGCTTCCTCGCTGCGACCGAGCCGGAAGACCAGCAGCGCCGCCTCGCGGGTGAGTGCACGCATCTGCTCCCAGCGATCCCCGTGCTGCTCTGCCACGGCTCGCGTTCTGCGCTGGAGCTCGAGCGCCGCCTCGCCGTCGTTGCCGACGAGCCCGAGATAGTACATCAGGGTCGAGAGCCGGGATGCGCCGGTGAGATCGCTATTGTCGATTGCCTTGGCCGCTGTTGAGAAGACGGCTGCGATGTGCGTGTCGAGCCAGTGCCGCGCATCCGCGCGATCGAAGTCGCGGATCTCGAGCTCGCTCAACCACGGCACCCTGTGCGTGCCGAGTACTTCGAGCGACAACAGCACCGATGCGGTCGTCGTTGTGATGCCTTCCACGTAACGGCCGAAGGACTCCTGGAGTTCGGACGGCGGAGTGCTTTCGTGCGCGTTCGCCGTTGCAAAGCTTCGCACGAAGTCATGCATCGACCAGACTTCGCCCGAAACGCGAACGAGGCCCGTCTGCCCCAGCCGTTCGAGTATCCGACGGGTGGGTTCGCTCCCGTCGCCGAGCAGCCATCGCGCCTGATCGGGGTCTCCTTGCGTGCCGGGCAGCAGCGCGAGTTTCGTCAGGGCGGTGCGCAGTTCTGGCGGCAGTGCAGCATAGGAGCCTCGGATCCGCTGGTAGAGCGGATCGAAGGCGTCGCCCTGCCGTTGGAATGCGGCCGCGTGATCCTCCATCGTCCAGTTCGGTCGATCGCGGATGCGTTTCATGGCGACCTCGAGCGCAAGCGGAATGCCCCCGCAGCTGCCCACGAGGGAAGCAGCACCCGGCTCGCTCCCGTCGATGTCGAGCAGCGCAAGGGAGTCGCTGTCGCCGAGCGGATCCAGTGGGAGCTCGTTCGGAACCTCGAGTGGCCGACGGCTCGTCACGAGCACGTGCGCCCCTCCTGTGCCGGCAGGGAGGAACGGCTTGACCTGCGCAGCGCTCACGGCATCGTCGAGCACGAGCAGTACGCGCTTTGACGCTAGCCTTCTCTGCAGTTCTTCCGTAACCCTGGACGCTTCGAACGTGTGCTTCCAGCGATCGAGCAGCGCGCGTGCAAGTGCGCCCGGGTCAACGGGGGATGTTGCAGCGGAGTGACCGCGCATCGATACCCAGAGCGTCTCCTCGAACCGCTCCCGCAGACTGAACGCGACGCGTTCCGCAAGCGCGGATTTCCCGATGCCGGGCAACCCGACGATGCTCGCCGTCGCCGACTCCCGTAGATGATCGGCGACCGCGCGCAGCGCAGCCGACCTGCCGACGAAGCGTTCTGAGGAGGGGCCACGGCCCAACTCCACGATTTCCGGCAGGTGCAGCGGCCCGGACGCCGTCAGCCGGAGCGCTGCATCGCGCCACTGTCGCGGGTGAGCCGACTCGACGTCCAACGCTGCCACGATGTCCTCGACAAGCGCTGCATCCAGCCGTTTTCGGTTGGGTTTGAACGCCTCGTAGACGGTGGACTTTCCGGGTGCCGCGTGCTCCGAGGGAAGCCCCCGCGCCGTCCGGATCGCGCCGATGCTTCCCGCGATCTCGGCATAGGAAGGGCCGCCTGCCCGCGTTCGCAGTTGCTGCAGAGCCGCAATGAACTCGGGCACCGTCTCGATCTGCTCGATGGCAGGAACCACGACCCCTCCGTTCAGTTGGAGGCCGCATCCCGCGCAGCCCGAGTCCCAACGCTACCAGCGGCAACCGGCAGAGTTCGGGTGAGCGGCGGGAAACTACGCGCGCAGGAGGTGAGACCAGGTAATGGGCCCGACGGAGCCGTCGACGACAAGAGCGTTCGACTGCTGGAACGAGCGCACAGCGGAAAGCGTCGCGGGCCCGAAGGACTCGTCGACTGCGAGGCTGTGACCTCGATTGTTCAAGAGCCCCTGCAGTGCGGCAACCGCGAGGGACGATGCGCCCTCGTTCAGCGTCGGTGCGAGCGCACCCCAGGTGATGGGGCCGACCGAGCCGTCGACGACAAGACCGCTCGACTGCTGGAAGGCGCGCACCTGCGCGAGTGTCTCTGGCCCGAACGAACCGTCGACCCCGAGCGAACGACCGTTGTGCCGCAGCAGCCGCTGCAGTGCCGTGACCCTGAATCCGCTCGCCCCCTGGTTCAGGGTCGGCCAAGGCTGTCCGGTTGTCGGAGGGGGCTCCTCGCCGCCGCCGTCAATGCGGGCAGCGACCGCGTTCCGCAACTCCTGCAGTCGCGGGTAGAACGCGTTGCCGGGGCACTCCGTCGAGTTGAAGTCTCGGTGCCCCTTGATGGCGTTGACCGACAACCCGTACCTGGTGCAGAGGAATGCGATGAGTGCGACAAGCGATTCCCACTGCGCCGAGGTCGGCTGAATGCTGGTGAAGTCACCTTCGGTTTCAATACCCAGGCTCGTCGAGTTGTTGTTGGCTACGTGGCTGCCGATCGGAAACACGCCGCCCGTGTCGAGACCCTCGATCGTGCGGTGCCTGCCCTCCAGGACATAGCCCCCGCGGGAAACGCTGAAGTGCTGCCCGGTGTCGATCCAACCGTTGTCGAAGTGCCAGCCCTGCACCTGCCGAGCGATCGAGTAGGCGGCGTCCAGATCCGTGCCGGTGCCGTTCGAGCTGGCCATGTGGTGCACGACGATGTTCCGCGGCGTCGATGACATCGAAATCGTGCCGCGGGCGGGGGATGCTCCCCACGTTGCGCAGGGGATGATGTTCGGCCGTGCCGCAGCCCGCGCCGCGGGAGCCGCTGTGAACGTGGAACTTCCTACGAGTACGAGTGCTCCTGCTGCGCCGAGGGCGCCCGTTAAGAGTGCTCGTCTGCTGATGCCGGATGGTTCTTCCGAGGTGGTGTCCATGCACCCCAAGGGTAGGGAGGGCGTTTCGGTTCCGCACGGGGAGTTCTCCCCTTGCGGGATCTCGTCGAAACGTTCACTCGGGAAGGAGCCTCACGAAATGCTCGGGCGTTCCCGCTCGGGCGCCCGAACGAACAGCAGCAGTACGAAGCCGACCGCGAGCACGAGGGCGATGCCGAGGATGCCGTAGAGCGTCTGGTCCGCGAAGGCCGCGATGAAGACCGCCCAGAGTGCGGAGGCCATCCAACCGGCGGCCCGCCCCGTTGTCGCGTAGAGCCCGAAGAGCTCCCCCTCTCGCCCCTCCGGTGTGACTCGCACCAGGAACGACCTCGAAGCCGCCTGAGCCGGGCCGACGAGCGCCGCCAGCACGATTCCGACCGCCCAGATCACCGGCGTGCCTCCTCCTGCGCCGAAGAACACCGTCAGGCAGCAGGCCACGAGGCCGCCAACCGAGACGAGTATCACCGGTTTGGGGCCGAAGCGGTCGTCGAGCCTGCCCGCGAAGATCGTTGAAACACCCGCGACCAGATTGAGCACGATGCCGAAGATCACGAGGTCGGTGAAGCCGAAACCGAACACCTGCCCTGCGATGACGGCGCCGAAGGTGAACACGGCGCTGAGCCCGTCTCGGTACACGGCGCTCGCGGCGAGGAACCAGACCGTGTGGCGCGACTCCCGCCAGAGACGCACAATGGTTCTCACGAGTTCGACGTAGCCGGCGAAGAAGTTGACTTTGCGACTGTCCGGCGTCGCGGGCGGTTCGGGAATCGCCACGAGAACGGGAATCGAGAATGCGACGGTCCAGATCGCGGCGCCGAGTGCAACGATCTGGAACGTCATCGGGTCCTCGCCGTCGAGAACACCGGTGAAAATTGCGGCGACGACCAGCGCCAACGCGAAGATGCCACCGATGTACCCGAAGCCCCAGCCAAGACCACTGACGCGGCCGACAGTCCGCTTGGTCGAGACCGTGACGATGAGCGCGTAGTAGTTGACGGCGGCGATCTCACCGAAGACGCTGCCGGCTGCGATGAGGGTGACGCCGAGCCAGAAGAGCGCGGGGACGCCGTCGACGAAGAACATCCCGAGCTGGGCGAGGACGAGCAGCCCGGTGAATACCGTAAGCATCGTCTTCTTGCGGCCCGCGGCATCCGCCCGCTGACCGAGGACGGGCGCGAGCAGCGCGATGAGCAGACCCGCGATGGTGATGCCCCACCCCAGCTCGGTTGCGAGGCGCCCGAGCCCACCGCAGTACTCGGTCAGGGCGTTCTCACCGCCATCGCAGTTCAGCCGGCCGCCGTCGGGCTGAATGCCGCTGGCAGCGAGATCAGGGTCGAGGAAGAAGTACGAGGTGAGGAAGCTCGGTACCCAGACGAAGGTGAGCAGCACCGTGTTGAACGGTTGCGTCGCCCAGTCCCATAGGGCCCAGGCGTATATTTTGCGCTTCGGGATGCGGGGCTCGCCGTCGTGTGTCTGCGGGGGTATCGGGGTCGCGTTCATGCCTTCAGCGTCCGATCCGGCCGGGCGACAGCGCGCGTTCGTAGAGATGCTCGGTGGCGGATGCGGCCGCGGGGACCGACGGCGCCGCCTGCTGTTCGGGGGTGCTCACATCAGCAGCCTATTCCGCCGATGTCACGAAATGGTGAAGAAGCTGCGAATTCTGTTCGCTGCCTCTAGACGACGAGCGCGATCAGCAGCGCGATGACGACGGTGTTGAACAGGAACGCGACGATCGACTGCGCGGTGACAGTCCCGCGTGCCCGGGATGAGGTGAACCGGATGTCGCCGGGCCCGAAGGTCGTGTTGATCTGTGCCGACACGTAGATGAAGTCCCGAAACCGTCGCCGGTCATCTCCGTCGTCGGGAAAAGCAATGCCGTCGCCCGACGCCCACATTCTGGCGTATTCGAGTGCGAAGGTGGTCAGCAGCAACAGCCAGGCGCCAAAGAGACAGGCGGCAGCGGCGAATGTGATCGAGGGATCTTGACCGAATGCGCCGGCGATGACGAGGGAGCCGACGCCGAGCAGAGCGATCATGACGACTGTCGATGCCCACGTCACGGGCGAGTTCATGACCGTTCGCCCGGGTCGTGTGCCCAGCAGGCGTTCTTTGAACTGCCGTCCTCGTAGCCGCCGGAACGCCAGTACCGTGACTACGAGATAGAACGGCCCCCAGAATGCGTACACCAGCAATGCGGGGAGCAGCCCGTCGAAGAACGCGAATATCCAATTTTCCCCGTGGTCGAGGCCGATGGGTTCGAGCACACGGGCGAGCAAGACGGCGATGCCCGCGGCAAAGAGAATGGAGATCCACTGATGCCACCAGTCTTGTTGGTACCAACGGACCGGCTTTGCGCGGGATATCGAGTCCGGGCGAACTCTGTGAGGGTCCGCCGAGCGCGCATCCTGTTCTGCCAGCGCCTCGCGCGCCAGCCCCAATGCCGCGACCGTGTCGACGTCGCCGATCTCGCCGGTGGTGCACATTCGCAATGCGTCGTCGAACGGTACGCGTTCGACGCTGAGGATGCCCTCCTCTTCCTGGTGCTCACCGACATCGTCGTTCTGCAGCAGGCCCGTGGCCAGGAACATGTGGTGTTTCGCTCTCGCAACACCGTTCATAGCGTCGAGTGAGGCCAGCGGACGCCACGTTTGCGCCGTATAGCCCGTTTCCTCCAGCAGCTCCCGCTGCGCAGCTTCGAGAGGCTCGTGATCGTCGAGCCCGCCCGCCGGAATCTCGAGTGACTCGCCCGTCGTGTGCCGGTCGAGCCGGACGAGCAGCACGTTCTGCTGGTCGTCGACGGCGACGACGAAGGATGCGCCTTTGGTTTCCACGACCCCGTACAGGCCGTCGGAGCCGTCGGGTCTGACCACCTCCTGCTCGCGAACGCGTATCCACGGGTTCTCGTAGGCGATACGCGTCTTCTTCACCGGCCATGTCACGGTCTCAGTCTAGAAGGCGGCAGCGCGCTGCGGTTCGAGAAAACTTGATATAGCTCGACTCAGATACTTGACAACGACCCGCGGGGGCGTAGAATTGAGTCATGGCGACTCAAGGTTTCATTGAGCGTCGCGTAGATCATTGCTGATCCGTTCGATTCCGGGGGACGAGCCCACGGGCACTTGGGGGAGTGCCGGTGGGTTTCTCCGCCGGAATCACCGGAAAGCGTCCGGTGATCCGGAAAGACCAAGACAGTAAGGAGAACACCAAGCATGGGACGAGCAGTAGGTATTGACCTCGGCACGACCAACTCGGTCGTAGCGTTCCTCGATAACGGGAACCCGACCGTCATTGCTAACTCGGAAGGCACGCGCACGACCCCGTCGATCGTCGCCTTCGCAAAGGACGGCGAAACACTCGTCGGCGAGCCGGCGAAGCGCCAGGCGGTCACGAACGTCGACCGCACCATCGCTTCCGTCAAGCGCCACATGGGCACCGACTGGAAGACCGACCTCGACGGCAAGCCGTACACGCCGCAGGAGATTTCGGCGCGCATCCTGACGAAGCTGAAGAACGATGCCGAGGCATATCTCGGTGAGAAGGTGACCGACGCGGTCATCACCGTTCCCGCGTACTTCAACGACGCCGAGCGTCAGGCCACGAAGGAGGCCGGCGAGATCGCGGGCCTCAAGGTCACGCGCATCATCAACGAGCCGACGGCGGCAGCGCTCGCCTACGGCCTCGAGAAGGGCAAGGAAGACGAGCTGATTCTCGTCTTCGACCTCGGTGGCGGAACCTTCGACGTCTCGCTGCTCGAAGTGGGCAAGGACGACGGATTCTCGACCATCCAGGTTCGCGCAACCGCAGGCGACAACCGCCTCGGCGGTGACGACTGGGACGAGCGCGTCGTCGAATGGCTCATCAAGAAGTTCAAGGAGTCGACGGGTGTCGACGTCTCGGGCGACAAGATCGCGAAGCAGCGCCTCAAGGAGGCTGCTGAGCAGGCGAAGAAGGAGCTCTCGAGCCGCTCCTCGACGAGCATCCAGCTCCCGTACCTCTCGGTGACGGCCGAGGGCCCCGCGAACCTCGACGAGACGCTCACGAGGGCGCAGTTCGAGCAGATGACCAGCGACCTGCTGGACCGCACGAAGAAGCCCTTCGAGGAC
The DNA here is from genome assembly GCF_945915485.1 of uncultured Agrococcus sp. GTDB lineage: Bacteria > Actinomycetota > Actinomycetes > Actinomycetales > Microbacteriaceae > Agrococcus. Next base: position 10,073 of record NZ_CAMEFJ010000017.1, read on the forward strand.
GTCATCAAGGAGGCGGGGGTCTCCGTCAGCGACATCGCACACGTCGTGCTCGTCGGTGGTTCGACCCGTATGCCGGCCGTGACCGAGCTCGTCGAGAAGCTGACCGGCGGCAAGGAGCCGAACAAGACGGTCAACCCGGACGAGGTCGTCTCAGTCGGTGCGGCCATCCAGGCCAGCGTGCTCGCAGGCGACCGCAAGGACGTTCTGCTCATCGACGTTACGCCGCTCTCGCTCGGAATCGAGACCAAGGGCGGCATGATGACGAAGCTCATCGAGCGCAACACGGCCATCCCGACCAAGCGGAGCGAGACCTTCACGACGGCGGAGGACAACCAGCCCTCCGTCGGCATCCAGGTCTTCCAGGGCGAGCGCGACTTCACGCGCGACAACAAGCCGCTGGGCAACTTCGAACTCACTGGCATCGCACCCGCTCCACGCGGCATCCCCCAGGTCGAAGTCACCTTCGATATCGACGCCAACGGTATCGTGCATGTCTCGGCAAAAGACAAGGCCACGAACCAGGAACAGTCGATGACCATCACGGGCGGGTCGAGTCTCTCGAAGGAGGACATCGATCGCATGGTGAAGGATGCGGAAGAGAACGCCGCTGCCGACCAGGAGCGTCGCGAAGCTGCCGAGCAGCGCAACACGGGCGAAGCGCTCGTCTACTCGGTCGAGAAGATTCTCACGGATAACGGCGAACAGCTGCCTGAGGACGTCAAGACCGAGGTGCAGGCCGACGTGGATGCGCTGAAGAGTGCACTCGCCGGTGACGATGATGCCGCTGTCAAGACGGCAGTCGACAAGCTGCAGGAATCGCAGACGAAGCTCGGCGAAGCCATCTACCAGCAGGCGCAGGCCGATGGCCAGGAAGCGCCCGAGGGTGACGCGGGAACCGACACGGAGGACGATGTCGTCGACGCTGAAGTCGTCGATGACGAGGACGAAGAGAAGAACTAGCGATGGCGAACGACAGCAACCCCGAAGAAGAGCCGGTGTTCCGCGACAAGCGGCGTATCGACCCTGAAACGGGCGAGCTTCGAGACCCGGGAGCCTCGGCTTCGGCCGAGGCTCCCGCCTCCGAAGACGCGCCCGAAGGCGAGGAGACGCTCAGCGACGCGGACGAAGCGCTGCTCGCCGAGACGCGTGCATCCATGACCGAGGAGGTCGAAGCCGCACAGGCGGAAGCCGCCCAGCACAAGGATGCCCTCGCGCGTCTGCAGGCAGAGCACGTGAACTATCGCAACCGCATCGAGCGCGAGCGTGCGGGAGACCGTGACGCAACCGTTGCCGGAGTCGTCGAAAGGCTACTGCCCGCGCTCGATGACCTCGACCTGGCACGCAAGCACGGCGACCTCGAAGACGGCCCGCTCGCGCTGGTCGCCCAGAAGATCGAGGGCGCGTTCGAAGCTCTTGACGTGCACCGCGTCGGTGAGGTCGGCGAACGGTTCGACATCGCCAAGCACGAGGCGATCGCACAGCTGTCGAACGCGGAGGCGACCGAGGAGACCGTCGCCGACGTCGTGCAGATCGGGTACCGCGTCGGCGACAGACTCCTGCGCGCCGCGAAGGTAGCCGTACAGGTACCTGCAGAATAGAAGGGGGGCGAGTGTGGCTAGCAACGACTGGATTGACAAGGACTTCTACAAAGTCCTCGGCGTGCCGAAAGACGTCGGCGAGAAGGATCTGAAGAACGCGTATCGCAAGCTCGCTCGCCAGTACCACCCGGATCAGAACCCCGGCGATACGGCGGCCGAGACGAAGTTCAAGGAGATCAGCGAAGCGAACGCTGTTCTCTCCGACCCCAAGCAACGGCAAGAGTACGATGCGATTCGGGCGATGGCCGGAGGTCGTCCGCGTTTCGCCCCCGGAACCGGCGGTGCCGGCTTCGAGGACGTGTTCGGGGGCTTCGGGGGAGGCCCGCGGGTGCAGTACTCGCAGGGCGACTTCGATGATCTACTGGGTGGACTCTTCGGCGGACAGGGCGGGTTCGCGCCACGCGGGGGCGGCTTCGGCGCCCCTCCCAAGGGCCGGGACATCGCGGCGAACGCATCCCTCGACTTCCGCAGCGCGGTGCAGGGTGACACGCTCAAGCTCACGGTCGGCGGTCGATCGATGAACGTCCGCATTCCCGCGGGCGTGCACGACGGTCAGAAGATCAAGATCTCCGGGCGGGGCGAGCCGTCGCCGGCAGGAGGCCCGGCAGGAGACCTCGTGGTGACGGTTTCCGTTCGATCACATCCCGTCTTCAAACTCGACGGCTTGCATCTGCGCGTGGATGTCCCCGTCAGCTTCTCCGAAGCGGCGCTGGGGGCGACGATAGAAGTCCCCACGCTCGGTGGTGAGCCCGTGAAACTGAAGGTTCCGGCAGGTACGCCGTCCGGGCGCGTCATGCGCGTGAAGGGCAAAGGTGTGCAGTCGAAGAAAGGAACGGGCGATCTCCTGGCGGCCGTGCAGGTTGCCGTGCCGACGAACCTGGGCCGGGAGCAGAAGAAACAACTCAAGGCCTTTGCCGATTCGCTCGGCGAAGAGTCGCCGCGCGAAGACCTCTTGGCGAAAGCGAAGCTATGAGACGCGGCAACCTCGACGATATAGACGAGAACACACCGATCCTGTCGATCGCTGCTGCAGCGGAACTTGCGGGTATGCACCCGCAGACGCTGCGGCAGTACGACAGGATCGGTCTCGTTGAACCCCGGAGAACCGCCGGCAACACGAGGCGCTATTCCCTGCGTGATGTCGCTCAATTGCGCGAGGTGCAGGCGCTGTCGGCGGAAGGCGTATCGCTCGAGGGCATCCGGCGAGTGCTGAGTCTCCAAAACGAGAACGCTCGCCTGCAGCGGCGCGTTCGTGAACTCGAGGAGCAGCTCGAGCAGTTCGAGTCCGAGAGCCGGCGTGTTTTCGCTGCCGGCGAGCGTGGTGTGACGAGCATCCGCTTCGGTTCGCGGCCCACGAAATCCAACGCGGTCGTCGTCTGGCGCAAACCACGCTAAACCCCACCTTGTTCCAGGGGTCAAAATCTCGGTCTATGTGACGAGCCAGCCCCTAATGCAGGGTTCTCTCTCGATACAGAACGACTTTTTGCCCTCGCATTGTTGGGGAAGGGCTCTGGCGCGGTCGTCCGCCTACTCCGCATTCGTTCGCTTTATTCCATGACCTTGTCACATTGTTTCTTCTTATGGGAATGTGGGTCTGGAAGCAGTGTCGAACAGAAGGACGGATGACCTGTGCAGTCGCTGTATGAAGAGCCCCACGACATCGATCGGTACGACGCAGATTACCGAGACTGGCTCGCGGATTCGATTCGACGCCTGCAGTCGGACGAGAACAGGTCCTCCGACACCCACCTCCTCGCGGTGCCGCTCCCGGCCGAGTGGGGAATCGACCTCTATCTCAAGGACGAGTCGACGCATCCGACGGGCTCGCTCAAGCACAGGCTCGCGCGATCGCTGTTCCTCTTCGGTCTGTGCAACGGGTGGATCCGGCCCGGTCTGCCGGTGATAGAAGCCTCGAGCGGGTCCACCGCGATCTCGGAGGCGTACTTCGCGAGACTCATCGGCGTCCCGTTCATCGCCGTCATGGCGAAGACGACGAGCCAGCAGAAGGTTGACCTCATCACCTCCTACGGCGGCACCTGTCACTTCGTGGACAATCAGGGTGACGTCTACTCGGCGGCCGCCGAGCTCGCGCGAACGACCGGCGGCCACTACATGGATCAGTTCACCTACGCGGAGCGCGCAACCGACTGGCGTGGCAACAACAACATCGCCGAGTCGATCTTCGATCAGTTGCGGCTCGAGCGCTTCCCGGAGCCGGCCTGGGTCGTCGCCACGGCCGGAACGGGGGGCACTTCGGCAACGCTGGCAAGGTACATCAGGTACTCGGGCAGGGCCACCGGCGTGTGCGTCGCCGACCCGGAGAACTCTGCCTTCTTCACGTCCTGGCACCAGCGAGATCCGTCGGCGACGACCGGAATCGGCTCCCGCATCGAGGGCATCGGTCGCCCGCGGGTCGAACCGAGTTTCGTCCCCTCCTGCATCGACCGCATGATGCGGGTACCGGATGCGGCGGCGATGGCGTCGATTCGCTTGCTGGAGCGGTTGCTCAGCAGGAGAGTCGGAGCATCGACGGGCACGGGGCTCTGGGCAGCGCTGCAAATCGTCTCGGAAATGCGCGAGCAGGGCCGCACCGGCAGTATCGTCGGTCTGATCTGCGACGGTGGCGAACGGTACCTCGACAAGTACTACGCGGACGCTTGGCTGAGGAGCGAAGGGCTCGAGATCGGACCGTACGCGCGCCAGCTGGACGACTTCATGCGGACGGGAGTGCTCGCGCCCTCACCCGAGGAGATGCATACTTGAGGTTATGAGCACCGAGCGCGGCAATTCTCCCGACCCACAAGAGTCTCCTGAGGTGGACGAGCGCGAGCTCACACCCGAGGAGCAGTGGAAGCAGCGACAGCGTCGCGGCTCGTTCGCAGCCGGCGCGCTCGCCATGCCGATCATCGGTCTCGGAGTTACGCTCATGGCCGTGCCGCTGGGCATCTGGTACGTCACGACCGTTTTCAAGACCGTCATCGTCGTGATCATGAATATGGTGGCGGGCGAGGAGGAGGCCGCGGAGGTCAACACGGCACTCGGCAACATCGACCCCGGTTCCATGTCTGCGGTCTCGATCTCGCTCGTTATCGTCGGTGTCGTCCTGTTGGCCGCAGCCTTTGCGCTCAGCTACTTCATGCTTCGCGCCTACGACATCGAACGCCCGCTACTGGTCACGACCTTCAGCGCACCGATGGCGACCGTGCTGGTCGCGGTCGTGAGCGCTTCAATCGGAGCACTCGGCGGGCTGATGTTCGAAGGGGCGACGCAAACGGTCGAAGGAACCCTCAGCAGCGCACCGTGGGGAATCGCGGGATTCGCGCTTGCGTCCATCGCGGTGTCCGTAGTCATCGGCGCGGGCGTCTGGTGGTGGGTCGGCCGAATCCTGCGCTCAGCCGACACTCAAACACAGCACTAGATTCCTCCAAGCAACACTCAGCAGCCTTTCCTATCCTGGGAGTGTCCATTTCGTCGACCGCAGGAGGGTGCACATGCCTGACCTCGTTCCTGCCAAGCGCGGCGAGAATACCCCGGTACCCGCCGACGTCGAGACGAAGAAGGTCGAACGGGCGGCAGGGTCACAGCCCGACGATCTGCTGATTCCGAAAAGCTATCTCGAGCAGCGTGCCGAAGAGCGGCAGAGCCGCGGTCACACGTACGCGGAACTCTACGACGTGGCGAAGGGTGACGGGAAAGCCGATGCGGTGAGCAATCCCGTACCGCGCACCGCGGCACAGCCGCTGTCGGCAACCAACCCTATGACGGTCAATCCCATGGCAGCCCCGGCTCCCGTGATGTCCGGCCACGCGGTGCCTGGCTACGCGGCGCCGAATCACTCGGTGCCGAATCATGCCGAGCCGCACTACGCTGTGCAGGGATACTCGATCCCCGGCACGTACGCCGATTTCGCTCCCGGGGGCCAGCTCGCGCATGCCGTGCACTACGCACAGCCCCGCTATGCGCAACCACCGTTCTGGCAACCGCAGTTCTGGCAACCGCAGTACGGGCAGTATCAGTATGCACAGCCGGGATTCACGCCCCATTACGTTCCGCCGCAAGAGCCGTGGAAGCCCGGCCAGCGAGCCGCGGCGCTCTGGGGGTCCTTCTTCCAGCACACGATTTTCGCAATCGCGGTGCAGATCTTTCTCTATGGCAGCCTGTTCCTGCTCTTGGCAGCCACCTCCTGGCAGGACGCGGAGGGCATCTTCATCGACGATGTGCCGACGACGCTGACAGACTTCATGGTGTGGTTGGCGAAGCCGGAACACCTGCTCCTGTCGTTCGTGCTGGTACTCATCGTCGTAGGAGCGCTCTTCGTCACTGCGTACTATACGGGTGCCGGATGGCAGCGGGCGAAGGGGCTGCAGGGTCGCGCGAAGTCGTTCTGGCTGACGACGATAACCGGCGGCAGCATCTCCTTCTTCACCTTCGCGATCTTCTCACCCATAACGCTCTTCGCCTGGCTCATCATCGGGCTGCTCTTCGGTGCCGGTGGCAACGCAGGGCTTTGGGCGAGCACATTCATCTTCATCCTGCTCGGCGCCGTGATCAATGGCTTCGTGTGCATGGGCTTCGGCCGCCTCTTCCTCAGTAAGGCACGGCCGCCGATCGATTTCGCCAAGCTTGCAGCAGAAGCGGAGGCCAGGGCGAGAGCGCAGGACGAACAGGCGCTCGCGGGAGAGCCTGCCGAGGAACGTTTCCGCATTCACGGCACCTGAAGACCACGCAGAGGCATCCCTGCAAAGATGGTGTCGTGCACGACTACGACCCGAGAATTGTCGACCTGTACGACGGCGACAACCCAGACGGGCCCGACCACGACTACTATCGTTCGCTTGCGGACGAGCTGGATGCCGCATCCATTCTCGACATCGGTTGCGGAACGGGCATCCTGACGGTCACATTCGTGCGGCAGGGGCGATCGGTGACGGGAGTCGACCCCTCGCCCGCGATGCTCGCGAAAGCCCGGGCGCGCTCGGGTGGCGAAGAGGTGGAGTGGATCGACGGTGACTCCTCGGTCGTTCCGCATCGCGAGTATCGGTATGCGGTCATGACGGGCAACGTCGCGCAGCACATTCCCGACGGCGACTGGGAGCGTACGCTGGGCGATGTCGCACGGGTCATGCAGCCCGGTGGCGTGCTGGCGTTCGAGAGCAGAAACCCCGAGGTTCGCGCGTGGGAAGCTTGGGCGGCTGAGCCGGAGTCCACGCGTGAAACGATGCACGGCCGATTGCGCGAGTGGACGGAGGTCGGGCAGCCCAAGGACGGTCGGGTCGTGCTTACCTTTCACAACGAATTCGTGGCGAGCGGCGAGCATCTCGTGCAGCAAGAGGTGCTCGCGTTCCGTTCGAAGCACGAGATCGAGCGCGCCCTCATCGGGGCAGGATTCTCGGTTCGAGCGGTGCACGGAGGGTGGGGCCGGGAGTCGTTCGAACCGGACTCGCGACTGATGATCTTCGAAGCCGTTCGCAATTGAAGAGGAACCCCCGACCTCGTGGCCGGGGGATCCTTCTACCGCTTACGCGTCGTGACAGGTTCGCTTAGCGTCCTGTGTCCACGCTGTCCGGCGGCGTGGGCTGGTCGGGGTCGTCGCTCGAGTCGTCGTCATCGTCGCCCTCGACCACAGTCAGCCAGTGGCTGACGGTGCTGTCGGCGCCAGCGAGGTCGACGCGGAACTGCGAGTCGACGGGCACGAGTGAGCCGTCATCGTAGCTGATCGTGATCTCGACGATACCCGCGCCGTTCTCATCGAGCGTGAGGGTTTCGACGTCACCGATGGACTCGTATTCGCCTGTCTCGGGGTTGAAGTGGAAGATCTCGCCCGTCACTTCGGCGTTGGATGCGAAGCCGGTGAGCTCGAGGTCGATGCCAGCGGCCAGTTCTGCTGCAGTCACTTCGCTGGGGCCGTCGACCGTGGCGCCTTCGAGGATCGTGAGGGACACGTTGTCGGCCCAAACCCACACGTCTTCGCCGTCTTCCGTGTAGACGTAGCCGGCGCTCGCCGAGTACTCGGGGTAGCCGTCAGCATCCGGTGCAACCGGGCCCGCTCCCTCCGGGAGCACGACACTGGCGTACGTGTCGTCGGGCTGGAGTTCGGCATCGGCGTCACCGACGAGACCGCCACCGTTCTGGCCCATCGATCCGACGGACACGACGACGCGGTCGACCTCGACCTCCAGGTCCTCCGGTAAGGTCACGCTGAAGGCGATGCCCTCGCCCCAACTGCCCGCCGTGAAGGTGTCGTTTTCGATCTCGAACGAAGGGGCTGAGGCCTCTTCCTGAGCCATTGCGGGTGCTGCGACGAAGCCGAGGCCGAGCGCCATGGCACCGGCGAGAACCGCCTTGCTGCGTTTTGTGATTTTCATGAGTACCTTTCGTGCGCGCACTCGACGTCGCTGCACAAGCGCAGTTTAGCAAGAGAATCGGTCTCAGTTCGCTGGAATCTTCCTGAAAGAAACCGGTAGCCCCGGGGCCGAAGTGGCGCGGGGCTACCGGTGTGTTCCAACCCGAACGGGGATGCCAGTGGCTAGAGCCCCGTGTCAACCCGCTCAGGCGGTGTCGGAGGCGGAGCGTCTACGCCGCTGACGGTGATCTCCAGCGAGACGGAACCGGAGGCACCGGAAGCGGTGATCGTGTAGACGTCGCCGGCGACAGCGCCCTCAATCGATGCGACACCCGCAGTGCGGCCATTGATGCCGGCGACGGCGGCGTCCTCGTGAATGACCTCGGCGTCGATCGAGTAGGTGACCTCGATCGATTCTTCCGGCTGGAAGCCGAACAGTGCGACGTCGACGCCCTCTGCGAGTTCTGCCGCGGAAGCGTCGTTCGGACCGGTGATGTCGAGCTCAGGGTCGATCACGAACAGGTCGACGTCGTTCGAAACGATGTCCTCGAAGGTCCACTCGCCATCTTCTGCGACACCGTAGAGAGCAGAGACGACGTAGTGGGCGTCGCCCTCGTCCTCGGCGATCGCGGGAGCACCCTCCGGCTCGAGCGTGATCGTGTAGCTGCCGTCCTGGCCCTCATCGCCCCAGAGTGAACCGTCGGCGATTATCTCGAACTCTTCGCCAGTGACTTCGTAAACGAAGAACACGACGTCGAAGACATCATCCTCCGTGACGCCCTCGCCGAGCGTGAGCGTCGCCTCGATGCCGTCTCCCCAGCCGTCCGTCGTGAAGACGTCATCCGACACCGACAGCTCGGGTGCCGGGTGCTCCGTGGCCTCTTCCTCGTCCTGCACGATCGTCAGTTCGACAGCGGTTGCGGGTTCGCGCTGGCCCGAGGCAACACCGTCGGTCCAGCTGAACAGTGCATTCGCGGAGTAGCTCGGGTACCCGTCCGCGTCGGGCGCTACCGGCAGGGTGTCCGGTAGGACGGTTCCCGTCCAGGTACCGTCCTCTTGCTCTTCCGCCTCTGTGAGGCCGATGAGACCACCGCCGTCGGTCTCCTGCGCCGAGACCTCGAGTTCGACGGCATGGATGTCCAGGGTGTCGGGAACATCGAAGCTCACGGTGAATTCGACACCGTTGCCCCAATCGCCCTCCGTGAAGGTGGTCTCAGCAAGTTCGAAGCTGATCCGCTCCTCCTGAGCCACGGCGGGCGCTGCGGCGAAACCGAGGCCTAGGGCCAGGGCGCCGGCTAGAGCCGCCTTGCTGCGTGTTCCGAGCTTCATGATTTCCTTTCGTGCGGCAACCGAGATGCCGCAGAAACAACAAAAACGAGCGCGCTACTGCCCCGTGCCGTCAGCGGGTGCGTCTAGAAAAGCAGCGTTTGCGCATCTAAACCATAGCAAAATCACAGGAAAGTGGGCAGTGAGGGCGACTTTCGTCACTCGGTGCGTGTTGCGACGATGATGTCGTTCTCTGTTGAAGCGCCCGTGTTCGGGTCGATGATGCAGGTTATGACGACAACGCGGTTCGCATCGTGCGTCCAGATGTCCTGATCTCCGATCTCGGTCTTCAAGATCTCGAGTTTGTCCTCAACGACGTACAGTTCACCGAGGTAGGTGAACGTGTCGCCCGCCTCCAGCGCCCGAATCGCGTCTCCCGCGCAGGCGCCTCCCGGGCAGGCATGAGCGAGGACATAGTCGGTACCGCCGTTCTCCGGGTACCCGTGATCGGGGTCGACGATCTGCCACCAACCCTCGCCGTTGTCCGGAGGATCCCAGACGGGCGTATAGGGCATGTGGTTGACCGAGTCGATCGCGATGGCGACCTCGACCTCCGGTTCTTCCGTCTCCTCTTCTGAAGGCGTAGGGCTCGCCGACTCTTGCACCGTGAACGAGGGACGCGGCGAGGGAGCGGCCTCCTCAGCCTCCTCCGGCGCTGTGAACATCCCGGTGCTCCACGCGATCAGCACGGCGATGATCGCGGCAGCCAGCACGCCGCCTCCCGCGAACCAGGGCCAGCGCTTCTTCCGCTCGGGCCTATCCGCAGCTTCGGCCGCTTCGACCGGTTCGGTGCTGTCGTCTGGCATGGTGCGCATCCCCTTCGCGCGAGAAAAAACGGGAGACAAGCAGATGCAAGCTCTGCAGCACATCGTACCGAGCCCCGGCGTGACAGTTGTCACGTCGCAGAGATGACAACGCCCCAGTGCGCGAATCGGCTCGCCGGAGAAAGCTGGAACCATGACCAAAACATCGCTCTCCTCACCGCCGGTCGCAATCGACGATCCGGCAATCGACATCAGCGGGCTCACCCGGCGCTTCGGGCGGGGAGAGCACGTCGTGCGGGCCGTAGACGGCATCTCCTTACACATACGCAAGGGAGAGATCGTTGCGCTGCTCGGCCCGAACGGGGCAGGCAAGACCACTGCGCTCGACATGCTGTTGGGGCTCAGCGACCCGAATGAGGGCACACTGAGCGTGCTCGGTATGCATCCGCGCCGTGCCGTAGGCGCAGGACGGATCGCTGCCGTGCTCCAAACCGGCGGGCTGCTGCCCGATCTCACGGTACGCGAGACCGTCAGCGTTATCGCCGGACTCCACGGGGCGCTGCATCGCGTCGCTCATGTCATGGAACAGGCCGGGCTCGAGCCCATCGCGGGTCGTCGCATAGGCAAGTGCTCTGGCGGCGAACAGCAGCGCGTCAAGTTCGCGCTCGCGCTCATCCCCGACCCCGACGTGCTCGTTCTCGACGAGCCGACGGCGGGCATGGACGTCACGGCGCGGCGCCGGTTCTGGGACGTTATGCGCCAGGATGCCGACTCCGGTCGCACGATCCTGTTCGCGACCCACTACCTCGAAGAGGCGGAGCAGTTCGCTCGCCGTACGATCGTGCTCGACGAGGGCAAAGTGGTCGCCGATGAACCCACTGCGAAGCTGCGTTCTTCGCTCGGTGGCCGCACGGTGGCGGCAACACTGCCGCAGAGCGGCGACGCCGACGAGCTCGTCGCGGAGCTGCGCAACGCGTCGGACGCGGAAGAGCTCACACTCGACGGCGATCGGTTAACGTTGCGCACCGGTGCTTCCGACGAACTCGCAGCGCGGCTGCTCGCGCTCGGCGCATCCGACCTTGAGATCGCCGCCCCGAGCCTCGAATCCGCCTTTATGGGCCTCACGAAGGAGTAGACCATGACCACGAAAACCACCGCAGTGCTCCCTGCGCGACCCAAACGCACGCTGTTCGGGCCGACGCTGTTCAGGATCGAAGCGATTCGCCAGCTGCGCAACCCCTACACGCTCGTCTTCACACTGACGCTGCCGGTCATCATGTATCTGCTGTTCGGCGCGTTCATGCCCTGGGGCTCCGAGCTGATCGGCAACGGCAACGTCTCGTTCCAGGTCATGGTCTCGATGGCCGGCTTCGGAACGGCAACCGCGATGAGCTCACTGTGCTCACTGGCCGCCTCCGAGGTTCGACAGGGATGGGGGCGCCAGATCGCGATGACACCCTTACCGGTCGCAGGTTACGCGTTCACAAAGCTCATGGCGGCGCTCACGTTCTCCGCGTTCTCCGTGCTCGCCGTCTACATCGCCGGCGCAGCGACAGGCGCCGAGGTCAACGAACTCTGGCGCTGGTTCGCCTGCGCAGGCATCATCCTGGGCATCGGCGTCATCTTCGGACTGTGGGGAATGGGCGTCGGCATGCTGCTGAACCCGGACTCCGCCGCGGCCCTTGCCTCGATTGCGATAACCCTGTTCGGATTCTTCGGGAACGTCTTCATGCCGCTGAGCGGCGCGATGCTCGACATCGCCAGGTTCACGCCGATGTACGGCTACATCGCGCTCGTGCGGTGGCCGCTCACGGGAGGCGAACTGGGCGACGGGACGAGCGACCCGCTGTGGCTGCCCATCCTGAGCGTCGTTGTCTGGACGGTGCTGTTGTTCGCGCTCGCCTACGCGGGTGTCGTCCGCTCGCGCCGCCGTGCGTAGATAGGCTCGGCACTATGAACAGGGCACCGTCCGCATCGACTCGGAGCGCGAGCCAGAAGGACCCGTGGGAGCGCTACGGCTGGCTGATGGCGGTCGTGTGGATGGTGTTCCTCGTCTACCCGATCCTGGAACTCGTCAGATCCGCGGCGCCGCTCTGGTTGCTCGTCCTTGCCTGGGCAGGGCTCGTGGCTTTCGCAGCGGCGTACGTCATCGGCTTCGTCGTCGGTATGCGTTCCGGATGGGGGCGTCCGCCACGGGCGGTCTTCGTCGCGTTCTTCCTGTTGATGGTCTTCGGAGGCGCGACCCTGCCCGTTCTGGGATGGTATTCGCTCTCGTTCCTGCCCTTCATCATGTCCTACGCCGCGTACGGGTTGCGCGGCGCGTGGCACTGGACGACGACGGTCACCTCGGTGGCACTGGCAGGGAGTGCGCTGCTGGCGCTCGGGCCGTCGGGAGGCGTGCTGCCGATCTTCGCCATCGTCTGCATCCTCGCGGTCGTGAACTCGATCAACACGTGGCTCATCAGCCGCAGCGTGCAGGCCGACAAACTGCGACTCGATCTCGCAACGAGTCGTGAGCGCGAAGCCATCGCCCGCGATGTACACGACCTCATAGGGCACACGCTCACGGTCGTCAAACTGAAGTCCGAGCTCGCTGAGCGACTTGTCGACCGGGATCCGGACGCCGCGAAGCGCGAACTCGAAGCGATCTCGTCGCTGACTGCCGAGGCGATCGCCGGCGTCCGCAGCACGGTCACGGGGCTGCGCGCATCCGAACTGGATGAGCAGCTGGAAGCCAGCAGAAGCGCCCTGGCCTCCGCAGGGGTCGAGCTGCGCGTCGAAGGTACTCCCGAGGCGATGTCTCCCGCGCAGTCGCTCAGCGCGAGCTGGATCGTGCGGGAGGCGGTCACGAACATCCTGCGGCATGCGGGGGCCACGCGGGTGAACATCGAGCTGAAGCCCGGAACCCTGACGGTCGTCGATGACGGACGCGGTGTCGAGGGACCCGCGGGAAACGGGCTGCGCGGCATGGCCGAGCGGGCATCCGCATCGGGCGCGGTGCTTGCCGTCGAGGACGGCGCCGACGGCGGTACGGCAGTGAGCGTGAGGTGGTGACGGTATGAACGACGCCATCCGACTTCTGCTGGCGGATGACCAGGCGATGGTCAGGGGCGCACTGGGGGCGCTGCTGAATCTGGAACCGGACCTTGTGGTCGTCGGGGAAGCGTCCGATGGTGAATCCGCGATTCGCGAGGCCGAACGACTGCAACCCGACGTGTGTCTCATGGATATTCAGATGCCGGGCGTGGACGGGCTGGAGGCGACACGGGCGCTGCGAGACGCAAGCGCGCACACTCGCGTGCTGATCGTCACCACATTTGCCAGACCGGGCTACCTGAAGGCCGCGCTGGATGCGGGCGCGAGCGGATTCGTCGTCAAGGACGCCCCTCCCGATCGGCTCGCCGACGCTGTGCGGCGGGTGCACAGCGGGATGCACGTCGTCGACCCCGCGCTCGCCGAGGCGACGCTGTTCGAGGGCGAGAATCCGCTCTCGGAACGTGAACAGCAGGTGCTGAGGCTCTCGGCCGACGGCAGGCCGGTGGCCGAGATCGCCGCAGAGGTCTTCCTCTCACCCGGAACTGTGCGCAACCATCTGTCAGCGGCGATCGGCAAGACGGGAGCCGAGAACCGTGCGCAGGCGGCACGTTCGGCGAGCGACAAGGGCTGGATCTAAGAGGTCGCGACCCCACCCCCACAGAAGAGTTGTCAGGCCGCCGTGATCTTCAGCGACTGCAGCACGGGAGTCGCGAGGCCCACGAGGCGGATCGTGCATTCCAGGTCGCCGTGCTCACAGGCGACGCGCCAACGCAACTCGGCGGCATTCGGTTTCGCCGTGACGCGCTCGGCAAGCGGCGACTGTTTCGCCATGACGGCACCGAACTGCTGCGTGAGCTGCGCGAGACGCCGGTCCCGCACATCCGCGGGAACATCCGCCAGCAGGTTCTCTGCCGAGAACGCTGCGAGCCCTCCCAGGGATGCCCCGTCGCGCAGCAGCCGGTCGACGGTCTCCGCTGCCTCGAGGGTTTCCGGCCAGGAATCGACGAGCGCCGGGGGTTCGTCGACAGCGGCCAGGAGGTTGCGCAGTATCTCGGTCGCGCGCGTCCCGGCCCCGAAGCTGTCGGAGTTTCCGAACACGACAACGCCGACGCCCGAAGCAGCGTGCCAGCGCATGTGCGAGGACCAGCCCGGCAGCCCGCCCGCGTGCTGGAGAATTCGACCGAAGCGACGGTCCTGCTCGATGACCAGCCCGTAGCCGTACCCGGCCGATTCCAGCTGCTCCGCGCGTTCGGCTGCGACGGGAGCGGGCGTGAATGCGCTCTGCATTTCGCGCCTTGACTTCGGATGCAGGATGTCGGGATGCTCGGGCCCGGGAGAGAACGCGGAGGCCAGGAAGCGCATCCAGCGCCCGATGTCCGCAGCAGAGCTGAACATGCCGCCTATGCAGCCGAAGGCGCCGTGCTCGAGGAGCGGCTCGTGCCGGAACTCGTGACCACCGTCGAAGCTGCGATATCCCTCGGCGACGGCGGTGCCGCTCGGAAGGTCTGCGACGGCGTAGGCCGTGTGCACGAGCCCGAGGGGTTCGAGGAAGCGTTCGTGCACGACCCGTTCGATCGTCTGACCGGTCACGGTTTCGACGATCGCGCCGACCAACGCCATGCCGGTGTTCGAATACTGGTATTCGGAGCCGGGCGGCAGTGAGAGCGTCAGCCCGGCCGCATGCGCATGCAGCGCGTCTCGTGAGATTGCGAGCTGCCGGTCGGCCCACGCGTTGTCCTCCGGCAGACCGGAGCGATTGGACAGCAGCTGCGCGCACGTCACGTCAACGGCTTCGCCGCCCCAGAACAGTCTCGCCTCCGGCAGGTAGTCGTGGATCGGCGCCCGAATATCGAGGCTGCCCTCGTCTCGCAACGCGAGCACTGCGGCGGCGAGGAAGCTCTTCGACATCGAGGCGATGCGGAAGACCGTTTCGGCGTCCGTCGATGTTCCTGCGCGGGCTTCGCCGAACGGCCGCGCGATCACATTCCCCGCTCCATCGGTGACAGCGGCGACACCACCGCGGGCGCGCCTGCGCACCTCGGCAGGCAACGCCTTCGCTATCGAGCGCCGCGCGATCGCTTCGAAGCTCTCGCGGTCAGGCACCCCGTACCTCGGCTGCGAACGCGCGGATCATGCCCTCGGCGGCTTTCGTGTTCGCCTCGTCGTTCTCCTCCGCGCGCGCGAGGATCGCCGGGTAGTCATCGGCTGCGGCCTGACGCTCCGGGCTCCAGTTCCTGATGTTCTCGACGCTCGATTCCGGGTGGAACTGCAGCCCGCGAACGCGCAGTCCGATCCTGAACGCTTGATTCTCGATCAGTTCGCTCGAGGCCAGCAGCTGCGCGCCGTCGGGGAGGCGGGTGATCATGTCGCGGTGATTCTGAATCATCGGTGCGCCGCTGCCCAGCTGCCCGAGCACGGGGTCGGCGAGCCCGGCATCCGTCGTCGTGATCATGTAGGAGCCGCGCTCCGGCGGCCCGAAGTTCTCGCGCACCTCGCCTCCCGCGACGTCGGCGATGAGCTGCCCGCCCAGGCAGATGCCGAGGGTCGGGAAGTCGGCGTCGATCGCCTGCTGTGCGAGTTCGCGCTCGGGGCGCAGCCACGGAGCCTTGTCGAACGCGTCGGGCATGAGCCCGCCGCCCAGCAGTACCATGCCCGCAAAGCCGTCGAGCGAGCCCGGCAGGCCGTCTTTGCCTTCGACGACGACGGGTTCGATGCCCTCTTCCTCCAGCCAGGTCGCGAGTCGGCGCGGACCGCCGCCCTCCCAGTTGATGATGACGAGTACGCGGGGCTTGGTCACGGTGTCTCCTTCAGCGTCGCAGTGTCGATTGCCGGTCGCAGTGCGGTCGGGCGCGGGGCGGGAGCCGCTCCCGCCATGAATGCGCGGTAGTCGTCGTCGCTCGCCTCGAGCGTCCGCAGGATGTTCTCGTGCGCGAGCAGCGCGAGCTCGCTCTCCGACCATCCGCGCCCGCGCAGTTCCTGCAGGAGTCGCGGATACCCGGCGACATCCTCCAGGCCGGAGGGCATCGCGTCGGTGCCGTCGTAGTCGGCGCCGATACCGACCGCCTGCACGCCGGCGACATCGCGGATGTGCTCGATGTGGTCGGCGACGTCGGCCACCGTCACCTCCGGTGCCTCGCCCTTCGCCCCCGCAAGAACCCAATCGCGACGCGACTGCGATACGAAGCTCGGCACGAAGGCGACCATGACGAGGCCGCCTCCGCGGCCGATCGACTCGATGACATCGTCGGGGACATTGCGTGGATGATCGCACAGGGCGAGCGCGCAGGAGTGCGTCACGACGACGGGCCTGGTCGAAGTTTCGAGCGCATCCCGCATCGTGTCCGGCGATACGTGCGCAAGGTCGAGAAGCACGCCGATGCGGTTCATCTCCCGGACGACTTCGCGACCGAAGTCGCTCAGCCCGCCGTGACGTGAGTCGTCGGTTGCGGAATCGGCCCAGTCGGTTGTGCGCGACCAGGTCAGCGTCATGTAGCGGGCTCCGAGTCGCGCGTACTGACGCAGCGCGGCGAGCGACCCGCCGATCTGCGCTCCTCCCTCGATGCCGATGAGCGAAGCGACTTTCCCGTCCTGCATCGCTGTACGGGTGTCCGCTGCCGTCGTCGCGAATCGAAGGTCCTCGGGATAGGTGTCGATGAACCGGTGCACGAAGTCGATCTGTTCGAGGGTTGCCGTCACCTGGTCTGCTCCCTGCAGTACCGAGTCGACCCACACCGACCAGAACTGCCCGCCGACACCGCCGGAGCGCAGGCGATCGACCGAGGTGTGCAGCCCATCGATCGGCAGCTCGAGCCCCGCCGTCGAATAGCCCAGGTGCTTGCGGCTCGCCCATGCGAGATCGTTATGGCCGTCGATGACGGGGATCACAGTGTTGCCTCCTGCGCAGCGCGATGCTGTTCGTGGGTTCTTGCGGCGTGCTCGCGGATCCAGTCATCGCGCACCTCGTGGCCGATACCCGGCCCATCGGGTACGCGCACGACGCCGTCGTTCGCGATGACCGCGGGAGCGATCACGTCTTCCGCGTAGTACTTGTCGGAGCCCGATACGTCGGAGGGGAGTGTGAAACCCGGCAGCGACGAGATCGCGACGTTCGCTGCCCGACCGATCCCGAACTCGTGCATTCCGCCGCACCAGGCCGGAATGCCGCCGTCGACCGCTGCATCGTGAGCGAGTTTCGCGGCCGTCAGACCGCCCATCCGCGAAACCTTGATGTTGACGACGCGGGCGGCATCCAGCCGCAGCATCGTGTGGATGTCGTCGACGTGCACGATCGACTCGTCGAGACAGATCGGAGTGCTGACGCGTTGCTGAAGCCGCGCGTGGCCCACGAAGTCGCGAGCGGCGAACGGCTGCTCGAACATCGTGAGTTCAGCGGCGTCGAGTCTGGCGAACATCGTGAGGCTCGCTTCGCCGGCTTCGAAGGCGGCGTTCGCGTCGACGTGCAGCAGGAGCTTCGGGAATGCGGCGCGCACGGCCAGCACGGGTTCGACATCCCAGCCCGGTGCGATTTTCAGTTTGACGCGACGGTAGCCGGCATCGACCTGTCGCTGTACCTGCTCGAGCAGTTCATCGATCGTCGGTTCTATTCCGAGCGAGACGCCCGCGACGACCTCAGTCCGCGCGCCTCCGAGCGTCTGCGAAAGCGAAACGCCGCGGGCGCGGGACGCGAGATCCCAGGCCGCTATCGAAAAACCCGACTTCGCGAACTCGTGGCCCCGGACGCGGGCCCACGCTTGTTCGAGCGCCTCCGGGCTCTCCGCATCCGCCGAGAGCAGCTCGGGGGTGAGGTATCGCGTCGCGACACCCCAGGCGGTCTCGACGGTGTCAGCGCTGAAGAACGGATGCGTCGGTGACGCGATCTCGCCCCACCCGACACGACCCTCCGCGTCGGTGAGCTCCACGAGAATGTGCGTCAGCCCCGACTTGCGGTGCGAACTCGTTTCAAAACTGTGGACGAGCGGCAGGCTCAGCTCGTACAGGCGCACTCGATCGATGCGCATCAACCACGCTCCCGTTCTGATTCCGGCAGGTAGGTGTCGAGCTGCTCCGAAATCTGGTCCCGCAGCGCGAGTCGCCGCCTGGCGCCCTTCGCGCTCGCGGTCGTCAGCGTGCTCAACAGATGACAGACGGCGACGGTCGCGGTTGGCGAGTCAGCGTACGAGGCCGAACCAGTGCGCACTTTGATGCGGCAGGTCGCGATATCGGCAAGGGGCGCAGACTCGTCGTCCGTGACAACGATGAGCTGACCGCCGGCCTCGTGGAAGAGCTGCCCTATGCGCACGGATTCGCGGCGATAGCGACGCATCGAGAACACGACGAGGACGTCGGTCGGCCGGACGTCGGACAGCACCGCGAGCTCGTCGAGACTCTTACCGTCGATCAGGAAGACATTCGAGAGCGTTGCGCCGAGGTCGGCCGTCAGTAACTGCGCGTACGCCGCCGACTTGCCCTCGCCGAGAATGAACCGACGGCGAGCACCGAGGATGAGCGCCGCGCCGCGCGGGACATCGCCGGAGTCCTCCAACTCTTCGAGCGTCTCGGCGAGAGAGCGCGTTTCCGACTCGATAACCCGACGCTGGATGATCTCGGCCGAGACGTTCTTGCGGAAGCGTGCGTTGAATCGATCCCGGGGGGAGTCAAGCGAACGATCGTGTTCAGTTTCGCTCATGAGTGTTCCTGTTCTCTTCCAAGGGACTCTCTCGGTACTGCAAGATATGCGGCGGTATCGTCGCTGACGAGCGAACAGCCGATCAGCGCACGCCGCTGATCGAACGTCGCCCGCAGCGTCTCGGCGATGAGCTCGCTGACGCGGGAACGAACTTCGGCGGGAACCGTCGTCGAGTCCGCCGGCAGCGGTATCCATGTGTCATTGTCGTCTCCGGCGACGGCCGTGCCCCAGCGAGAGCGGCCGAGTGTCGGAGGCGGGGTCGGTTTCGGGCGTCGCTCGCGGCTCGCATCCGCCGGCAACCGCCAGTTGACGAGAATTCGGTCGCTCTCCGGCCGCTCGAAGTAGCGGGGCAGGAACCCGACGCCCACGGCCTGGAGCGAGTCGAGGTTGAAGTGCGCGTTCCTGACCAGTAGCGGATCAAAGGTCCAGCGCATTTCGCGGTGCCCGGCGCGGGCCGCGTCCTCGGCCTGCAGATACTTCAACGCACGACCGAGGCCCCTTCCCTGCTGCCGTTCATCGACGACGGCCGCTTGTGAAAAATGAAACGGCTGCCCATCGTCGAGCCCGGCGAAACCGTAAGCGTAGCCGACGAGTTCGCGGAGTTCGTTGAAGACGCCGACGGATGACCCACCGTGGTGGCAGAGCGAGCTCAACAGGTTCGGGTTCAGGGAGAACGCGGGGTCTTCGTAGCCGAACACTCGGCGGTAGAGTGCGTCGGCCTCCCGCAGGCCATCCGGATCACTCAGGCGCGCCGATGAGTACCCTTGGGGCAGCAGTGATTCTGCACGGAGCGACGTTGCTTGCATAGCGCGATTCCTAGTGAGAGGGCCCAACTTTTTTGACGGCCGGTGTAAAGCGTGTTCGGTCAGAAACATAGCATGAGATACGTCACGGATTCTGCCCCCATCGTAATACAATTGCCGACTTTACTGCCGATTCTAAGGCGATTGGGCCCCGTGTCAGGCTGTAGATACGATTCAAATGATTGCAATTCGTGACACTTTGGTGTTGCATGGCACTACCCCGCAAGATTCGATGGAGAGCCGTATATGAACCCGTCCGACGCGTATCTCGACAGTGCTCCTCTGCAGCCGGGTGACACGGTCGCCTTCGTGTCTCCCGCAGGGCAGTGCAGCGCGGAGGCCCTGGAGCGCGGAAAGTCGTACTACGAGCAGTGGGGACTGCACGTGGTCGTCGGACGACACGCGCTCGCGAAACATCCCCGTGCCGACTATCTGGCCGGCACCGACGACCAACGACGTGCAGACCTCGTTGAAGCGTGGTTGAACCCCGAAATCGATGCGGTTGTCAGCACGCGCGGCGGGTACGGCTCGCTCAGACTGCTCGACGGCATCGACTGGGCAGCGATGCGAGCGGCGGCGACGCGACGCGACGGCAGGCCGAAGCTCTTAACCGGGTCTTCTGACATCACGGCGCTGCACGAGGCGTTTCGCGCGCACCTGGATGTGCCGACCCTGTTCTGCCCCATGGCGACGAACGACGTGTTCGGCAAGTCGGCCATCATCAGGGAGGACGTGCGCAGGTGGCTGCTGCAACCGTGGCGAGGGCAGAGTCTCGTCGGCCCCGCAACGGAAATCCTCGCTCAGGGCACGGCGAGAGGGCGGTTCACGGGCGGCAACCTCAGCCTTTTGGCGAGCGCGTTGGGTACCGCAGACGCCCGGCAGCGGCCCGAGGGCATCCTGTTCCTCGAGGATGTCACCGAGAAGCCCTACCGAATCGACAATTTCCTGACGCAGTTGCGCAGAGCCGGATACTTCGACGGTCTCGCGGGTATCGTGCTGGGGTCATGGCACGATTCCGGAGACCTCAGTGCTGTGCGAGCTCTCATGGAAGACGAATTCGGCGATGCGGGCATTCCGGTGCTCTGGGAGCAGGGGTTCGGCCACGACCCCGACGCGATCTCGGTGCCGCTGGGTGTCGAAGGACTGTTGGATGCGACCGGTCGTGAGCCGGTTCTGACCGTAACGGGGAGCGCATGAAACCACCGGAGCTCGACCAGCGCGCGAAATGGAGCATACGGGTCGTGGATGCCGACTCGGGCGAAGAGCTGCTTGCCCACGAACCCGACGTTGTGTGCGAGACCGCGAGCATAGGCAAGGTCTTCCTGCTGCTCGAGGTCGCGCAGAGACTCGAAGACGGTCGATTCTCGCCCGACGATCGAATTCGCATAGAAGACGAGCACCGGGTCGAGGACTCTGGGCTGCTCTACCGGATGCGCGATCAGCGGGTCACGGTAGAAGACGCGGCCCTCCTGGTCGGCGCCGTGAGCGACAACCTTGCGACCAATGCGCTCATCGCGATGTGCGGCCTCGATACTGTGCGCGCCGTCGCGAAGAACCTCGGCCTCGAGCGAACGGAGCTGCACGATTTCATCAGGGACGCTCGGTTGCCGGGCATGCCGTGGACGCCGTCGTTCGGCACCGCACGGGAGCTCGCCGACGTCATGCGGCGGCTCGCTCGTCGCGAACTGGGCTCACCGGCCGTGAGCGAACGGGTGCTCGGGTGGCTGGCAGCGGATACGGACACGTCGATGCTCGCCGACGCGTTCCTGCTGGACCCGCTGGCCCACGCCGAGCCCGAGTACCAAGGCATCGAGCTTCACCATAAGACCGGCAGCACCTCGTTCGCCCGCATCGACATAGGTCATGTCCGCGGACCCTCGGGTGCGGTCGCGTACGCGGTCGCCGCGAACTGGCGAGACTCCGACGTCGATCTGCGGGCTCCCGTCATCGACGCGATGCGCGAGATCGGAGAAGAGATCCGCTCCCGGATAACGGGGCAGGAAAGGAGTGCCCAGTGAGTATCGAGTTCCCGGAGCACGACGGCATCCGATGGTCGGTGCTGGTGCAGGATGCCGACACCGGCGAGACGCTGCTGGGCGAACGGCAGGAGCAAGTGCTGAACACAGCATCCATCGGCAAGCTCTTCCTGCTGCACCGCTTGCTCGTCGACGTCGACGAGGGGTCGCGTCGGCTCGAAGACACTGCGACGCGGCTGCCGCACGAGATGATCGGCGCTTCGGGGCTCTGGTCGCGCATGCAGGCGGACACGTTCTCGCTGTACGATCTCGGGCTCTTGATCGGCGCCGTGAGTGACAACGACGCGACGAACGTGCTGGGCAGAGTCGTCGGCATGGAGCGGGTGCGGCAACATGCGCTCGATCTCGGTTTCGAGCATACGAGGCTCAACGACATCGTGCGGTGGCCCATCCCGCCCGGGTATCCGAAACGGCTCTCGGAGGGCAATGCGAGCGAGCTTGTGCGGCTCGCCAGGATGATCGCGGACGGCGACGGGCTCAGTGAAAGCAGCCGCGATACCCTGGCCAGGTGGCTCGCGGCGGGAACAGACCACTCGATGGTCGCGCAGCCCTTCAACTTCGACCCGCTCGATCACGACTTCTTCGATCGAGGCGTCTGGCTCTGGAGCAAGACGGGCACGCTGCGATCGGTGCGCGGCGACGTCGGCATCGTGATGACAGGAGAGCGACGCGTCGCCTACGCCGTGCTGGCGCAGTGGGAGCAGGGTAAGGACCCGCGGGATGCCGTCCTCGCGACGATGGCAGAAGTCGGCGAGTTGATTCATCGCGCCCTCGCGTAAGCGCGTCAGCCGACGGCGAACATCCCTGACGAGAAGCCCACTCGACTTGCATCAGAAAACTTGAGTTGCTTAGTATCAAGTTAAGGAATATCGGGGGCCTCTTGCCGGTTGACCACGGCAAGAGAGCAAATCAACTCAAGGGGGAAACCATGGCAAGCAATCTAGACCTGTTCCGTGACTTCGATCGCGTCATCAACCAGGCGTCGCGTGGGCAATCCGCGTTCGGAATGCCGATGGATCTGCATCGCGAAGGCGATCGTTTCGTCGCCGAAATCGACCTGCCGGGCGTCGACCCATCGAGCATCGATATCGATGTCGAAGACTTCACGCTCACGATTCGTGCCGAACGCAAGTCGGCCCACAATTTCGACAAGAACCAGTGGGTGACGCGGGAGCGCAGCTACGGTACGTTCGCTCGGCAGCTCAGCCTTGGCCGCGGTCTCGATCTGAACCGCATCGAGGCAGACTACGCCGACGGCGTCCTCACGCTGTCAATTCCCGTTGCGGAGGACAGCAAGCCGCGAAAGGTGCAGGTTCGCCACGCTGCGGCCAGCGAGGCCGTGACGGTCGATGAAGCAACAGCGTAAGACGTCGAGTACGGCAGCTATCGAACGCTGACCGAAAGCGCAATCGACGCCCGCCGGGGAGTCCCGTCACCCCCCGCGTAAGGTGCGAAAAACTTCGAAACATGACCATCATGTTTCGAAGTTTTTCGCATCCAAGGGGCAAGGGTGGGAATCGCCCTGGCCAAAGTGGGTGGGCACCTGCTACGGTCATCTGCGTGGGATCGATAATCTGCAGCGCGCTCGTGACAGCGCACCAGTACATCGACCGCGACCGTCGCTCCTGACGGCGCGGGGCTTTCTGAACGCCCGATCTACATTCACGCGCCGTCACCTCCGAGTAATCTCGCGTCTCGGACCAGCGGTCTCTTCCGTTCTCGTTAGGCATGTCACGCCCCGAGGCGCTCCGAACATCGACTCTGGAGCGCACAATGCGTCGTTCACAACACGGCGGCCGGCACGAACTCGGCCAGAATTTCCTCACCCACAAACCCACCGTCAATCGAATCGCCACGGTCGTGGCAAGCACGTCCGGATCCATCCTCGAGATCGGCGCAGGCGGTGGTGCGCTGACGGGATCACTCGCTCGGCTCGGACGCCCGCTCACGGCGATCGATATCGACGAGCACCGCGTCGGACGGCTGCGACGTCGACTGCGCAACGTTGAAATCCTGCGAGCCGACGCAATGCGGCATCCGTTGGATGCGAACGTCGTGGTCGGCAATATTCCCTTCCACATCACGACGCCGCTGCTCCGGCGCCTGCTGCGACAGCGCTCCTGGCGCTCGGCAGTCTTGCTGACGCAGTGGGAAGTGGCCAGAAAGCGAGCCGGTGTGGGCGGCTCGACCATGATGAGCGCTCAGGCTGCTCCATGGTTCGAGTTCTCGCTGGAGATGCGCGTTCCCGCGTGGGCATTCACTCCCAGGCCCAGCGTCGACGGAGGAGTACTCCGTATTGATCGCCGCGCAACCCCGCTCATTCCTCCGTCGCAGCGAGGGGCCTACGAAGCCTTCGTGAAGACCGTTTTCACGGGACGAGGCGGCTCGCTCGCGGCCACCGTCGGCGGCGCCGCCCGAGTGCCGACGAAGGGCGCGAAACGGGCGCTGCGGGATGCCGGGGTGCGCGGCGAAGCTCGCCCGCGCGATCTAGCGCCCGAGCACTGGGCACAGCTCTGGCAGCGAGTGCAGCGTTAAGCGGCGGGGAGGTGCGAAACCGTGATGCGAACCAATGGGTCGACGATACCGTGCTGTCCGGCTATTCGGGTGACTCGGGATTTGATGAGCCGCGCGAGGTCGGGTGTTCGACTCTCGATCGTTACGGCGACGTTCAATTCGATCGTGCATTCTTGCGCATTCTGGCTGATTCTGACCAGCGGATTGTCGCCGGCGTCCTGCCGGAGGATCGTTAAACCGGTTTCGACAGGGCCCCCGCGAGGAGGAAACAGTTTCGCAACGCCTTCGATCGCGATAACCCGGTGCTCGATCTCCTCCGCCAGCATTGCTCTGATCGGTTCGTTCATGGGCGCTCCTCTTCCTTTGCCCGCGTGACGACGTCGCTGACACGAATGTCGACTGCTTCGAGCTGCAGTTCGGAGTGCTGTTCGATGCGCTTCGCGACTTCCCGGCGCAGTGCTGTGACCAGGCTATGCATGGGGAGCCCGTAGAGAACACTGACCTCGAGACTGATTCGGATTTCGGCGCCCGGCTCTTCGACAGCGCCCAGGAACCGGCACTTCCCGACGATCACCCCAGGTACGGCCTCTTCCGCGCCGCGGACGAGGCCGCGTACCGCCCCCTCCGTGATGGCTAGATCGGCCGACGGATCGGGGTCGCTGATGGGAATTCTGCGCCCCACGCGAGACTCGGCCACGATTGACGAAACGACTCCGCGTAGCCAGTGCTCCTCGACGTCCGGTTCGCTACGCGCTTCCTCTTCGAGCGCAGTAGAGGTGAGAGTGCGCAGCCGCGCAAGGCCTTCGAGCGCGCGCTGACAGGCGGGGGAGTCCTCGATCGACGGGTTCACAGGGTTGCGCCCGGATTCGAGATAGTCGGTGAGCTCTTCGATGGTGTGACCGTCGAGATCCTCTTGCAGCACGTGCTCGTGCTCGTTACGGGGGGTGTGGTTGTCGTTCATCGCCACGCCTCCATCCTCACGATGATATGTCTTCTCGCACGCGCCAGCGCCCCACGCACGGTCGAGACACTGGTGCCGAGCTGTTCGGCGATCTCGTCGTAGTGGTAACCGCCGATTTCGCGAAGCACCCAGCAGTCGCGCTGCAGGGAGGGGAGCCCGTCGAGCGTCTCCCTGAGTGCGGCCATCTGGGCCCTGTTCTCCACGACGCGGTCGGGACTCGTGTCTCCCGACGCCGTCGAATAGAGATCGTCGATGTCTTGATACGGGCGGGATGCCCGAACGCGGCTGATCGCGTTCCTGGTGACGATGCGCATGAGCCACGGCTGCACCTTGCCCTGATCCTCGAGATCCGGGAGGCGCTGCCAGGCGGTTACGAATGATTCTTGAACGATGTCGTCCACTTCCAACGTGCTGCGGGTGATCAGTCTCGTCGCCGCACGAAGCCGCGGTGTGTGCCTGCGCACGAGTACCGTGAACGCCTCGACGTCCCCGTCTGCGGCCCTTCCGGCGAGAATCCGATCATCGGCATCCGCGAGCGAAATGCGCGGTGTGTATTCACGCATGTGTGCCTCTCTGAAACTGCAGCGCAACCGGCCCTGCCCTGTTGAACAGCGTAGGGCCGGGCGCTCGAACGGGTTTACCGCTTCTTCGACTTCCTCCCGAAAACCAGTCCGTAGACGAGCAATACCAGCAGTGAACCTCCTATTGCGAGCAGCCAGCTGCGCAAGTCGAAGAATCCTCCCAGGTCAATGTTGAACAGCAGCCCGCCCAGCCAACCGCCGAGCATCGCACCGACGACACCGAGTAGCAGGGTGACGATCCAGCCACCACCCTGTTTGCCCGGCAAGATCAACTTCGCGATAGCTCCGGCGATGAGCCCGAGCAGTAGGAAACCGAAAAACCCCATGGGTCGACTCCATTCCTTCTCAATGTATGGTTACTGACGCATGCTGCGTCCGGACTACTTGTTCTTGAAGACATCCTTGACGTCTTCAACGGTCTTCTTGACCTTGCCTTCGACCTGATCGGCCTTGCCCTCCGCCTTCAAGCGGTCGTTGTCCGTCGCCTTTCCGAACGTTTCCTTTGCTTTGCCGAGGGTCTCTTTTGCTTTCGCCTCGAACTTGTCTGATTCGCCCACGATGGGCTCCTTTCTCTGTGTGCTCAGTTGAGAGCGGTTGTTGCGGGTTTCTTTTGGTCATCGGGCTCGTATCGGTGCGCGCAGCCGGTCGCGGACTCGCTGACGCCCCACTCGCAGGACAACGGGGGTCTCCGTGCCTGCGAAGTTGTCCCAGTCGGCGAGCGCCGCGTGCGCAGCTGCCAGCGTTCGTGAGAGATCTGCTCCGTCGCGGACGAAGAGCTCCATCAGGATCGTCGGTCCGAGTCGACCTCTGTAGGTCGTCGCGGATACGTCGAGGAGCTCCGGTGTGCCGTCGCATCGCAGTGCGAAGAATTCGCCAACAGCAGTCGTATCCACGCTCGTCGTCCCCTGCGCGGACGCCGTACGGAGAGCCGTTCGCGTCGTTCCCCGGCGCCGGCTCGCAATGAACGCAACAGAGATCAGCAGCACGAACAGTGCCGCGACAACCGCCGCGACGCCCCATACGGGCATACGCCAGCCCCACGGAGTTGCGATCGTCTCCGTGGCAATCGGCCAGATCGCGCCGGCCCGCGAGACCGACGCAGTAAGGGCATCCTGTGCGAATGTCCAGAGCAGCAATGCCGCGCCCGCTCCGATCGCGAACAGCCCCGTGACCAGGAGGACGGTTCTGCCGAGGAATCTGTTGTTCGAGCTCACGCGACCGACCCCTCTCGCTGCACGAGGACTCGTGGACGCAATCGCAGGCCGAGCGCCTGCGTTGTGCTCCTGGCTGCCTCTTCGACGGCATCGTGATCGACCGCCACGCCAGAGACGGGTCGAACCATTATCGTCACCAGACGGCGGCGATGGACGCTCGCGCGTACCTGACGCCGCTGCAAACCGCACGAGCGTGCGACTGTAGTCGCGACGGACTCGGCGAGCCCATAGCTCTCGATAACGACCCCGGCTCGATCGGTTATGAGGGTGTGCCTTGTCCTTCGCCCCGGCAGGATCGCCAGGAGGAAACCGACCACGCCCAGGAGCAGGAGCACGCAGCCGGCCGTCACCGAAACGACGGGATCGTTCACGGCATCCGTGACGGTCGCGGCAACCGTGTCCAAGCGTTCAGGTAAGAACAGCGCCAAGCCTCCTGCGACGAGTCCGCCCGCCGTGAGCAGAGCGACACAGGTCGCCGCGATGACTGCGGGAACCGTTCTGGAGGCGCGGGTCTCTCGACGGAGCAGACGTCGGTAGAGCCTTTCGTGGGTGGGCATCAGAGCACTCTCCCTCGACGGGCCGGACGCGCGCCATCAAAGCGGATGTCGACCGCCGAAACCGAGCGCTCGGCGAGGCGAAACATCCCATCGATGAGGGCCGCCCGGATCATCTGAGCCTGCTCCGGTATGGGGATTGGTTCGGCTGTCAGCGCGAGCGGCAAGCGCACCGAGGCACGTAACCTGCCGCTATCGTCCGTGAGTTCCAGCGAGACTTCCGAGTCGCGGGTCTGAGCCGCGTCGGATGCGAGCCGAGTGGCGAGCGCCTGCAGCGAGCGAACGCTGAGCACCGTCCGTCCCCTGCACTCGTCGCCCTGCTGGTCGAGGATCATGACGACGTGCGACGTCCGCGTACGACGTCCGCGAGCGCGCCGAGGTCGAGCCTGCCCTCCATGACACGGCCGATGCCGGCGCCGATCAACATTGCCAGGCCGACCAGCAGGAAGACCCAGAATCCGAGCGTCACGAGCGTGAGAGCGAGAATCGCTCCCACGACCGTGCCAGTGAACGTTGCGCTCACTGGACTCGAGTCTCCCCGGTCTCTTCTTCGTCGTTCGAAGGAAGGTGCACGTCGTCGACGGCGACGTTGACTTCGGTGACCTCCATGCCGACGTACTCCTGGAGCGCGTTGTACACGGAAGCCCGTACCTTGTTCGCGACGTCCTGCAGTGCAACCGGGTAGTCGGCGACGATCGTCACGTCGACGGCAACCTGCTCTTCGCCCACCTCGACGTTGATGCCCTGCGAGAGGTCTTTGGTGTTGAATGCGCCGCGGATCGCGCCGACGACGCGAGCTGCCCCGCCTCCCAGTGCGTACACGCCGGGTACCTCGCGTGCTGCGATGCCGGCGATTTTCGCGACAACGCCGTCATCGATCGTGGTCTTGCCGACGGGGCCGGTCGCGGTAGCGGTGGTCTTCGGTCGGGGGTTCGGCGTGTTTGCCATGGCTGATCTCCTTCGGA
>NZ_CAMEFJ010000018.1 GCF_945915485.1 uncultured Agrococcus sp.
TCTCCACAGCTCGCTCGACGACGGACCACGTGCGTGCGTCGACTCAGCAGACTTGGCGGTGGCGAAGACGCCGAAACCCGCAGAGAAGGGGGACAACATGTGGAAACGATTGGCCGACGACGAAGGCGCGGCGACAGCGGAGTACGTCATCGCAACGATGGCAGCTGTCGCTTTCGCCGGCCTGCTGGTGGTGATTCTCAGCAGCGATGAGGTGCGGGAGATCCTCACCGACATGGTGCGCCGTGCGCTCACGGTCTAACAGATCGCGGCTCGGTGACGAGCTCGGTGCAATTGCCGCCGAGCTCGTCACCGCGATTCCTGCAGCGCTTGCGGTCGTTGCGGTGTGCATTGCGGCGGTGGGCGCCGCAGCAACCCAGGTTGAGCTCGAGTCGACCGCTGCGCACACGGCGAGAGCGGCAGCGCGTGGCGACGATCCAGGGTCGTACGCCCGTGGGGCCGACTTCACCGTCACGAGTGAAGGTGCGCTCGTGTGCGCGACCGTCTCCCGCCCCGTGCTTGCAGGGGCACTGGTCATGTCCGCGCGAAGCTGCGCAGACGCAAGGGGCTGGTGAAGTCGTGACAGCCGCTGCGGGGAGGGCCCGCGAAACGTCGAACGCTCGCTGGGCATCCGACGCGGGCGGGGGAGGATCCTTGGCGCTGACGATCGTGTTCGCCGCGGTCATCATTGCAGCCGCGATCGTGGTCGCAAGCGCGGTTGTAGCAGCAGGAGCACGAGCAGCGGCGGTGGCGGATTCGGCAGCTTTGGCGGCTGCGACGGCCGTCGCCGGGTACTCGGATGCGGACCCGTGCGGGGCGGCCGCGGAGGTTGCAGAAGCCAACGGTGCGCGTCTGACAGTGTGCGAAGTGCATGGAACTGCGGTTACGGTAGGTTGCGAGACCAGGGCGGGCGGGATCTGGGTCCCGGCAACGAGCAGGGCCGGGCAACCGGTTGAAAATCGCGTCGAACCGTGATGCCGCTCCAAGTAGTCTGATCTCTCGAACGTTGGCTCGACGCGCGAGCCTCTGAAGGAGCAGTGAACATACGTGGCAAAGGCGAAGCAGGCCGACCGAGGCAACAAACTCGTTATCGTCGAGTCCCCCGCGAAGGGGAAGACGATCGAGAAGTACCTCGGCGACGGTTACACCGTATTGGCTTCCGTTGGGCACATTCGCGATCTCGTGAGC
The DNA here is from genome assembly GCF_945915485.1 of uncultured Agrococcus sp. Classification (GTDB taxonomy): domain Bacteria; phylum Actinomycetota; class Actinomycetes; order Actinomycetales; family Microbacteriaceae; genus Agrococcus. Next base: position 1,186 of record NZ_CAMEFJ010000018.1, read on the forward strand.
CCGAAAGAGCTGCCTGCCGAACTGAAAAAGGGACCGTACGGCAAGTTCGCGGTCGACATCGAGAACGGCTTCGAGCCGTACTACGTTGTCGGCGCCGACAAGAAGAAAACCGTCACGGAGCTGAAGCGTGCGCTGAAAGACGCCGACGAACTCATACTCGCAACCGATGAAGACCGCGAGGGTGAAGCGATCGCGTGGCACCTCCTCGAGGTGCTGAAGCCCAAGGTTCCCGTCAGCCGGATGGTCTTCAACGAGATCACGAAGGAAGCGATCGAACACGCCCGGGAGAACACGCGCGAGATCAACATGCCGCTCGTGGACGCCCAGGAGACGCGGCGCATCCTCGACCGTCTCTACGGTTACGAGGTATCGCCGGTGCTGTGGCGCAAGGTGCGCAGCGGTCTGAGCGCAGGGCGAGTCCAGTCGCCGACCGCCAGGCTGATCGTCGACCGCGAGCGCGAGCGGATGGCCTTCGTCTCCGCTGACTACGCCTCTGTAACTGCAGAGTTCGCATCCGCCGGCACGGTGTTCCCTGCGCGCCTCGCGAAACTCGATGGGCTGCGCATCGCCCAGGGCAGCGACTTCGACGACGGCGGCCACCTGAAGGCCGTGCGCGAGCGGCTGACCGCCGAATCGGCGGAAGAGCTCGTGAAGGAGCTCGAGACGAGCGAATTCAAAGTCGCCGGCGTCGAGTCGAAGCCGTATCGCCGGCGTCCATCGGCACCGTTCACGACGTCCACACTGCAGCAGGAGGCCGGCCGCAAACTGCGTTTCTCCGCAAAGCAGACGATGTCGTTCGCCCAGTCGTTGTACGAGAACGGCCACATCACCTATATGCGTACCGATTCGCCGGCGCTGTCGTCGCAGGCGATCACGGCCGCGCGCGCACAGGCACAGGACCTCTACGGCAAGGGCTCCGTGCCGGATACTCCGCGCAGGTACGCCGGGAAGTCGAAGAACGCGCAGGAGGCGCACGAGGCGATCCGCCCGGCCGGCGACACGTGGGCGACGCCGAAGCAGCTGGCGGGCAAGGTCTCGGCCGGCGAACTCAAGCTGTACGAACTGATCTGGAAGCGCACGGTTGCGAGCCAGATGATCGACGCGACCGGGCAGACCGCGACCGTCACGATCGACTCGAGTGCAACCAGCCGCGGCGTCGCGCAGTTCAGCGCGAGCGGCACCGTCATCACCGAGCCCGGGTTCCTGCAGGCATACGAGGAGTCGGCGGAAGAGTCGCGGTACGACGACAAGGATCCCAAGAGCACGAAGCTGCCGGACGTCACAGCGGGCGACGCGCTCGGAGCCGAAAAACTCGAATCGAAGCAGCACTCGACTTCGCCGCCCCCGCGGTATACGGAGGCGAGCCTCGTGAAGGCACTCGAGGAGCTGGAGATCGGTCGGCCCTCCACCTATGCGTCCATCATCGACACGATTCTGCGTCGCGGCTTCGTGACCCTGCGCGGCGGGGCGCTCGTGCCGAACTGGATCGCCTTCTCGACCATCCGGCTGCTCGAGGAGTACCTGGGCCAGTACGTCGACTACGACTTCACGGCGAAGGTGCTCGACGACCTCGATGAGATCGCCGAGGCGAAACAGGATCGCGTCGACTGGCTCCGCGGCTTCTACTTCGGCAACGACCATCACAGCGGTCTGCGCAGCACGGTCGAGAACATCGGCGACGTGGACGCGCGTGCGGTCAACTCGATCGACCTCGTCGACGGCATCACCCTGCGCGTCGGTCAGTACGGCCCCTACCTCGAAGGCACCGACGAAGACGGTCAGCTGAAGCGGGCGAATGTTCCGGAGGACATGGCTCCCGACGAGCTCACCCCCGAGCGCGCCAAGGAGCTGTTCAATGCCCCGAAACAGGAAGACCGGGTCCTCGGTCAGCACCCCGATACGGGCCTGGACATCGCGGTGAAGAACGGCAGGTTCGGCCCGTACGTGGAAGAGGTGATCCCCGACGAGGTCGACCCGGAGACCGGCGAGGTGAAGGCCAAGCGCAAGAACGCGCCCAAGCCGCGGCGCGCATCCCTGTTCAAGACCATGGAGCCCGAGTCGGTCGACCTGCAGTCGGCGCTGCAACTGCTGTCGCTGCCGCGAATCGTCGGCGAGGACCCCGAAACGGGAGAGGAGATCCGTGCGCGCCCCGGCCGATACGGGCCGTTCCTGACGCGCGGCGAAGACACTCGCTCGCTCGACACCGAAGATCAGTTGCTGACGATCACGGTCGAGGAAGCGGTCGAGAAGTTCAAGCAGCCGAAGTACGGCAACCGCCGCGCAGCAGCGGCGTTGAAGGAATTCGACAACGACCCCGTCTCCGGTAAGCCGATCAAGGTCAAGGACGGCCGGTTCGGCCCGTACGTGACCGACGGGACGACGAACGCGACGATTCCACGCGGCGACAGCGTCGAGGACATCACGTTCGAGCGCGCCGCAGAGCTGCTGCAGATCAAGCGGGACAAGGGCCCGGCGAAGAAGAAAGCGCCGGCGAAGAAGAAGGCCCCCGCCAAGAAAGCGCCCGCGAAGCGCGGCACCGCGAAGAAGTAACGACCGTGAACGGCCTGTTCATCACGTTCGAGGGCGGCGACGGCTCCGGCAAATCCACACAGTCGCGGCTGCTCGCCGAATGGCTGGAGGGTCGTGGGCGGGAGGTCGTCGCGACGCGGGAGCCGGGAGGCACGGATCTCGGCCGTGAAATCCGGCAGCTCGTCATGCACGGCAAGGATCACGTCGATGAGCGTGCCGAGGCGCTGCTGTACGCGGCAGATCGAGCCCACCACGTAGCGACGGTCGTCCGCCCCGCCCTCGAGCGCGGCGCGGTCGTGTTGCAGGATCGCTACTTCGACTCCTCGGTCGCCTATCAGGGTGTCGGCAGGAGCCTTGCAGCGGACGAAGTTCGCGAAGTGTCGATGTGGGCTGTGCGCGGTCTCGTTCCGCACGCGACCGTCCTGCTGGACCTCGACCCGGAGGTCGGCATGCAGCGACTCTCCGGTCGCGGAGCACTCGATCGCCTCGAGGCCGCGGGTGCCGAATTCCACCGCCGCGTGCGCGATGCGTACCTCGGTCTCGCCGAGCAGGAACCGCAGCGTTTCCTCGTCGTGGATGCGGCGGGCGATGTCGACGAGATCCAAGCCGCGATTCGTGCCCGCGTCGTCGCGTTACTGGGCGCATCGTGAACCTCTGGGACGACATCGTCGGTCAGGATGACGCCGTCCGGATGCTCAAGCGCGCCGCTGCCGTCACGGATGCGCAGGATCGGGAGATGACGCACTCGTGGCTCATCACGGGCCCACCCGGGTCCGGGCGCTCGAACCTCGCGTACGCCTTCGCCGCCGACCTGCTCTCGCCGGACGGCAGTCACGACGTCGTGCATCGCCAGGTGGCCGCACGATCGCACGCCGACCTCGTACGGCTGTCGACCGAGGGCGTGACGATCACGGTGGCCGCGGCTCGCGAAGCGGCTCGCAAGGCGAACTTCGCCCCCAGCGGGGGGCGCTATCGCGTCGTCGTGGTCGAAGACGCAGACCGCATGAACGAGCAGGCCGCGAATGCGCTGCTGAAGGCAATCGAGGAGCCACCGGATCAAACCGTGTGGATTCTGTGCGCGCCGAGCGAGGCGGATCTTTTGCCGACCATCCGTTCGCGGGTCCGGTCGCTCGTCCTGCACGTGCCGTCGGTCGAAGACGTTGCGCAGCTGCTGCACAGTCGCGATGGCGTCGACCTCGCGCTCGCACGCACCGCCGCAAGGGAGGCCCAGAGCCACATCGGCATGGCGAGGCGGCTCGCGACGGATGCGGCGGCGCGGGAGCGCAGAGCGAAGACCGTCGATGCCGTGCTCCGCATCACGAGTGTCGGCGCAGCGGTACGGACAGCGCAGCTGCTCATCGACGTCGCGAACGAGGATGCCAAGTCGCTCGGGGAAGAACACCTCGCGGAGCAGGAGGAGCAGTTCCTCCGCCAGCTGGGGCTGACGCCGGGTGCGACGGTGCCGCGACAGTTGCGCGGGCAGCTGACGCAGTTCAGGAAGTCCATGAAAGACCGCGAGCGGCGCGGCGTGCGAGACGGTGTCGATCGCGTGCTCGTCGATCTGCTGAGCGTGTTCCGGGATGCCCTGCTCGTCTCGATCGGACGCCCCGATGATCTCGTCAACGACGCCGAGCGCGACCGCATCACAGAGTTCGCGGAACAGCTGCGAGCAGAGGGCGCACTTGCCGTACTCGACGCGTTGTCGACCGCCCGCGAGCGTATCGAGGGCAATGTGCCGGTGCTGCTCGCGATCGAAGCCGCTCTTGTGACGGTGGCAGAGCGCCGCGCGCTCGCTGCTTGAAGTGAATCCTCAGCGGGCACGCATACAGTTGATCTCGATGAAAGGAAGTGCATCAGTGTCAAGGACTCGCCGCTCCAGTCGACTTTTCAGCGCACTCGCAGTTGTGGCAGCAGCTTCGCTCACGCTGTCCGGCTGTATTTTTCTCCCGGCCGTGGTCTCGGATCAGAGCGCAGTAGACCCGGACGACAACGGTTTCGACTCGACCGATGGCGTCGACGCAGATCTCGAGTCGTTCTACGCGCAGGAGGTCGACTGGCAGAACTGCGGCGACGGCCAGCGCTGCGCCGTGATCACCGCCCCTATGGACTGGTTCAACCCCGACCCCGACAAAACGGTCGAGGTGCACATGGTCGTGAACGAGGCGCAGAACGGCAACGCCATCGGCGATCTGCTCTACAACCCCGGCGGTCCCGGTGCGTCCGGCTACGACTACGTGCAGCAGTTCGCGGAGTACCTGGTTCCCCCGGAGATCCTCGAGCAGTACAACCTGGTCGGCTTCGACCCTCGTGGCGTCTCGCGTTCTTCACCGATCACGTGCTACGACGACCCCTCGACACTCTACGAGCGGGTCTTCACGGTCGGTGACTCGGAAGACTACGAGGGCCTTGACTGGCTCTCCGACGAGGGTCTGGATGAGTCGAGAGAAGCCTCCCGCGAATTCGCCGAGGCCTGCGAAACCTACACGGGCGAGGCGATCGGCTACTACGGAACCGAACAGGCTGCAAGCGACATGGACTTGATGCGCGCACTGCTCGGCAACGACAAACTCGATTACTACGGTGTTTCATACGGCACGCTGCTCGGCGCCACGTACGCGGGGCTCTTCCCCGACAACGTCGGCCGCTTCGTGCTCGACGCGGCAACCGATCCGACTGCGGGCGGCGTCGAGAGCACGTTGTTCCAGGCGCGCGGCTTCGAGCTGGCACTGGGCAACTTCCTCGAAGTCTGTATGGGCGAATCGGACTGCCCGATCGACGCGGACGACCGCCAGGAAGCGCTCGACGAGATGACGGAGCTGTTCGACGAACTCGATGACGACCCGATCTCCGGCTCGAACGACCGCTACCTGACCTCGGGTTCGTTCTTCATCGCTGTCGCTGCGAACCTGTATGCCGAGTTCCAGTGGCCGACGCTCAAGACGATCATCGCGGACGTGCAGGACGGCGAGCCCGAGTCGGCGCTTTCGGCTGTCGAAGGCTACTACGGCGTGAACCCGGACGGAACGTTCGCCGACAACTCCTACGAGGCTCTCGTCGGCATCAACTGCCTCGACAATGTGCCGGAGGACGACTACGACACGGTGCGAGCCGACGCTGAACTCGTGCAGGACGAAGCGCCGACGGTCGGCCGGTTCTTCGTCGGGCTGTCCTCCTGCGTCGACTGGCCCAACGCCGGCTCCCGTTCGCTCGAACCGATCACGGCACCGGGAGCAGACCCGATCATCGTGATCGGCGGCCTCAACGACCCGGCCACGCACTACGACGAGTCGGTAGCGCTCGCGGACATGCTCGAGTCGGGCATCCTGATCACCGTCGCCGACGAGGGACACGGGCAATACGGCAACGGCAATATGTGCGTTGACGAGCCGGTGAACGATTATCTGCTGAACGGAAACGCGCCTTCGGGAGACATCGACAACTGCTGACATGCGGGGCCGAACCGGCGAGCTCAAAAATGGGCTATGCTAGGTGGCTGTGCCAAGAGCACGCCGCCTTAGCTCAGTCGGCAGAGCGATTCACTCGTAATGAATAGGTCAACGGTTCGATTCCGTTAGGCGGCACAGTTCCCCCATCCGGGTCGACCGGGTGGGGGATTTCCGTTTTCGTGTTGCTCATCGACGGGTACCGGTTGATGAAAAACTGATGGATCGACTAAACGTAGCGAAACACTGATCCATACGTCAGTTTTTCGTGTTCGATCAGTGTCTCGATACGCCTGCACGCCGCGTTGATCGCATTACGGCAGCTGGGGAGCCTGTTGGATGAGGCGCTCGAGGGCGTCACGGGTTTCGATGCGCTGTTCGATGTCTTCCGTGAGCTTGTCGCGCTCATTGATCAAGCGCTGCGTGAGCACGGTCGTCTGCGAGGCGGGGTCGGCGACGCACGGCAGTACATCCGCGATGGTCACGGTCCCGAGCCCTGCCGTCAGTAGCCGGCGGATCGTTTCGACCCTGGCGACGGCATCCTCACTGAAGTGTCGTTGCCCGCTCGTGCTCCGTTCGGCGCTGATGAGCCCGCGGCTTTCGTAGTAGCGGAGGGAGCGCACGCTCGCACCGCTCCTGCGGGAGAGTTCCCCGATTCGCATCCCTTGCCCCTCACACTGATGTCAGCTCCTAGGGTGATCAGCATGACACAGAACAACCAGCAGAAGAAGCCCGTCAAGCAGTTGCGCTTGGTCGTGCACACAGAAGACTACGAGCAGGCATTGCGTTTCTACCGAGACGTTCTCGGCCTGGAGCAGCGGGTCGCGTTCGAAGGCGAAGGGGATGCCCGGGTTGCGATCCTCGACGCAGGACTTGCGACGTTGGAACTCGCGAATCCGGAACAGAGCAGGATGATCGATGATGTCGAGGCGGAGGGCCGGCCGAGCGCCCCTCTGCGCGTGGCCTTCGAGGTCGAAGACAGCGCTGGAACGACCGAGAAGCTGGTGGATGCGGGAGCAGACCTGATTGCGGCTCCCAGAACGACGCCCTGGCAGTCCGTGAACTCCCGCATCCACGCACCGGCCGGTCTCGAGGTGACGCTCTTTCAGGAACTGGAAGGTATGGAAGAGCGAGCGGAGAGGCCGGGATTCGTACATCCATAGATCGCGAGTGCACAATAGGCTGTCGCGCCAATAGATGGCGTTGACTGCGGTGTGCGGTGTGGACCGAGGGTCGAGTTGCGCCTCGGGCCACTGCCGCGAAAACGATCCCCCGACCCCAGGAAACACCCCGAATCCTCACGCAACGCCCTATTGGCTTAACCTCTTAGATGGCTCAAGTTTCGCGCTGAAGCTTCGATGGGTGAATACTTAGCTAGGGAAGACAATAGTAAGGGGTGGGAATGGCCGGGAAATCTCAGAGCGGGCGCGTGCCGGTATGGCTGCGTGTGCTGCTGCCGTCGCTGCTCATCGTCGGCTGGCTCGCGGTTGCCGGTGTCGGTGGTCCGACGTTCGGCAAACTGTCGGGTGTCATCGTCAACGACCAGGCGAGCTTCCTGCCCACCAGCTCCGAATCCGCGCAGGTGCAGGATGCGCTCGACGATTTTCTGGGCGAGGATGAAATCCCCGCCGTACTCATCGCCGCATCCGATGAAGAGCTGAGCGAAGACGCGCTCGCCGCGTTCGATGCGTTGGCGAGCGATGTAGAAGCGCTCGACCGAGTGCAGGAAGTTTCGCCGGCGATACCGAGCGACGATGGCCGCGCTGTGCAGATCGTCGCGGTGCTGGATTCCGAAGGCGGCTCGACGGAGACGAATCCCGTCATCGATGAGCTGAGAGAAATGCTCCAGGATGCGCTGCCCGCAGACGTAAACGGCGCGGTCACGGGGCCGGCAGGGTTCACAGCCGACATCGCGCAGGCGTTCTCCGGGATCGACGGTCTGCTGCTCATCGTGGCGATCATGGCGGTGCTGGTGATTCTCATCATCGTGTATCGATCGCCGTTACTGCCGCTGATCGTGCTCTCGACCTCCGTCTCCGCGCTCTGCGGATCGGTCTTCGTCGTGTATCAGCTCGCAGCGGCCGAAGTCTTCGAGATTTCCGGGCAGACGCAGGGCATCCTGTTCATTCTGGTGATCGGAGCCGCGACCGACTACTCACTGCTGTACACGGCCAGATACCGCGAAGCGTTGCGCGAACGCGATACGCGGTGGCAGGCGACCGTAGCCGCGTGGAAGCGAACGTGGGAACCGGTCGTCGCATCCGGCGGTACCGTGATCGCCGGGCTCATCTGCCTTCTGCTCAGCGAGCTCGCCTCGAACCGGCAGCTCGGCCCTGTCGCGACGATCGGCATCCTGGTGTCCATGCTCGCAGCGCTCACGATGCTGCCGGCACTGCTATTGGTGTTCGGCCGGGTCGCGTTCTGGCCCATGAAACTCTCGCACGGCAGCGAGGAACGGGCGAAGTCCGGGGTCTGGCAGCGTATCGCCGAGCTCGTGGAACGACGACCGCGGCTCATCTGGATCGTCTCGCTCCTGCTGCTGGTGGGCGGAGCCGCTGGGCTCATGCAATTGCAGGCCAACGGCGTCGCGTCGAGCGAGTTCGTGGTCGGCCAGTCGGAGGCGAGAGACGGGCAGGAGATGATCGGCGAGCACTTCCCGGCAGGGAGCGGTACGCCGACGTACATCGTCGCCGACGAGACTAGCTGGCAGGACGTCGCTGAGGAGGCCCTCGACAACGGAGAGGTCGAGTCGGTGGCGATCACGAGTGACGATTCGGCTGCGGGCACCGTGCCGTATCCCGCTCCCGAGCAGGGCCCGCTCGCAGCGGCCGAGCCAACCGTGATCGAGTCGACCGTGCTCCTGCAGGTGACGCTGACCGAGCCAGCCGACTCCATCGCCGCGCAGGACACGGTCGTCGAATTGCGCGACGCGCTCGCGGACGACGACGTGCTCGTGGGAGGGGAGTCCGCGGTGGCGCTCGATACGAACCTGGCGTCGGAGCGGGACAGGGCGCTGATCATTCCCATCGTGCTCGTCGTCATCGCGCTCATCCTCATGGTGCTCCTGCGCTCCGTCTGGGCGGCGGTGATGTTGACGGTGACGACGGTCGTGTCGTTCGCGACCGCGCTGGGCGTTGCGGCCGTCGCCTTCCGGATCATCGGCATCCCCGACATGGACCCTTCCGTGCCCCTGTACGCGTTCGTGTTCCTCGTGGCCCTGGGCGTCGACTACAACATCTTCCTCATGACCCGAGTTCGGGAAGAGGTGGTGCGACTCGGGAACAGGAAGGGCATCCTGGAGGGGCTGATCACAACGGGAGGCGTGATCACGTCAGCAGGGGTCGTGCTGGCGGCGACGTTCGCGGCGCTCGGTGTGATCCCAGTGCTCTTCCTCGTGCAGCTGGCGATCATCGTTGCCTTCGGTGTGCTGCTCGATACGACGCTCGTTCGCAGCCTGTTCGTACCTGCGCTCGCCCTGGAACTCGGGCCGCGACTGTGGTGGCCGACTCGTGTTCAGCGATAACGGCTCCATCCGGAGGTGGCGGTAGCTGCATCGTGTGATGCAGCACCGCAGCCTCCTTGTTGAACAGCCATACCGCGCATCTCCACCGCTGTTTTCACGGCAGCGAAGGGCGTTGCTGCGCCCGGGAAGAATTTGCTACGAAAGGTTGTTATGCTGAGTTAGTTAACATTGTGAATGCGGTTCTTCATCCGCGCCCAATCCTTCTCACCGAACAGGACAACGCTCATGTCTCGTCTTCGACGCACCTCGTTCACCGCCGCTCTGCTGGCGACCGCGCTCGCGGTCACGGCCTGCTCCTCCGCGCCCGACGATGCGGGTGATTCGGCGGATGCTCCCGCGGAGGAGACGGTAACGCTGCACGTTGCCGGCGTCGCTATGTCGACCATCGACATCGTCGAAGCGGCTTCGGAAGCGATTGGCGACGGCTATGAGATCGACGTCGTCGAAGTCAACGACTACGTGACGGTCAACAGGCTGTTGAACGACGGTGAGATTCACGCGAACTTCGCACAGCACGAACCGTTCATGGAGGAATTCAACGACAAGAACGACGCCGAACTCGTGGCCGTGCAGTCGGTGTACAACTTCACGATCGCCTTCTACTCGAAAGAGCTCGCGACCATCGACGAGCTGCAGGACGGCGCGACCATCGCCATCCCGAACGATTCGTCCAATCTGGGGCGGGCGTTGAAGATGCTCGCGGAGGAAGGGTTGATCGAACTGGACTCCGACATCGATCCGTACGACGCGACCGTCGCCAACGTGGCCGAGAACCCGCGAGGGTTCGAATTCCTGGAGCTGGAGATCAGTCAATTGAACAACGCCTACGACGAGGCGGATCTGGTGTTCCAGTGGCCGGCTCACATCAGTGCACTCGGCCTGAACCCGGACGATGACGGGCTGATAACAGAGCTGGACGACGTCTTCGCGCTGCAGCTCGTCGTACGGGCGGAGGACGCCGAGTCGGAGGAGACGCAGGCGCTCATCGATGCGTTCACGAGCGACGAGGTGCGCCGGGTCATCGAGGAGAGCGACAGTATCGAGCTCTCGTTCTAACGCCGGTGGTCTATCGGGCGCGCGACTGGCCGGCGTGCATCGACGACTCGTGACACAGGTAGGTTGGGACGCATGACTCGCAACGCAGCACTCTTGATCGTGGACGTGCAGAACGACTTCACCGAGGGAGGCGCGCTCGGCTGCGAGGGCGGTGCAGCGGTCGCGGCGCGCATCACCGAACATGTCGCCCAGGCGAATTATTCGACCGTCGTTGCCAGCCGAGACTGGCATGACGCAGACGGCGACAACGGTGGACATTTCGCCGTCGACGGCGCGCCGAACTTCGTCAACACCTGGCCCGTGCACTGCGTTGCGGGAACTGAGGGTGCCGAGTATCACGCCGCCGTCGACACCGACCAGATTGACATCCACGTGAAGAAGGGGATGGGCGAGCCCGCGTACTCGGCGTTCGAAGGGGAGACCGACGAGGGGCTCCCGCTCGCGGAGGAGCTCGCAACCCGGGAGATCGGCCATCTCGACATCGTTGGAATCGCGACCGAGCACTGTGTCAGGGCATCCGCGCTCGATGCCATCGCGGAGGGTCTTTCCGTGCGCGTCATCAACGACCTGACCGCTGCGGTATCCGACGAGGGGCGCATTCGCGCGCTGACCTCCATGGCGGATGCCGGCGCCGTTGTGGTCGGCACGATCGGCGACTAACCGAGTTTCAGGACATTCCGTCACGCGTGACGGCTTCGACTACCGATCTCCCGCTTTACGTATTACGGTAATACTGTAAAGCGAATCGGGAGGACGCATGTTGGAACGGCGTGCTGCACCGCTGCGAGAGCAAGCGGTGGAAGTTATGCGCACAGCGATTATCCGCGGGGAGTTCGAGCCCGGCTCGCGCATGAAGGAGAAAGATCTCGAGGGCTACCTCGGAGTCAGCCGTACGGTTGTGCGCGAAACTCTCCGTCAGCTGGAGAGCGAGCGCCTGATCGTGCTGCAGCCGGGCAGCGGGCCGATCGTCGCAAGGCTGACCTACGAGGAGGCGCGGCAGCTCTACGAAGTGCGAGGCGCCCTCGAAGCGACCGCCGCCCGGCTGGCGGCGAAGAACGCGAGTGATGAGCAGAAACGTGCGCTGCGGGTTGTCTGGGACCGCATCGATGACGCCGCTGTTCTCGATATACAAGAACTGGTCGGGATCAAGAACGACTTCTATGCGACGTTGATCAACGCGAGCGGCAACGACATCATCGGCGAGCAGCTCGCCGGCGTACAGGCGCGGATAAGCCAGTTGCGTGCGGTCACGCTGAGCGCAGCGGGGCGAACGGCGGCCACGAAAGACGAACTCGATCGCGTTGTCTCTGCAATCGAGAACGGTGACGAACTTGCCGCATACGAGTTCGCGCACGTCCACGTCATGGTCGCGACGGATATCGCGCTGACGTACCTCTCAGAAGAGGATGCGGAGCAGTGAGCCGCACACTCTTCCTCGGAATGGGGCGCATGGGCGCTCCCATGTCGGCGCTCCACGCGGAGCGTTTCGAGACGATCGTCTTCGATGTGTTTCCAGACGCCGCTGAACGTGCGGCCGCAGCTTCGAAGGCAATTGCCATAGCGTCGCTCGCCCCGCTTCCCAATGCCGTCACCACGGTGATACTTATGCTCCCCACGAGCAAACACGTGGAAGACACGGTGCTGGGAGAAGACGGATTGCTCGAGGCACTGCCGGATGGTGCCCTCGTTATCGATATGAGCTCCAGTGAGCCCGAGAGTACGCAGAGGATTGCCGATGCGGCGAAAGAGCTTGCCGTGCATTACGTCGACGCTCCTGTTTCCGGCGGCATCGCCAAGGCGCAGACCGGGGAGCTCTCGATCATGGCAGGCGGTAGCGCCGCCGCTGTTCAAGCCGCTCTGCCGCACCTGGAAACCATGGGGAGCTCCATCCAGCACGTCGGACCAGCGGGTGCAGGTCACGCCGCGAAGGCGCTCAACAATCTCGTCAGCGCAACGAACATGGCTGCCGCAACCGAGGCCGTCACGATCGCATCGAGATTCGGTATCGAGCCGAGCACGATGGTCGCGGTGCTCAACTCGGCCACCGGGATGAGCCAGGCGACCCAGGTGAAATTCCCGAATCACATTCTTCCCGGCACGTTCGCCTCCGCCTTCGCGTACGACCTGATGCTGAAAGACATGCGCATCGCATTGAATATGGCAGATCGGGTCGGCTTCAACCCCGTCACCGCAGCGGCGTTCGACGCGCTGGAAGCGGGGCGGCCACTGCTGGGCGAACATCCGGACCACACGGAAATCGCCAGAGTCTACGAGCAGCGAACAGGTATCGAAATCCACAGAGAGGACCAGGAATGACTACCGACCCCCAGGAGTACATCGACGACATGGCACGGAAGCGCGGTTACGTGCTCGATTACCACAAGGTCATGGCGAAGCAGGATTTCGATGTCCTGCAGGCGACCAACGGTCTGGTCTCGGCGGCGTACCTGAATCAGCGCACGCTCGACCGGAAGACGAAAGAGCTGATCTTCATCGTCTCGCTGACGGTGATGCGCGCATCCAAGGGGCACATTCAGTCGCACATCCGCGTTGCGCTCGATCTGGGCCTGACGCCGCAGGAGATCCTGGAAGCGATCGAGATCTCCCTGCCGGAGGCGGGCATCGTGGCGTTCCAGACGGGGTTCGACGCGTGGCGGGAAGTCGTGGGGGCCGACGGGCTCGAGCCGAACGTCGAAGTGCACGAGGGAGGAGCCGGGAGCTCCTGAGCGAGCCGCTGCCGACAGGGGTCTACGACGAAAGGGGCTGCGATGACGCGCTCAGGCTGGGAAGTCATCATCATCCGTCACGGAACCCGGACGGGCCGCAAGAGCGAGGCCTACATGAACTTCTCGTTCTACGGCGAAGAGGATGCGCCGTACACGACGGACTACTTCTTGTGGGTACTGCGGCGAGGGAGCGACGTGATCCTGATCGATACGGGATTCTCGCGAGCCGGCGCGGAGCAGCGCGGTAGAACCGTGCTGGTCGACCCGGTCGAAGCGCTCTCCCGCATCGGCATCACTCCGGAGCAGGCACCGCCCATCGTCGTGACGCACGCGCACTACGACCACATCGGCAACCTCGACCGATTTCCGGCATCCACGCTGCACATTGCCGCGAGCGAGTACGAGTTCTGGACGAGCGGGATCGCGACCCGGCCCCTGTTTTCGCACTTCGGTGATCAGGCAGAGGTCGACGACCTCAGGACGGCCGAGCGAGAGGGCCGCCTCGTGCAGTTCTCGGGTGAAACCGAGATCGAGGATGGCGTCAAGATCATCGAGGTGGGAGGCCACACACCCGGCCAGTCGATGGTCGCCGTCGAAACGGAAGAAGGGCAGGTGCTGCTGGCCAGCGATGCCGCGCACTTCTACGAGGAGCTCGATCGCGATATGCCCTTCGTCTCCATGGCGGATGTTCCGGAGTCGTACCGCGTCCTCGAACGTATTCGCGACACGAACGCGGCGCACGTCGTGACGGGCCACGACCCTTCGACACTCGAGCGGTTTCCCGGATACGGGGATCCGCTGCAGGGTATCGCGGCCATCCTGGGGCGGCACGGATGAGCTTTCCGGAACGTGCACTCGCGCTCTTGCAGCAGGACTCGCGACTGCAGCGCACGACGGCGGGATCGAGCGTCCGTTTCGCCTTCGTCAACGACACCGACCGGATGTGCATCCGCGTTGCGGAGGGCCACGTCGAGAGCAGCGAGGAGGCCGACTTCACGCTGTCGGCGCCGGATGCCGTGTGGGCGCGACTCATCTCCGCGCACCCTGAGCCGGGAGAGCAGCACGTGCTGCCGCAACTGCGGTCCGGCACCATGACGCTCGAGGGCGACGCAAGAGCCTTCGAACGGCACCTGCACGTGGTCCGACGCGCAGTCGAGGCACTGCGCCCCCGGTCCGGTGCTTCAAGCGCCTCGCGGCCGCGTCGGCAGACGCTCCGCGGCGAGTACGTGCGGATCGAGAGCAGCGCGGGGTCATCGGACGTGTTCGTCGAGCGGGCCGGATGCGGTCCCCAGCTGCTCTGCCTCGCAACGGCGGGCTCCGACACGACGCAGTTCCACGGTTTGATCACCGACACCGACATCGCCGACCGCTTCGAACTCATCGCCTTCGATCTGCCTTGGCACGGGAAGTCCGTACCGCCCGCGGGCGTCGATCCGCTGGCGTACTCGTTGACTCCCGAGCTCTACACGGAGCTCATCATCGCGACAGCAGACGCGCTGGAGCTCGAACGGCCGATTCTCGTCGGCGCCTCGATGGGAGGAGCGGCGGTCGTCAGGGCGATCGCGCTGCATCCGGAGCGATTCGCGGGAGCCGTCTCGTGCCAGGCGGCGAAGGACGTCGCCGGACGCGCAACCCCCGCGGCGAGGGCGACCGATGTCGACCAGACGCTCTTCTCACCGGAGTGGACGTACGGCCTGATGAACCCGGCTTCGCCGCAGCAGCATCGCGACCGGGTATGGTGGGGCTACTCCTCCGGCGCCCACGGGGTCTACATCGGCGATATCGAGGGCTATCAGCAGTGGGACTTCACAGCGGTCTCGGCGAAGTTCACGCCTTCGAGCCCGCACATCGCCGTCCTCTCGGGCGTGTATGACACGAGCGTTCCGCCTGAGCGGTCGGAGGAACTCGCCGCGAGCATCCCGAACGCCTCGTTCGAGCGGATGCCGCAGCTCGGTCACTTTCCGCACGCCGAGAACCCGCAGGAGTTCTGGTCGCACCTGCAGCCGGCCCTCGAACGGGTGCTGGCGCATCGGCCGTGACCGAGCGCGGTTCGTGCATCGCTACCGCTCGAAGCGCACCGACTCACGAGGACGTTCGTCGACGGTGAGCGAGAAGACATCGGGGCGCGAGTAATGCCCGACAGCATCGAAATCCAGGTGCGAGCGAGTCTTGACGTCGAGGTCCACGTCCGCGTACAGGATCGTCTCCTCGTCGTACACGGGGCCGGCGAGAACGCGTCCCGTCGGGTCGATGATGACACTGCCGCCGCGCATCAGGATGTCCCCTCCGGGAGGCTCGTGCTCGACCGGATGATCATCCGGGAGCGCATCGCGATGCAGCACCTGGCAGGCCGAGAGCACGAACGTGCGCCCCTCGAGCGCGATGTGCGTCATGGTGGCCTGCCAAGTCGGGCGATCATCGGCCGTAGGGGCACAGTACAGCTGGACTCCTTTCGCGTACATGGTCTGCCGCAGCAGCGGCATGTAGTTCTCCCAGCAGATGACCGTGCCGACCCTCCCGGCCGGGGTCTCCATCGTGTCGAGTGTCGAGCCGTCCGCGAAACCCCAGACGAGTCGTTCCGAACCGGTCGGCATGAGCTTGCGGTGCTTCCCGACGACTCCGGCCTCCGGAGAGATCATGACCGCCGTGCAGTACAGCGTTTCGCCGAGCCGCTCGATGACGCCGACGACGAGGAACACTCCGTGGTCGGCTGCGCCGGCGGCGAGTCGTTCGATCTCGGGGCCGTCGAGCGCTACGGCGCCGTCTCGATATCGCCGATACTCCTCCCGCCCCGGTTCGGTGCGCATCCCGATTGCGGCGCCGAACGTCGTGCCCTTCGGGTATCCGCCGATGAACGCCTCCGGGAAGACCGCGAGCGTGGCCCCCTGCTCGGCGGCCTCTGCGATCAGCCCCTCCGCCTTGGTTACGGCGGCATCGGCGTCGAACGGAATCGAGCCGGCCTGAACAACGGCTACTTTCTGCATGCCTGTTCCTCTCTACCCGTGGGAGATATCGGTGTCCTTCGTCTCCGGCAACAATGGCCAGAGCACCGCAAGCGCCACGATAGCAACGGCGACGACATAGAACGCGGGCGAGATGAGCATCCCGGTGGCAGCCACGAGCGCCGTGGCGATCAGTGGTCCGGGCCCGGCCAGCAGCGCGTAGGCGACGTTGTACCCGATCGCAGCGCCCGAGGAGCGGATGGAAGCGGGGAACACCTCGACGAGCAGGATGTTGTTCGTCACGGCCGTGCACGCGACGAAGAACGCGAACGGGATGAGCGCGACGACCGTGAGCGCCGGGCTGGCCGTCGACATGAGCATGAAGGCCGGAATCGGCCAGATCACGAGGCCGATGACACCCAGGAGGTTGATCGGCCTGCGTCCCCACTTGTCGGCCGCCATGCCGACGAGCGGGTTGAAGATCACGTAGATCACCATGACGATGCCGGTCGAGAGCAGCGCGTCGAAGCGATCCATGCCGACCGGGCCGGACAGGTGGTTGTTCATGTAGGTGACGAAGTAGTAGAGGCCGACGCCGAAGATGCCGGCGAAGGCGAGGGTGAGGACGAACGCGCGCACCTTGACCCCCGCGGTCGTCGCTTCGATCTCGTTGTTCTCGCGTTTGCGGCTCAGCTCTTCGAA
This sequence comes from uncultured Agrococcus sp., assembly GCF_945915485.1. GTDB lineage: Bacteria > Actinomycetota > Actinomycetes > Actinomycetales > Microbacteriaceae > Agrococcus. The sequence goes on from NZ_CAMEFJ010000018.1 coordinate 18,107, forward strand.
GACGGGTGTGTCGTCGAGCTTGCGTCGGATGTACACAGCGATGAGCGCCATCGCGATCGATGCGATGAACGGGATCCGCCAGCCCCAGGAGTTGAGCGCGTCCTCGTCCATGACCGCGGTGAGGGCGGTTGCGAAGAATGTCCCCACGAGGAAGGCGAGGCCAGCTGTGGCGGTCACCACGCTGGCGTGCAAGCCTCGCCTGTTCGCGGGTGCGCTCTCGCCGATGTAGGTTGCGGCGCTCGTCCACTCACCGCCGACCATCATGCCCTGCAGCAGACGGAGCACCACGACGATGATCGGGGCTGCAAGCCCGATCGTGGCGAAACTCGGCGTGAGGCCGATCAGGGCCGTGACGACACCCATTCCGAGCACCGTGATGATCAGCACTGTGCGGCGGCCGAGGCGATCGCCCATGGGGCCGAGGATCAGGGCGCCGACCGGTCGGGAGATGAAGCCCACTGCAAAGACCGCGAGCGAGGAGAGCATCTCGGCCGTCTCGTTGCCGGACGGAAAGAACTGTGCGCCGATGATGGCGGCGAAGTAGCCGTAGATCGCGAAGTCGAACCACTCCATGAAGTTGCCGATGCCGATCGCTGTCATGCGCTTTCGGCGGTCGGCCTTCGTCAGTTCCCTGGGCCGGTAGTCGGTGTTCGCCGCCGGTGTCGTGCCCTCCTGGGAGTTCTGCTCCTGCATGTGATCTCCTTTGTCCACGGTGCAGCAGTGCGAATTGTGAATGCTGCACGTGCTGCTTGCATCCTATTGTCATACGGTATTACGGTAATTTGCAACCGCGTTCGGTGGATCATCGGCGAATTCTGGAGCCGGGCGGCGTCATGATCACCAGGAAGGGCTGCGAAGTCAACGGGTGTTGCGACATCCGTTCGGCGCGGTATTCTGGGTTCACGCGTTTGCCGTAACGATCCGGCACGCTCAGGCTTCAAGACGAAGGAGTATCGCATGACCAATGCAGCAAAGGAGCGGGAACTCCTCGAGAGTGTCCCCGGCAAGCTGTTCATCGACGGAGAATGGGTCGACGGTGAAGACGGCACGATCGATGTCACCGACCCCGCGACCGGTGAGCGGATCCACACCATTGCGAACGGCTCGGTCGCAGACGGCGTGCGCGCGCTCGACGCCGCCTGCGCGGTTCAGGATGACTGGGCACGCACATCCGCCCGCGAGCGTTCCGACATTCTGCGTCGCGCCTACGACCTCGTCATGGAGCGTGCGGAAGACTTCGCGCTGCTGATGACGCTGGAAATGGGCAAGCCGCTTTCGGAAGCGCGCGGCGAGGTCAAGTACGGTGCCGAGTTCCTTCGCTGGTTCTCGGAAGAGGCAGTGCGCGTCTACGGCCGCTACCACGACAACCCGGAGAACACGGGCCGGATGCTCGTTTCGTACCGTCCCGTCGGCCCCTGCTACCTGATCACCCCCTGGAACTTCCCGCTGGCGATGGCGACCAGGAAGATCGGGCCCGCACTCGCCGCCGGTTGCACCATGGTCGTCAAGCCCGCGACGCTCACGCCGCTGACCACGCTCGCGTTCGTCCGCGTGCTGGAGGAAGCGGGTCTGCCGAAGGGTGTCGTGAACGTCATCACGACACGTTCGACGGGCGCGCTGACCGACGCGATCATGGAGGACGACCGCCTTCGCAAGGTCTCGTTCACGGGTTCGACCCCTGTTGGAATCAATCTCATGAAGAAGGCCTCCGAAAAGGTGCTCCGCACCTCGATGGAGCTCGGCGGGAACGCGCCGTTCGTCGTCTTCGAGGACGCCGACCTGGACAAGGCCGTCGACGGAGCCCTCGCCGCGAAGTTCCGTAACATCGGTGAAGCTTGCACGGCAGCCAACCGCTTCATCGTGCACGAGTCGGTCGCCGACGAGTTCGTTCAGCGAGTCACGGAACGCGTCAACGAGCTGAAGATCGGTCGCGGCACGGAAGAGGGCGTCACGATCGGCCCGCTCGTCGAGGACAAGGCCGTGGTCAACATGGAGCGTCTGGTGGGCGCAGCCGTGGATTCGGGCGCTCGCCTCACGACCGGCGGCAAGAAGATCGACGGCCCCGGCTCGTTCTTCCAGCCGACGGTGCTCGACGGCGTTTCAGATGACATGGAGATCTCCCTCGAGGAGATCTTCGGCCCCGTGCTCGCCGTGCAGCGATTCTCGACGGAAGAAGAGGCGATCGCACGCGCCAACGCAACCGAGTACGGTCTGATGAGCTACGTGTACACAGAGGACGTCGCTCGCCAGCACCGCCTGGTCGACCTCATCGACACCGGCATGATGGGCATCAACATCGGTGTCCTCGCGAACGCTGCTGCTCCGTTCGGTGGCGTCAAGCAGTCCGGTATCGGTCGCGAAGGCGGCGCCGAGGGCATCCTCGAGTACCTGTCGATGAAGTACTCGCTCATGCCGAACCCGCACGCGTAAGACGCGCATCCCGGGATGCTCATCCCGCGCAAGGCAGAAGACGCTTGCTCGGCCCAGTGCTGAGCAAGCGTCTTCTGCGGCCGGTGTGCGCTGAAAAATGCACCTGAGCGAGAGGCCGGATGGATAATCCGCACGGCGACGTGCTCCAGTGCAGGTTTCAGCGCTTAGGCTATTGGAACGCCGTCGGCCCAGACCGCTCGGACCGTGAGGTCGGCATCCAGCAGCACCGCGTCAGCGCTGCTGCCGACGGAAAGCGTGCCGAGCTCCTCTTCTCCCAGTGCTGCTGCCGGTGTGCTCGTCAGCGAGGCGACGGCGACCTCGAGGGGGACTCCGGCGCGTACCGCCCTGCGCAGCGCATCGTCCTGTGTCAGCGTCGAACCGGCGATTGCGCCGCCTTCGGTCAAGCGGCACATCCGGGTTCGACAGGCTCCCTAGGTGCGCAGGTGATCGATCGCGATGCGTGCCGCGCGGCCGATCGAGCGATCCACGTCCGGGAGCTGCAGGTCGAGCGAGTCGGCAGTCGTGAACACCGCAACCGCGTACCGGGTACCATCCGGGTAGGTCACCACCCCGACTTCGTTGCGGATACCCGGCAGCGTTCCGGTCTTGGCTCCCACGCGCACACCAGCGCCGAACCCGGACGTAAGGCGGTGAGGCCACACCTGCTGCGACATCGTTGACCGGATGCGCGCGCATGCGGCAGGGGGTGCTGCCGTGTCGTTCCAGATCGCTGCAACGACCGACGCCATCTCTTGCGCCGTTGATGAGGACGTGCGCTGCGGATCGAGCGCGGCCAGAGCGCGCAAACGGCTGGCGGGAAGAGCGCTCATCGTCGCGGCGAACTCAGCGGAGCGCCAGTCGACTCCGAGCTCATGGCCCATACCCGCAAGAAGATCTTCACAGCATCCAACGATCCGTGTGTCACGGAGCGCGAGATCTGCGAGCACTGCGGCGATCGCAGCGGCGCCTATGCGATGGTAGATGACGTCGGTCGCCGCATTATCGCTGAGTGTGAGCATGAGGTGTGCGAGATCTCGCCAGCTGACTTCGGCGTCATCGCAGAACCCGGCCGTACCAACCCCGCCCGTACGGAAACGCTCAGTAACGACCGTGCGCTCGCTCGGATCAATTCGGCCGAGGGACACCTCACGTTCGAAAGCAATCGCAACGGGGATCTTGAAGACCGACGCGAGCACTACCGGCTCGTCGTCAGCGTGCCCGACTTCTCGCAGTTCGCCACCGAGTTCTCGCACGTGGATGCTGCCACGGGCCCCCACACTGGCGAAAACCTCCTGCAATTCCTCATCGATCGTCACGATGTCTCCCCGCCGCGCTTGACTCGACGGAGCGCTCGCCCTTGAGCGAGCAGACCCGTCACCTCTCCGTCACTATCGCGTATGAACCTCCCGAAGAGTGATTCGGGAGCTCCGGGGTGGATGATTTCATCAGGGGCGCACAGCGCCAGTGGCATGGGAGGTGGCAGGTGGCGCTCTTCGTCGCGGTCGGGATTGCTGAGGAAGAACGTGGCAGTGAGCGAGCCGTTCTCAGGCGCGAGTGTCATGCCCCACGACCCTGAGTCCCACGTTCCCGCGAACGGTTCGAGCTCCGCATCGGAGAGCATCAGCGCTTCGTGCGACGGGTTGGCGGTGCGGCCCAGGAGGTGCTCGAAGCACCATGACGTCACCGCCGTGCCGAGTGCGCCACCCGCGCCGGAGTTGGCAAGTACGGTCACACCGAAGCCCTCCTCGGGCAGCATGGTGAACATCGAACGCTGAATGCCTGCGATGTTTCCACCGTGCGTAACCGCCGTGGTACCGAACATGTCCACTAACAGCCACGGCATCCCCACTCCGTCAAACGGGGGAGCAGCGACCTTGTGGTGACGCTGCATCTCGACGCGCATGCTCGGGGAGACGGGCGACGTTCCCGTGCTCGCGCCCGTCAGGTGGAATTGCAGGTACTTGAGCTGATCTGTCACGGAGGATGCGAGCCCTCCTTCAGCCGCGCCCGACCGACCAAGGCCCCAGGTGTGCGCGACGCGCGGCCGCCCCTCGTTATCTACGGTGTGTCCCACGGTGTGCCGCCGGGAGAACGCCTGCCAGGGCAAGAAGAAGCTCTCGGTCATTCCGAGCGGATCGAGGACGAGCTTTTGCGCCGCGATTTCGTAAGGGTCACCGGTGAGGAGCTCGATGACGCGCCCCATGAGCCTGAACCCCGAGTTGCTGTATGAGAAAGCCGATCCGGGTGGGGCGTGCTGGGCGAGCTCGTCGAAACCATCGACGCTGCGTGCGATGGCCTCGGCGCCCCAGTCATCAGTGTCGGCGACATCGCCCTCGAAACCTCCTCCGTGCGTCAGGAGGTGTCGGAGGGTGAGGCGTTCACGAGCGCGAGTGTCGCGAAGCCGAAGATCTGGCATGACCTTAACGAGCGGCTCATCGAGGTCGACAACGCCCTTCTCGGCGAGCGAGAGAACGGCCGTCGCAGTGACGGTCTTCGTCGTCGACCCGATCATGAACAACGTGGACTCGTCGACGCTCACGGGGGCGTCGACGCTCGTGATACCCGTGGTGAGAACGTGCGACTCGCCGTCCTGGACAACTGCCACTGCGGCCCCGGGTACTCCGATGCTCGCCGCTGTTTCATCCAGCAGTTCCTGCAGCCTGGTCATGCCCATCATTACGCTCCCGGTCTTCGAAGGTTTCAATACAGTCTGTATTGAAATAGATTGTGATCACACTATGTCGATATAGAAGCCTTTAATCAAGCGGAAAGTTTATGTTGATTCCGTCGATTACTCTCGATACAGTCTGTATCGAAGGAGGAACACATGGCAAGGATGCCCCGTAAAGTGACACGCTCACAGATTCTCGACGCCGCTCAAAGACTGTTTCTCACTCGCGGCTTCAACCGAGTCACGATCGACGACATCGCCACTCGAGCTGGGTTCACCCGCGGCGCCGTCTACTCCAACTTCGCAAACAAGGTGGAGATCTTCATCGCTCTCATCGATAGGCGATTCGACGGCCAGATAACTCGCTTCACCCACGACCTCGACAGCGACTACACGGTCGAAGAGCGCGTCGCCGCCCTTGCGAACTGGCTCGCAGGAGAGGTAGCTCGATCCCGCGAATGGAGTATCGCCGAGATTGAATTCTACGCCGCCACAGCATCTGACCCCGAGCTCAGTCTGCGGCTACGCGAACTCCATCTTGCCGGCCGTACCGCACTAGCGGAGTTCCTGTCTGATCAGTGCATCAAGCTCGGGGTCGAACTGAATCACGACCCCGAAGACTTCGCGATCATCGTCAACAGTCTCATCCGCGGTCTCATGATCGAGTGGACCATCGACCTCAACACCGACATCGCGAGGCTCTTCTCGCTCACTTTCGAGCGGCTTCTCAACGTCGGACCATCATCTTCCGCCTCCACCGCTGGGCTGACCCGCACCCCCGAAGGGACCTGACATGGCATTCGACCTGCAGAAATGGCAGACAACTCTCGATGAGCACACGGCGAACGGCATGACACCGGGAGTTTCGCTGGCCGTGCTCGCTGACGGCGAAGTGCACACTGCCGCGTCAGGCGTGCTCAACATCGCAACGGGAGTGGAGGCCACCACGGATTCGGTCTTTCAAATTGGATCGGTGACGAAGCTCTACACATCGACGATCCTCCTTGCTCTCAGCGACGAGGGCCTCCTTGACGTAGACGAACCGATCGTCACGTATCTGCCCGAGCTCACATGGCCAGACCCCGATGCGCGTCGAAGTGTGACGACGCGCCACCTCTTGACGCACACGAGCGGCATCGACGGTGACCATTTCCTCGACCTCGGGCGAGGTGAAGACGTCTTGTCGCGCTACGTCGACACGCTTGGCGAGCTCACGCAGGTGTTACCCGTGGGAGCGGCGTGGTCGTATTGCAACACCGGCTTCGCCGTGGCCGGACGTCTCGTGGAGAAGCTCACCGGTCTGACGTTCGACGAAGCTGTCATGCAGCGACTCTTCGCACCACTCGGGCTCGACCATTCCTGCACGCTGCCCGAAGAGGCGCTGAAGTTCCGGGCGGCGTACGGTCATGTACCTTCGGCTGAAGGGCTCGAACTCGCCCCGACCGTCTCCACACCGCGCACTATGGGTTCAGCGGGCGGCATCATCTCCACGGCATACGATGTCATCGAGTTCGCGCGTCTCTATCTCAACGACGGAGTCTCTCGGTCGGGTGACAGGCTCCTCTCCGAAGACTCTGTCTTGGAAGCGCTGACACCGCAGGCCGTCGTGTGGGATCCTTCGATGGCGTCACACTGGGGTCTTGGCTGGATGCTCACCGAGTGGGGCGGGAAGCGCGTAGTGGGACACGACGGCGGCACCGTCGGCCAAGGAGCGTTCCTTCGCATGATTCCCGAGGACGGTATCGCGATCGCCCTGGTCGGAACCGGCCCCGGCATCGCCGGCCTCATGAAGCCTCTCTTCGACGGAATCGTGGGAGAACTGAGCGGCGTCCGTCCGCCTGAATCCGCGCGACCGTCCGATGACACCGTAACCGAGCAGCCATGGTTCGGTGTGTACGAGCGCAAAAACATGCGCATCGAGGTGGATCATTCCGCCGACGGACCGGCCGTGAGCATCGAAATCGCCGGCCTCGCCGCTGAGTCGCTCGGCACCGACAGCGTCACCGGTGAACTCGAGATCGCAGCTGACGGAACCTACCTGACCAACGCTTTTGGCGAGTGGATGCCGATCGTGCCGTTCACGATCGACGACGGCACCGATGGCCTCCACTTCGCCGGGCGAGCCCAACCCCGGGCGAACTAACCCTGCCGACCGGCAACACAACAAACAGCAGTCAACGAAGACAGCGGAGGAAACCGTGAAGAAACCCATCAGGCTACTCGTCGCGAGCGCGATGACCATAGCCCTAACCTCCTGCGCAGCCGATGCTCCGGACACGGAACCCGTCGACGGCGGCACGTTCACGATGGCCATCGGCTCCGACCCCGGAGCGCTCGACCCCGCGTTCACGACCGCCGGTGTCACACACCAGGTGCAGCAGTTCGTCTACGACTCGCTCCTCTATGTGGACGCCAACGGCGACCTCGTCGCGGGCCTCGCCGAAGACTGGGACGGGACGAACACGGAAGCGACCTTTACGCTGCGCGATGGCATCACCTGCTCGGACGGCTCGCCACTCACGGCGAGCGATGTGGAGGCGAATATCAACTTCATCGCCGACCCTGACAACCAGTCCACGCGCACGGGCCTCTTCGTGCCGCCTCTCGCGACGGCGACGGCGGACGACGAGACACGGACTGTCACGGTCACCAGCGACACCCCTGATGCTTTCCTGGTTCAAAACATCGGCAGCGTACTTATCGTGTGCGGCGATGGCCTCGAGGATCGTTCCACCCTCGAGCAGGGAGCACTGGGAACGGGGCCGTTCGTGCTCGAAGAGTTCGTTGCGGAGGATCACTATACATTCTCCCGCCGCGCCGACTACGCCTGGGGCCCGGGCGAATGGGATACGGACGTTGTCGGGCTACCCGATACGGTAATCCTGCGGATCGTTCCCAACGAGACAACGGCGGCTAACCTCCTCCTTGAAGGCAGCGTCAACGCCACAGCGATTAGCGGTGCGGACCAGCGCCGAATGAGCGATAACGAACTGTTCGAACGCGAACTCGTCAACCCGCTGGGATGGCTCTGGTTTAATCAAGCCGAGGGCCTGCCGGGCGAAAGCGAAGATGTCCGTCGAGCTCTCACACAGCTGGTAAACCTTGAGGAATTGGGGACTGCTCTCTCGGGTGACCTGGGCCGGCCCTCGGAGAGTCTCGTCGTGCCGGGGCTCGGGGTGTGCGAAGTGAACACCATCGACGGTAATCTGCCCGGTCACGACCCTGAAGCCGGCATGGCAGGGCTCGCCGCGGCGGGTTGGGAGTCGACGGACTCGGGCCTGATGCGCGACGGACAGCAGATGTCGATTTCGCTCCTGTACCCGACGAGCTACGGCTCCTCGATGGCCGCGGGAGTGGAACTCCTCGCTGCTGAGTGGCGCGAGATCGGTGTGGATGTCACGGCCAGGGGCGTCACGGACGTCGAAAGCAGTCAGGTCATACTCGGTGGTGAAGGGTCGTGGGATGTCACGTTCATGCCCATCGGCATCACCCAGCCCGGTCAGATCGTTCCGTATCTCGACGGGCCGACACCTCCGGACGGCGTGAACTTCGCCGCCATCGACAACCCGGAGTATCTCGCCGCGGTGGGCGAGGCCTCGGGATTGCCAGGGGCCGAAGGATGCGACACCTGGGCGGAGGCCGAGAGCGCGCTCGTGAGTGCCGTGGACGTCGTCCCATTCGTCGATGCGGTCACCGTTTTCTATGGATCAAGCGTGGAGTTCGAACTCTTCCAGGGCTCGGTCGCGCCCACGTCGATCCGGATGCTCGGCTAGCAGCCTTGATCACGCCGCAAGCCCAACGCGTCACCGGAAAGCGTCGTGCCGCCCGAGTGGCTCAGCTCGTCGATAACTCCTGGGTCGCGTTCGGGCTGCGGCGTACGGGGCGATTTCTCGCCTCGATCGTCGTCCTCATCACGGCGGCGTTCCTGCTGATTCATCTTGTGCCAGGTGATCCTGTTCGGGCCGCACTGGGCCCGAGCGCGCCTCTCGATCTTGTCGAGGCACGCCGCGAAGCGCTGGGGTTGAACAATCCGCTCCATATCCAGTTCTTCGAGTACGTCACGGGTCTCTTCCGGGGTGACCTTGGAACGTCTATCACAAGCGGATTACCGGTCGCGGACGTCATCGCTGAGCGGCTGTCCGCTACCGCTGTCATCGCGGGTCTCGCCTTCGTGGTGGCTATTCTTATTGCGGCGCCCGTGGGTTTAGGCATCGCGATCCTCACGCGTGGGCAGCGCCGGGGCTCTCTCGATGCGGGTTTCACCTGGATGAGCGTCCTCGTTGGGGCGATCCCGGAATTCCTCGTCGGCATCGGGCTCGTCGCCGTGTTCGCCGTCACCCTCGGATGGTTTCCGGTGGCGGGGCGAAGCGGCCCGGAATCCTATATTCTGCCCGTCATCGCTCTCGCGATCGGCCCCGCCGCGATCATCGCCCGCATCCTCAGGGTGGAGGCCCTTGCCGTCATGAATGCGGACTTCGTGCGCACGACTCGTGCGAAGCGTCTGCGTCCCCGACTCATCCACTTGCGTCACGTCCTGCCCAACACCCTCACAGCGACACTCACGGTCGCGGGGCTCTTACTCGGTGGGATGGCGGTGGGCACGGTGCTCGTGGAGAGTATCTTCGCGTGGCCGGGTCTCGGCTCGCGCCTGGTCCAGTCGATCATCTCGATGGACTATCCGGTCGTACAAGCGCTCGTCCTCGTGTACGGCGCAGGCATTCTGCTCATCAATCTCGTCGTCGACGTCCTCTTGGCCTGGATGGACCCCAGATCCACGATGAAGGAGGTGTGATGACATCACGATCGAAGCGACGGAATCCATTCCTCGCAGTTCTCACCACCCCATCGGGGATGGTCGCCTCGATGCTTCTCGGGCTGGTGCTCCTCACCGCTGTCATCGCACCGATGGCATTCACCGACCTGGCCAATGAGCGCAATGTCTCCAGCATCCTCCAGGGCCCCTCGGCCGAGCACTGGGCCGGAACTGACGCGCTGGGCCGCGACATCCTTCTCCGCGTGGCCGCGGCAACCGGATTCTCGGTGGGTCTAGCGCTGCTCGCGACTCTCATCGTTGTCGTGGGCGGTGTGATTCTCGGCACCCTGCCGTTACTCGTCAACCGTCGGGTTGGCCGAATGGTCACGAGCCTGATCAATATGGCGGTTGCGTTCCCAGGGCTGCTCCTCGCACTCTTCTTCGCTGTCATCTTCGGGGTCGGCACGCACGGCGCGGTACTCGCCATCGGTATCGCCGGCATCCCCGCGTTCGCGAGGCTGACCCAGAATCTTTCCGCGTCCATCGCAGGTCGTGATTTCGTCTCCGCAGCCCGGCTCGCCGGTGTGGGGCGGATCCGGCTCATCGTTCGTCACGTGCTGCCCAACATCGGCGAGCCGCTGATGGTCAACACTGCGATCGGCGCGGGTTCGAGCCTGCTCGCGTTCTCAGGGCTCTCATTCCTGGGGATAGGCGTACAGCAGCCCGACTACGACTGGGGTCGACTGCTCAACGAGGGCCTCGAGGGGATCTACGTCAACCCGATGTCGGCCATCGTTCCGGGTATCGCCATCGTTATTGCGGGCCTTGCGTTCAATCTGTTCGGCGAGGCTGCAGCCCGAGCGCTGGGTGTCACGGTGCCGTCGCGCTGGCACGGAAAAACGGTCAGAGCCTCCGAAGCCGAGGACGAGAGCGAAGCGAATGAATCCGCGCTGCTCTCGGTGCGCGAACTTCGCGTCATATTCCCGGCAGAGAAGGAACCGGTGGAGGCGGTGCGAGGTGTGAGCTTCGACATCAAGCACGGCGAGGCGGTCGGGATCGTCGGCGAGTCGGGTGCGGGCAAGAGCCTCACGGCGCTGGCGATCGCACAGCTCGTGGAACGTCCGGGTGTCGTGTCCGCAGCGCGCCTGCAGTTCGAGGGCAAGCCATTGAGGTCGCGAAAGGATGCACGCTGGCGCCGCTGGCTCGGCACTCAGCTCGCCGTGATCTTCCAGGATCCGATGGCGTCGTTCACTCCGACGATGCGCATCGGTCGTCAACTCGCGGAGATCGGTGAGGAGCATCTGGGGCTGCGGCGTAGGGCGGCGCTGAAGCGTGCGGTGGACCGCTTGCGCGATGTTCGTCTCCGCGATCCCGAGCGCAGTGCGCACCAGTTCCCTCATGAGCTCTCCGGGGGAATGCGCCAGCGCGCCATGATCGGCATGGGCCTGATGGGCTCACCATCGCTCATCGTCGCCGACGAGCCAACAACGGCACTGGATGCGACGGTGCAGAAGCAGGTGCTTGAACTTCTTGCGAGTATCAGAGAGGCAGATGGAGTCGCGATGCTGCTCATCTCGCACGACATCACCGTCATCCGAAACGTGTGCGACAGGGTGCTCGTGATGTACGGCGGCGTGATCGTCGAGGATCTCCCGGCATCGGAGCTGCTCACCTCGGCGCGCCACCCGTATACGCGCGCGCTCGTCGAGGTCGTTCCGGACATGGAAACCGATCGCGAACGTCCTCTTCCGGTGATCGACGGCCAAGCGGCGTCGGCCTCCGAGGTGGGCGTGGGCTGCGTGTTTGCGGCACGCTGTCCGCTCGCGGACGACCACTGCCGGCAGTCAGCGCCGCCGCTGCTCGACGATCAACAGGGCCGAAGAGTCGCATGCTGGAAAGTGGACACACCCGTCACGACCGCGGGTGCTGCCCCATGAGCCAGTTGCAACTCGAGGACGTTCGCGTGACGTACGGTCGGGGTCGGTCTGCAGTGGAGGTCGTCCGTGGGGTGAGCCTTGCGGTCGATCCGGGCACCGTCCTCGGCCTCGTGGGCGAATCAGGATCGGGCAAGTCGACACTGGTGCGAGCCGCGGTCGGGCTCGTGCCGCTGTCGGGCGGAAGAATTCTGTTCGACGGGACGCCCCTGGACCTGCGAATGTCACGTGCCGCCACGCGACCGTTCTCCATGGTGTTCCAGGACCCCTACTCGTCATTGAACCCCCGCATGCGAATCGGCGAGACCATTATCGAGACGCTCGCGCACGGTCGCGCATCGACGCGAGCGAGCCGCGAAGAGGAGGTGGCTCGTCTGCTGGATCTGGTGGGCCTCGAACACGTGGGCCCGAATGCCCTTCCCGCCGAACTCTCCGGTGGGCAGCGCCAGCGCGTCGCGCTCGCTCGGGCGCTCGCTGGCCGACCTAAAGTCCTCATCGCCGACGAAGTTACCTCTGCGCTGGATGTCTCGGTGCAGGGGAACGTGCTCAACCTCCTCCGCGAGTTGCAGGCGGAGCTGGGATTCAGTCTCGTCTTCATCTCGCACAACCTCGCCGTGGTCCGCTATATGAGCGACACCATCGCTGTGATGAACAAGGGACGAATCGTGGAGGAAGGCCCGGCCCAAGCCATCATCGACAGTCCAGAGCACGTGTACACGGCGCAGCTCCTCGAAGCGGTTCCGCGGCGAATGGAGGGGCGTGTGCGCCCCGTGGGCTCCGCAGTGTCTCAACCCGATACAGAAGAGGAGGTCGACACATGAGCCTTGAGACGATCCGCGCCGCAATTCGCGATGCGACAGCGCACGTGGCGATTCCCCAGCAAGTCGCAGTCACGCCGGATGCCAGCGTTGTCGTGTACACGCTGCGCGTCGACGACGAGGAGCACGACCGCTCGGTGCGTCAGTTGTGGGTGCTCGAACGCGACGTACCGCCCAGACGAGTCGTCGCCGACGGGGACTGCGCGTTCCCGACCATTTCACCGGACGGCGGGTGCGTTGCATTCCTCAAGTTCGTCGACGAGGAATCGCAACTGTGGGTATGCGGCAGCACGGGGAAAGACTCGCGTCACATCGCGACGGTGCCCTCTGGCGCCGCGCACCTCGCGTGGAGCCCGGACGGCACTCGCCTCGCGTTCACCGCCCTCGTCGCCGACTCCGTCGCGGGGGGATCGGGGGGAAAGAGCGCCCCCTTCGTCGTCGATCGTCTCGGGTACCGCGACCACGAGCGGACCGATCGCGCCCATCGACACATCCATGTTCTCCTTCTGGCCGACGGAACCCTGACGAGGGTGACAGAGGGCGACCTGGATGCGGGCGAGCCTGCGTGGTCGCCCGACGGCGAGTCTCTTGCGTTCTCGGCGAGGGCGCAGCCCGACAGCGATGTGACGCTCCATTCCGCCGTGCACGTGATCAGCGCAGACGGCAGCACTGACCCTTCGCGTGTTGGCCCGAGAGACGGTCTCACGGGTCGAATCGCGTGGTACCCGGATGGGGAACGGCTTCTTGTCGTCGGCACGCGGGGCGCCCCTCACGGGCCGATGAGCCTCCACCGGATATCGGTCGCAGACGGGTCGACAGTGGACCTGATCGCCTCGCTCGAACGCAATGTCCTTCCCGGCGCTCCTGCGTATCCCGGGGCGTCCCCGCAGTTCACCCGTCGTGGAACAGTCGTGTTCTGCGCTCGGGATCGCGGCTACAGTGTGCTCTACGAGGTGGATGCCGATGGCGGCGTTCCGCGGCCGCTACCGGCGATCGCCGACAGCAATGTCCGTGGGGCCGCGGTCGCGACCGGCACCGACGAGGTCCTCATCATTGCTGACGCGCCGACGACATTCGCGGAGCTGCACCGCGTCTCGTTCGCGAAACAGTCGGTCACGGGCCTGACTCGGCACAATCTCACCGCGCAGGAGCAAGGGCTCACGATCCGTGAGCCGCGCAGGTTCCGCATCTCTGACGGGTGCATCGTGGATGCCTGGATCATGCGCGATCCAGCCGTGCAGGGCGCCGGGCCGCTCGTGGTCGATATCCACGGAGGACCTCACAATGCGTGGAATGGTGCTCTCGACGAGACGAGCTTCTATCACCACGAACTCGTTCGCCGGGGTTGGACCGTGCTTCTCGTGAACCCTCGCGGCAGCGACGGGTACGGGCCCGAGTTCTTCAATGCCGTCGAAGGGGCGTGGGGTGTCGCGGACGCGATCGACATCCTCGAACCGATCGATGAGCTCATCGCGGAGGGGATCGCGGATCCACGCCGCCTCGCTGTCGCTGGATACAGCTACGGCGGGTACCTAACGTGCTACCTCACATCTCGGGACGATCGTTTTGCCGCCGCCGTGGCGGGAGGAACCGTCGCTGACCTGACGAGCATGGTGGGTACTTCGATCGACGGCCGGCTGCTGGAGTTTGAGCTTGCGGCTGAGCCATGGTCCGATGGCGAACGATATGCGAAATCGTCACCGTACACGCGCGTTGAAAGCGTCGACACACCGACGCTCCTGCTGCACGGCCAATGCGACAGGGTGTGTCCGCCGGGTCAGGCAGAACAGTGGTTCCACGCGCTGCGCCTGCGCGACGTACCCACGAGCCTCGTCCTCTATCCGGGAGGAGACCACCTCTTCCCACTCGAGGGTCGGCCCTCGCACCGTATCGACTACGGTGCGCGGTTCGTAGAGTGGGTCGAGCGCTATACCCCAGCGGAGGAAGCATGACACCACGTGAAGGTACGTCACCGGCCCCCTCTCTCGGAGCTCTTCTGGCAACCATCGAGACGCTGGTAACGCACGAGTCTCCGTCGAGAGACACGGATGCGGTGCGCGAGAGCGCTGAACTCGTCGCACGTCTCGGTGAGCGCATGGTTGGTCTCCCCGGCGAAATTATCGCCACGGGTCCGAGCACGAACGTGCGATGGATATTGGGTGAGGGTCCGCGCAGGGTGCTGTTGCTCGGGCATCACGATACCGTTTGGCCGGTGGGATCGCTTGAACGCATCCCGTTCAGCGTGGTCGGCGACACCCTTCGAGGGCCGGGATGCTTCGACATGAAGGCGGGCATCGCGATGATGCTGCACGCGGTCGCGGCGCTCGATTCTGCCGACGGCGTTTCCATGCTCCTCACGGGCGATGAGGAGACCGGCTCCCATCAGTCGCGAGCGCTCATCGAGGCGGAGGCACGTCGTCACCACGCTGTCCTCGTGCTCGAGGCCGCCGCCGATGGTGGTGCGCTGAAATCGGCGCGCAAGGGCGTCTCGCAGTACTCCCTCATTGTGCACGGTCGTGCTTCGCATGCCGGGCTCGCCCCCGACGATGGCGTGAACGCGACCGTGGAGCTCGCCCATCAGGTGCTCGCGATCGCACAACTCTCGAATTCCGATCATGGGACCACGGTCACTCCCACGGTCATAGCCGGCGGCACAACAGGAAACACGGTTCCCGCGCTGGCACGCGTTCAGATCGATGTGCGCGCATGGGCCGCCCTGGAGCAGTGGCGCGTCGACACCGCACTCCGGTCGCAATCCGCGGTGCTGGAGGGAGCAGCTGTCAGTCTCGACGGTGGAGTCAATCGGTTGCCCATGGAGGCCTGCTCCTCAGAACAGCTGCTGGCAAGAGCTTCACGAGTAGCGCGACGGCTCTCGCTGCCTCCCGTGAAAGCCGTCGCTGTCGGTGGTGGCTCGGACGGGAACATCACGGCGTCGGCCGGGACAGCGACACTCGACGGTCTGGGTGCCGTGGGCGGTGGCGCGCACGCTGACGACGAGTACGTCGTCGTATCGGAGCTCGTGCCTCGCACGATGCTCCTATCGGCACTCATCGCCGACATACTCGATGCGGGCACCGGAGATGACGATGACTGAGCGCGGGGCACGGGAACAGCACGGTATGCGCTTGCGTAAAGAGGCCGTCATCGCTGCGAAACGAGCGGGGGTTGTCGTGAGGCCCGTGGATGACCTCGGAGAGTTCGTCGAGATCAGGAGACTCTTCGATTTCACGTGGGGCGGTGATCCCACGAACCCGACTGTGACGGCGGAGCTGCTTCGGGCGCTGAGCAAGAGTGGCGCACCTGTGATCGGAGCGTATGATGCGGGAGGCCTTGTCGGCGGGTCGGTCGGGTTCTTCGGACCTCCCGACGAACGGGCACTGCACAGCCACGTGACCGGTGTGTTGGATTCTGCCCGCGGGCGGAGTGTGGGGTTCGCCCTGAAGCTATTCCAGCGGGCGTGGGCATTCGATCGGGGTCTCGCTGCGATCATGTGGACTTTCGACCCGCTGGTGCGCCGCAACGCGCACTTCAACATCGTCAAGCTCGGAGCCCTGCCCGTGGAGTATCTGCAGAACTTCTACGGGGAGATGCACGATGACATCAACGGAACCGATGACAGTGATCGGCTTCTCATGAGATGGGCAGTAGACGAGTGCGCATCGCCAGTGTGCACAGCCGAGTGGGAGAGCGTGGAGGTCGCTCTGTCTGTCGGCAGCTCGGGCGGGCCTGATGTTCACGACGTGTCCGGAACGCTCGTGAGCGTGGCCGTGCCCCACGACATCGAGTTGCTGCGACGTCGGGATCCCGCGGTAGCGAAGGCGTGGCGGGGCGCCGTACGACGAGAAATGGCACAGCGACTGTCTGCGAGCGGCAGGATCGTGGGGTTTGACGCCGAAGGTCGGTATGTCATCGATATGAGAGGTGAGCCAGCATGAAGCTTGAAGGATTCGAACTACGGCGTGTGGACATGCCGCTCGTCGCTCCGTTCCGAACGTCTTTCGGAACGGAGACGAGGCGTGATGTGCTCCTCGTCAGGGCCGTGGTAGACGGTGTCGACGGATGGAGCGAGTGCGTCGCCATGAGCGACCCGCTCTACTCGTCAGAGTACGTGGCTGCGGCTGCGGATGTGATGAAGCGGTACATGATTCCCACGCTCGCTTCCCAACAAGTGGTGGAGGGCACCGGCGTCGCTCCCGCGCTCGCTCCCTTCCGAGGGCACCGCATGGCGAAGGCAGCGCTCGAGACCGCTGTTCTCGACGCGGAGCTAAAAACCACGGGGGTGTCCTTCGCGCGCGAGCTGGGGGCCGTTCAGAACCGTGTGGCCACTGGGGTGAGCGTAGGCATCATGGACTCTCTCGACGCTCTCCTCGATACGGTCGGCGGCTATCTCGCGGAAGGATATCAACGCATCAAACTGAAGATCGAGCCGGGGTGGGACGTCGCGCCGGTGGAGGCCGTCCGCGAGCGATTCGGGAACATCCTCCTGCAGGTGGACGCCAACGCCGCATATTCGCTCGCGGATGCGGCGCAGTTGAAGAAGCTCGACGCATTCGATCTTCTTCTTATCGAACAGCCTTTTGACGAAGAGGATGTACGCGGACACGCAGAACTGGCGAAACTGACGAGTACGCCGGTGTGCCTGGACGAGTCGATCACGTCGGCGCGAGCCGCTGTCGACGCGATCGCCATGGGGGCGTGCCGCATCGTGAACATCAAGCCGGGTCGCGTCGGGGGCTATCTGGAAGCTCGGCGGATCCACGATGTGTGCGTCGCCCACGGCGTGCCCGTATGGTGCGGGGGGATGCTCGAGACCGGCATCGGCAGAGCTGCGAACCTCGCTCTCGCGGCGCTGCCAGGGTTCACGCTGCCGGGCGACACGTCGGCATCCGAGCGCTACTACGCCACTGACATCACCGCGCCGTTCCGGCTTGACGACGGCCATCTGGCAGTGCCGCGAGGGCCGGGCATCGGTGTCACGCCGAAGGCGGAGGTGCTCGACGAATTCACGACAGCGACGGAATGGATTCCCGCGGCGTGATCGATGTTCGAGGAGCGGTTTCAAGACCGCCGCTCAGAGCGTCCTGTCGCGTCTCATCGCAGAATGGACGAGCTCGCCTCCGGCCCAGACACCGCAAACCCGCAACTCGGCATCCAGCAGCACGGCATCCGCGATGCTGCCGACGGA
>NZ_CAMEFJ010000019.1 GCF_945915485.1 uncultured Agrococcus sp.
GGCCGTTCCCAGCCCGACGCTTCCAAGAACATCGCGCCGAGTTCCTGCTGACGCGAGTAGAACGGGCTCGTGCGCAGCCGGCGACACTGCTCCGATGGCTGCGCGGGGTGGATGATGTCGTAGACCTCGCGGAAGTTCTGCGAGCTGCGGGCGCGCACATACGTCGGCGTGAGCGCGTGCGGTTCGAAGCGGGCGATGTCGGCCCCGCGCATGTCGATCGATGGGCGCCCCTCGACGATCCATTCCGCGACCGCTCGACCCACACCGCCCGAGTGCGTCACCCACACCGCCTCAGCGGCCCAGAATCCCGCCACCGTGCGCGAAGGGCCCACGACCGGCATCCCGTCACTGGTGAAGAGGAAGAGCCCGTTGAACGCATCGTCGATATCGACGTTCTCGAGTTCCGGGAGCAGCTCGATCGCTTCTCGATGCGGCCCTGCGAAATCCTCCTGGGTAAAGGGCTGTACCGACGGCATGACCTCCGCTTCGTCATGGCTGACGATGTCACGGACATCGACGGGGATGGCGCGGTGCCGATACGAGCCGATGCCGTAGCGTTCGTGGTTCTGCCGGAAGTACAGCGAGGCGTCCTGGTGCCGGAGGATCGGATGCTCGGTTTCCGTTTCCGATGCCACGAGCGAGGGCACGGGTGCGGTCCAGGCGAGCTGATGCGCGAGCGGCTGCACAGGAACGGTCACGCCGACCATCTCGCCGATCGCCGGCCCCCAGATGCCGGCGCAGCACACGACCCGATCGGTCTCGATCCGGCCGCCTGTCGTGCGTACGGCAACGACACGGCCTTCTTCCACATCGATGCCGGTGACTTCGGTGTCACCCCGAAACTCTACGCCGCGACGCATCGCCCCGCGCGCCATCGCTTCGACCGCTCGCACGGACTTGCCGACGCCGTCATCGGGCACGTGGAGGCCCGCCAGGACGCGATCGGGGTCGATGAGCGGCTCGTGCGCGGCGACCTCACTCGGCGTGAGCAGCTCCGGCTCGAGCCCCCACGCGGTCGCAAGGCCGTGACGTCGGTGGAGCTCGCGAACACGCTGCGGCGTTGTCGCGACTTCTATGCCACCGACCGGCAGGTAGCACGGCTCACCGTCGAGTTCAAGGCTCCGCCAGAGATCCACCGTGACTCTGGCCAGTTGCGTCAGCGTTCGCGATGGGCTCGTTTGGAACACGAGCCCCGGCGCGTGCGACGACGAGCCCCCGGTCGCGAACAGGGGCCCGGCATCCACCACGAGAACGTCTGTGCAGCCGAGCTCCGCCAGGTGATACGCGGTGCTCGCGCCGACGACGCCCGCACCGATGATGACGGTTCCTGCACTCGAACGTTCCATGCGAACTCCACCGCAGCGTTCAGCCCGCGGCGTCCAATCCCTGTTCCTTCAGCCTTTCGCGAGTATTCGGGTGCACAGAGGGCCGGAACGGCACTTCGACGATCTCTGCACGGATCGGCTCGCCCGCCACCTCCGCGTACTGCTCCGGCAGGTGCACCCAGTACTCCTCGCCCAGCGCTGTGCGTTCGACCGGCACGTGCGCGAGCGCGACATTCGTCTCCAGCTCGGGCGAGTACCAGGGCGATGTGACGTAGCCGACCGGGTCGGTATCCGCGGCGTCGCTGATCAGCCAGAAGTCGGGGGCGTAGTCGTCGATCGGATTCCCCGCGAACTTCAGCCCGACCAGTTGGGTCCTGTACGGCGGATTTCCCGCTGCGATCTGCTCGCGTGCGGCTTCGAGAGCCGTTTTGCCGATGTAGTCGGCCTCCTTCTTGCGGGGCACCTGGTATCCGAGATTGACCTGAAACGGCAGGGTCTCGTGATCGAGGTCCTGCCCCCACGAGAGGATGCCCGCTGCAATTCGGCGGTGGTGCGCGGGTGCGACGACCCGCAGGTTGTGGGCCTCGCCGGCACGGAGCACCGCATTCCACAGGTCTTCCGCGTACTTCGTCGCGTCGTAGAGGTAGATCTCGTACCCCTTCTCCCCCGTGAATCCGGTCTGGGAGATGATCACATCGCGACCGTGCAACTGCGCCGCGTAGAGTCCGTAGCTCGGGATGTCCGCGGCCTCCTGGCCGAACAGATCGGAGATGAGCCCGTACGACTTCGGCCCCTGGATCTGCACGGGGGCGACGTCGATCTCGTTGATCTCGACGTCGAAGCCCTTGCCGACATTCACGCCCTGCAGCCACTGCATCAGATCGCTGTCGGAGATCGAGAACCAGAACTCGTCCTGCGCGATCCGCAACAGCACGGGGTCGTTGAGGATGCCGCCCTTCTGGTTGGTGAGAATGACGTAGCGAGCGCGCATGACGGGGATCTTCGTCGCATCGCGTGTGATGACGAAGTTGACGAACGCCTCCGCTTCCGGCCCCTTGACCTGTATTTGACGCTCTACGGCGACATTCCAGAGGGTCACGTCGTTGACGAGCGAGTCGTACTCGATCGACATGCCACCTTCCTCGCGGGGCACGTAGCCGCGGGGATGGTACATGCGGTTGTAGATCGACGCTCGCCAGCAACCCGCTTGCACTGAGAGTTCCCAGTACGGCGACTTGCGAACGCGGGTGTCGATCAGCATTTCTACCGGCGTCGGTCCTGACTGCCGGAGGTTGACCGGAACCACGCGGTCCGACTGGTCAACCGAAGGGATGTTGAAACTCACGAAAGCCTCCTGGTCCGCAACGTGGAGCCCAACCTCGTTGTTGCGCTCTCAGCAACACTCATCGTGTTGCGCAACATTCTGGCGCATCGCACGGAACCTAGTCAAGAGTTTTTGCGCGCGAAATTTCGACGCCATGACAGCGCCGGATGTACACAGACGGCGGGGACGCCCGCTGAAGGTCACGAAACGTTGACCCGATGGTCGAAATCAGACCACACGGTCAACATTTAGTGATGAATGACCGTACGATCAACATTTGGTGACGCACACCCGATTCGAGACGTGACACACGCCCTATTCGGAGGCAAGAGCCCGATCTCTCGAGTGTGGTCACGAAATGTTGACTTCACGAGCCAAACCGGACCGTAGAGTCCACGTTTCGTGACAAATGACCATACGGTCAACATTTGGTGACCCTCGTCAGGATGTTCGTCACTGGCCGCGAGGCGCGACCTCGCAGACCCTCGTCCGGGTTACTCGTCGCCCTCTACAGTGTCGCCGAAGATGATCTGCAGTGACTGCGTTGCGCTGACGCCCTGCGCGACGGACTCGATGACGTCGGGCTCGGCCGGAGCGTCGCTCTGACCGATAAGGCGGTCGGCTTCACGCAGCCAATCGGGTTCGCTTTGACCGGATTCCAGGTCGGTTTTACGTTCGAACATCGCACCTCCGTTTCGACGCCGCAATCGTATCGGGTTCGCACGACCGTGTACATCCGTGGCCGGATACCGCGTATTGCGCGAAGCTAATCGCAGGTGCCGTCGACGGAGCAGCTGACACCGTCGGCGCCTTCGCCGAGCAGGTTCGTCATCGACTGCAGCCCGCTCGACTCGCTGCTCTGCGCGTTCGCTGTTGCGGGCATCCCTCCGTCCTGTCCCGCCCCTTCGAGTGTTGCGGCGCGAGTAGTCGCGTTCTTCTCGCCGGCGTCCACGCTCATGCCTCGCTCTCGTTCGTTTCAGGAGCATCGAGCTCAGCGACGAGTTGCCGCAACGCCTGCCGGTACGTGTCGACCGGCAGTGCGCCGGGAGCCGCGTACTTGTTGTTGAAGACCGTGAACGGAACGCCGGAGGCACCCATGGCCTGCGCTCGCATCACGTCGCTGTCGACGTCGTCATCATGCCTGTCTGCATCGCGAAGGATCTCCGCGGCGGATGCCCGGTCGAGTCCTGCACGCTCGGCGGCAGCCAGGATCGCGTCCTCCTCGAACGGGTTCACAGCTCCCGTGAAGTAGTCGCGTTGCAGTGCGAAGAAGAAGTCTTCCGTCGCACCCCGCTCACGCAGCGACTGCGCAACACGGTGGATCGCACGGGTGTTCGCGACCGGCCGCTCGACCGCGTACTCGCGCCCAATCTCGCTCGCGAGGCCCGCGATGTGCTGCTCCATGGCCCGAACATCTTCCTCGCCCTTACTGAATTTGGCGCGAAGGTGCTCGATGTTGGTGTGCGCGTCGGCCGCTGAGTATGCGGGAGCGTTCGGATCCAGCTCGAAGGAGTGCACGCGGATGCGCACTCGGTCTTCGAGCTCTTCAGCGCGAATCGCCTCTTCCAGTCTTCCCTCGCCGACGTAACACCAAGGGCACACGACGTCCGTCCAGAGGTCGATCGTGATCTGCTGTTCGCCCTGTTCGGCCATGCCCGCTCCTTACGATGCTTCGACGCCGTGTGCGTCAGGCTCTGCAGAGTATGACAACGGAGAACGCCCGGATAATCCCGGGCGCTCGGGGCTCCGTCAGGAACCGAGCAGTTCGACGACTTCCGCGCTCGTCTCCGCGGAGTTCAATCGGTCACGGAATTCCTCGTCGACGAGCCTACGGGCAAGCTCCGCAAGAATTCTCAGGTGCGTGTCGGCACCATCCTCGGGAACGATAATGGACAGCACCTGTCTGACTGGTTCGTCGGACCATTGAATCGCTTGATTCAACGAGAGATAGGCGACACTCGCCTGGCTCGCCGCAGCGCTTTTCGTGTGTGGAATCGCGAAGCCGAATCCCATCGCGGTAGAGACTTCCTCCTCGCGAGCGCGCAGACCGACAAGGATGCGTTCACTGTCGACTGCACGACCCGCCTCGGTGAACATCCGCGCAAGTAATTCCAGAGCCTCCTCTTTGCTCGAAAGATCACGGCGCAGCGCCACAAGACCCTCTTCGGTCATGCCATCGCGAGCTTCTGTCACGAGTTTCCACCTTCCGAAGTCGTCGCGCTGATCGCGCTCTCACGCTCAGCTTCTTCCTTCGCGACGACCGACCCTTCAGTGAGACGCAGCAGGATGCCCAACAGAACAACGCCTACCGCGACGCCGATGACGAAGCTCAACAGGTACAGCGGAATATTGCTGGCGAGCGGCATCGTGAACACGCCGCCGATCGGCGCGGACATCGTGATGCCGAAAGCACCCGCGAGCGCGCCCGCAGTCGCTGCGCCGACGATGATCGACGGCAGCACCGCCCTCGGTTTGGCGATCACGAAAGGAATCGCACCCTCTGCGATATAGCTGGCGCCCATGACGTATGCCGCCTTTCCCGCATCACGAAGGTCCTGGGAGAAGCGACGGCGGTAGATCGTCGAGGCGACGGCGCAGATCGTGCTGATGGACATGCCGCTCACGGCAGCGGTGCCCATGATGACGGTCGCGGTCGCCGACCCGTCGGTGGCTGTCAAGCTGGCAACCGCGAACAGGTAGGCGGTCTTGTTGATCGGGCCGCCCATATCGGCCGCGAGCATACCCCCGATGACAGCGCCGATCAGTACGAGGCTCGCCCCGCTCAACCCCTCGAGCAATCCGTTCATCCAGGCGTTGAAGGGCCCGATGACCAGATTCAACGGAATCATGGCCGCAGCGGCCAGCAGTGTGCCGACGACGGGGAACAGCACGATGTTCTTGACACCGCTCAGCGACCTGGACCAGTTTTTCGAGACCCATTTGAGCAGCCGAACGAGGAATCCCGCAGCAACGGCACCGATGATCGCCCCGATGAAGCCCGCTTCCTCCTCCCGCGCCAGCAGGCCTGCCATCATGCCTGGCAGTATGCCCGGCCGGTCCGCCATCGAGTATGCGATGAAGCCCGCGAGGATCGGGAGCATGAAATCGAACGCGTAGCCGCCGATGGTCAGCAGCCAAGCCGACACCGGATTACCGGCGCCGAAGTCCTCACCGCCGCTGTTCGCGGCGTCGAAGAGGAACGCGAACGAGAGCAGCACACCACCTGCGACGACGAACGGCAGGAAGTACGAGACTCCCGTCATCAAGTGCTTGTAGGACGAGCGGAGCCGTTCCTTCATCACGCGACCGCCTTCTCGATCACTTGCTCGGCGCCGCGAATCGCCTCGCCGACCGAGACGCGGACGATGCGCATCCCCTCGAACCTCTCCTCATCGACGGTGATATCGGCCGCGATGACCACGACATCGGCGTTCTCGATGTCTTTGTTCGAGAGAGTGTTCTCGGAGCCGGCTGCCCCCTGCGTTTCCATCTTCACGGTATGGCCGAGCCGTCTACCGGCTTTCTCTATCGATTCCGCCGCCATGTAGGTGTGCGCAATGCCGGCGGGGCACGAGCTCACTCCGATGATGTTCGCCATGGTGTACTCCTCCTTTGGAGACTCAGTGTTGTCAGTTGGCCAGGTTGTAGTGTCAACTGCTTCAGATGTTCGTCGACCGTTTCCCCGGCGAGCGTGACGGCGTTCACGGTCTCGATTTCGTGTGTCCAGTTCCATTGCCGCTGCGC
Organism: uncultured Agrococcus sp.; assembly: GCF_945915485.1. GTDB lineage: Bacteria > Actinomycetota > Actinomycetes > Actinomycetales > Microbacteriaceae > Agrococcus. The sequence continues at coordinate 6,394 of NZ_CAMEFJ010000019.1, forward strand.
AGGCTGGTCGTTCGCGTTGAAGACCCGGAGCTGCAGCGCATCCTCGTCTCCGCCCATTGTCAGCGTCGAGTACGGGACGGGCTCGTCGAAGCCGCCCGCGCTGAACGCTGCAGGCACGGCGATGTCCTCCGTGTTGACCGGGAAGTACATGATCGGGTGCGCCGCTTTGTCGAACCGCTGGTGCGTGTGCACGACGGGATCCGCGGCGAACTCGGCATAGCGGGCGAAGATCGCGTTCGCATCGAACTCCGGCGTCAGGCCGATGGCCAGATCGACCGGAATCGTGCGCCCGTGCAACTGACTGTCGGGCGATTCGAGCACTTTGAAGTCGAGCCCGCTCGGCCTGCCGGGTCGGCGGTTCAAGTCAGGCAGACCCATATGGCCGACCGCGCGCAAGACGACCACGGCTAGGTCTTCGAAGCTGTCACCGACGACTTCGTACTCCTTGGCGCTGCGCGTGTAGCAGGTCAGGGTCGAAGCACCCTTGAGCGAAACGTGGTTCAGCAGCGGGTACTGCGGGCTCGGCTCCTCGAACCATCCCTCTTCTCGCCATGTCTGCCGCTCAGCCGGGTCCACACGCCGCTGCACTGTGCTGAATTGCGTGCCCGCGACGGAGTACTCGTGCTCGTCATTCGTCGCGAACACCATGCGCACGCGGTGATTGTCGGCTCGGTTCGTGAGGCCGCCGTGGATTCGCAGCAACGGATCCCCCACTCTCAATTCGAGGGTGAGAGCAACGTCGACGCTGCCGCTCGTGGCCGTTCCGGCACGTTCCTCGAGGTCGCGGGGAAGAGCGAACTCGCCGGTTACACGAAGTCGCTGGAATGCGCCGGCGCGTTCGGCGACGATCTGCGCCTGACTCCAGTCGAAGACGAGGCGCCGGTCCCGATCCGGGTACGAGTAGTCGTAGTTGTCGCCTTCGTCACCGGAATCTTCGAGGGTGAGGAAGTCGGCGTTCGTACGACCGTCCGCGATGCTCTGCAACGTGAAACCGTTGCCGTCGAAGGCGAGACGCAAGTGCCCGTTCTCGATGACGAGGCGGTCATCCCGTTCGACCGTGCGCGCAGAGCCCGGCGACTCCTCGACGTACACCGATTGCAACGAGAGCGGTTCTGCCGGTAGCTGGAATCTGACGGTTGTGCGCCAGTACTCCCCCTCCGGGTCGCGGTCCTCGGGCCGCGCTCGCATGACCGCGTTCGACTCGGGGTTGCGCTCGATGACGTCATAGGGAATCGGTTCGGAATCCTGCACCAGCGTGAAGGACTCGGCTCGCGTGAAGATGTCGGCCTCGACCGTGAGTGCCCTCTTCCACGGCAGGGTGTTCGCAACGAGCACCGAGCCGTGCGGAAGGTCGGGGATATTCGTGGCCAGCTTTCGCATCAGGTAGAGCGTGAGGCTCTGCGCGGCGTGCGCGACATCGCCGGCGCGCTGCGCGATCTGCGCGTTACTCGGGTCGTCCATCGTGGCCGACGAGTGCGTCTGCGTTCGCGTGAGGCTCGTCCAAAGGCGGTCGAGCAGTGCCGGCTCGAACGGGATGCCGACGAGGTCGGCAAGCGCCATGATCGGCTGTGTCCGCAGCGCCAGCTCTCGCTCGGCGAAATCCTGTGCCGCTTTGATATCGGGCCTCGCGGAGAAGATGGACCGGTGCATGCGGTGGTACTGCGTCGAGTACAACTCCTCCTCGAACACCTGCAGTTCGTCGTATCGCCGACGGACTCGATCCATGAACGCCCGCCAGGTGGTCAGGCGGAACTCGACATCGTTGTCGTCCGCGTTGTATTCCGACACGCGCTCCGGCAGGTCCGGGATCGCGGGGTTCTGGTCGAAGCCGAGTGGGAAGACGAACTCCCCCGGCAGCGCGGAGTTCTCGAGAAGACGTTCGATGAGCCCGTCGACGCTGAGCTTGTTGTAGTCCTCTGCGCGATCGCTGAAGAGCGTGCCCTCTCTGAACGCATAGGTGCCGTACCCGTAACCCGCGAGCAGCGTGTGCACGAGCAGCTCACTGCCGTCGTCGCTGCGCCAGCGGAATTCGTTGCGCAGCCCGTAGGGCCCGCCGACGCCGCGTGTGACGACGAAGTCGCGGATGCCGAACTGATTGAAGATCTTCGGGAAGTCGATCGAGTGACCGAACGGGTCGGGCAGGTAGGCGACGTCCGAGACCTTGCCGAGGCGCTGCGCCAGTTTGTGCCCCAGGCGCAGGTTGTTGATGACCGACTCTCCGCTCGAGATGAAGCAATCGAGCTGGCTTTCGAAGGGGCCGACCGTGAGATTCCCGTCCGTCACGAGCTCCCGTACGCGTGGTTCGAGCTCGGGATGGTCGCGCAGGAACACGTCGAGCGCCGCCGTCTGCCCGTCGAGGTGGAAGTCTTGAACGCGCCCCTCCTCGAAATAGCGCAGCAGCTGTCGGAAGTTATAGTCGAAGACGATCTCCGCGTCCTCGAAGGTGAAGTACCAGATGTTGTCCCAGTGCGTGTGATGAATGGCGTGCGCGATGCTCATGCACGGTCTCCCTTCGCGATGGCGGCTCTGTCATCCTGCTCGGTGTCCTCCGGGATGTTCGAAGCACCTCGAACGGATGCGACCAGAAGCCCGTGACGCGGTGTTCCGGTAGGGGCTCCGATCGGGCTGACGGTGTACTCATCGACAGCGGCGGGCACGATGAAGGTCTCGGCGAAGTGAACCTCGTAGGGCTCGAAGGCCCCGGCAGGACTCGAGATTACCGCTGCTGCCCCCGAAACGAGATTGTGAACGCGCACAGTGCCACCCGTTCGGAGTGTGATTGGTTCGGAGAACCAATGCCTGCGGGTCTGGATGAACTCCTGTTCGTGCAACCCCGTGATCTCCTCGGTGTGTTCTTCGGCATCGGCGACGGTGCGAATGTCGTTGACGAGATGATCGCGTGTCCACTCCGTCGTACGGTCCCATTGAATATTCTCACGGCCGTGCTCCAGGTGAATGGGGCGTGGTCGACCGTCAAGCCCCATCCGGCCCCAGTCCCACAGCTTGAACGTGAAGAGATTCGGCGTCGCCGAGACCTCGAGAACCACGGTCCCTCCGCCGGAGCAGTGCACCGTCCCGGCCGGGATCAGGAAATGGTCATGGGCTTTCGTCGGCCATACGTTCACGTAATCGTCGGCGTCGAACGACTCTCCGGTCGCCTGCGACCGCTCGAGCGCGCTGAGCATCGCGGGTGGATCGATATCGTCGCGCAGGCCCAGATAGGTGACGGCACCGGGTGCGGCATCAAGCAGGTAGTAGCTCTCGTCCTGCGTGTAGTTCATACCGAAGTGCTCCCGGATGTACTCGAGCATCGGATGCACCTGCAACGATAGATTCTGGCCCCCCATCGTATCGAGCAGATCGAAGCGAATGGGGAACTCACGACCGAAGCGGCGTACGATCGCTTCCCCGAGCAGATTTTCTGACTCCATCAGCACAACGTCGATTGCCGGCAGCTCGAGCGTCTTCCCCGCGGCATCCGAAAAGAGCAGCGAATTCTCCTCCGGCACGCAATCGAAGCACCACGCGTAAGGCTTGTCTTGCGGTTCCAGACCAACGACGTGCTCCATCCAGTAACCGCCCCAAACTCCGGGGTCGAAGAAAGGCTTCACGCGGAAGGGTCGTCTGGCCGTCTCCCGAAGCAGCGATCGAGCGTCTGCCCCCGATACGGCGAAGGTCGAATCGATCGATCGGTTCCCGTCGATAACGAAGTCGAACTCATCGAAGCGATCCAGCTTGTGCCGGTCGGCGACACGCCACTCGATGAAGAACGACCGCTTGTACTTCCGTAGCGATTCTTCTTCGGGATTGTGCGCCATCCAGTTCGGCTGGCCCGCGCGCTGACGGTGCTGGATCTCCCAGCGAGCCACGTCCACGAGAACCTTCACCGCCGGCTGGGGAGCCACGAGCGTCGCGCCCCAGCCGATGACGACCGTTCTGTCACGACGGTGCTCGAGATCGCGACGGAGTCGGACGACTTCATCCCCCTCATAGAGATCGGTGATTTCCAAGTCGTTCATCCTGCCGAACACTCGATCGTCCGTGAGGAAGGGTGCGAGCAGAGCTTCGAGGTCATGCGACGGCAGCGCAGCGACGTCCTCGAGCCGCACGATGTCCGCATTCGGATCGTGAGCGGAGATCGCGCGAATGATGTCCTCGACGTCCGCCCCCGGATACGTGTCGATAGCGAGCACCGCTGTCGAGCGTTCCTTCGCCAGCAGCTCGATCTTGCGCAACAGTGCCTCGTGATCCAGAAACGAGATGCCTTCCGGTGCCTCCACGACGGGATGCGTCACATAGTTCTTCGGCAGGTGGCCCGTTCTTGTCTTCCACAAGGCACGCTGCTCACGCACTTCCCTGTCGTCTCGATCCGTCTGCGCCATATCTCCCGGGACCTCCTCGCCTCATCGCGTTTCGCGGTTCACTCGAGAATTCGAGTCCGCATTCGTCAGATTGTTATCGTTAACATAACGAAGGTGACAGCGTGATGCAAGGGCCTCTTTTCAGACCCGACGAACGGACCTGCGGATGTGGACCGGAAGCACGCGCTGCTCCTCACGGCCAGATTCCAAGAGCATCTCGGCCGCCGTCCGCCCCATTTCACGAGGGTCGTGACTGACGATGATCACTGGAAAGGGCGAGAGGCTTGACAGTTCGAAGTCGTCGAACGACACCATCGCAAAGTTGTCGGGCAGCTCGTGACGTCGCTGCAGTGCGGCACGGAACACCCCCATGTGGTGGCGGTTGTTCGCTGAGAAGAACGCAGTGGGCGACTTCGGCTGTTCGAAGAGACCCTGGATTGTCTTCTCCACTTCCTCCACACCCTGGACTCTGTCGATGACATAGCGCTCCTCGACTGGAATTCCGTGATCGCTCATCGCCTGCGCAAAGCCCGCGTAGCGTTTCACCGCGGTGTAGATTCCCTCCGCCCAGCCGACGAAACCGATGCGCTCGTGCCCAGATCTGATCAATTCGACGGTTGCGTCGTACGCTCCCTGAAAGTCGGCCAGCACGACGGAGGAGACGTCGAGACCGTCGATCGACCGGGATGCGAGCACAACACGCATTCCCCGATCCGCCATCGAACGCAGGTGCGTATGCTCCGTTCCGGCCGCAGGTACGACTATCGCGCCGTCCACCTGCCGCCCGGCGAAATCGGCGAGCAGCTGCTCCTCACGCTCCTGACTCTCGGAGGTATTACCCAGAATCACCCGCTTACCGTGCTGCGCGAGGACTTCTTCCACGCCGATGACGAATTCGCCGTAGTACGGATTCGAAATGTCGGTGACGGTAACGCCGATGAGGTTGCTGGAGTGCCCGGGGCGAAGGCTGCGAGCGTTCTCGTTACGGCTGTATCCGAGCTCCCTGACGGCCGCCAACACGCGCTCTTTGGTTTCTTCCGTAACGTTGCCGTTGTCGTGCAGCGCACGCGAAACGGTCATGGTGCTGACGCCGGCTTTCAGCGCCACATCCTTGATCGTAACCCTGCCCTGCTGTGCCAGAAGACGCCTCCTTTACCTTGCCGACGCCGGAATACGTGTCGACACCTTACCCAGTATGACTCTCAGCTCGGCACAAGTCGTTCACACACGGGATGCGGCATGCTCCGGACCGCCTTTTGCCTAGAGGGACTGAACCGGCGCCGGCGCAGGTCACCATCACCGTCCCTCAGGTACGACCACGAAGGTTTCTGAGGCTCCGATCGGCCCGCAGAGAACGTATGTGTCACGAGCTGACCCTTGGCGGGGCCACGGTATCCCTCCGACCGCCGCAGCAAGAATTCGGCTCGTCAATACTACGGTGCACTACACTGTAGCCATGTCGTCGCCCATGAACATTCGCTTCGGTGAGCGCGTGCGAGGCTCACTCGAGCAGTTCGCGCATCGAACCGGGCAGCCGAAGTCCAGGGTTGTCAATACCGCGGTGTCCGAATGGCTTGCTGCACAGGCGCATCCACGCGTCCGCTTCATGACGATCGAGACGGGCGAACGTCGCGCAACCCTGACCGACGGACCGCAGGTGTGGACTATCGCGGCGGCATGGCAGTCTCACCCGGACGCCCTGCGGAATGTCGAAACGGTTGCAGACGCACTGGGACTACCGCCCTCGGCAGTTACAGCGAGCCTGGCTTACTGGGCAGATTACCGAGACGAGATCGACGGCATCCTCGAGCGTCATCGCGCCGCGCAGGACGATGCGCTAGCGGCTTGGGAACGCCTCCAAGCACTGCAGCAAGGCTGATCGTGGAGAGGGCCCGACCGCTCCGGTTGCTTCTTGATGAACACTATCCCGGGTGGCTTGCGGAGGAGCTGACGAAATCGGGTATCGATGCAGAAGCCGTCGTGGTACGCGAAGATCTGCGAGGCAGTGACGATACGGCGGTTCTGCGAACCGCGGCTGCGGAGGATCGCGTCGTCGTCACAGAAGACGTCACCACGTTCTCGATCGCGATCGCCTCGATTCAGGATCACACCGGCGTTGTATATTGCCATCACAGCAGGTTTCCGCGCACTCGCACCGGGCTGAACCGTCTTGCACGAGCGCTGCGGGACTTCGCCACTGAGCCGCCTCCCGCGGCGCACAATCCATCCTTCATCTGGTGGCTATCGCGCTAACGCCACCTCGACTCAGTTGTGCTCGAGCCGCATCGCGCCGCTGTCGATACGGCGCTGAGCTCGTTCGATCGCATGCGAGCTGAACGTGCCGGCAGACCGAGCTTCGCGAAGCGCATCCTGCTCCGCTTCCAGCACGAGCGCTTCCAACTCGCGCAACTGCCGCATTGTCGAGCTACGCGCATCCGAGCCGTCACGGTCGGCATATCGTGCACGCATGTTGCGCACCTGGTCGATGACGTCGTCGTCGAATCGCGTACCGTCCCGGCGTCGCAGCTCCGGGTTATCGATCACCTGCTTGGCTGTCGCCGCCACGGCATCGGGAGGGCTCACGACCGCTCCGACGGCGATTGCGGCAGCGAGATGAAGGTCGGGGAAGATCAACCACAGCAACAGCCCGATTCCGAAGGCGGAAATCAGGACGAGCACAACCGATAAGGCCCCTATCGTGCCGAAATCCCGACGGAAATCGACGACCGGCATGTTCACCGCGGCCGAATACAGCAGCGGCGGCAGCACGACCGTCAGAATCAGCTCCGGCTCAGACGCAATGGGCGGCATACCGGGAATCAGGCTCAGGCCGATGCCGAAGACCACGAGCAGAATCGGCGCTGCAACACCCAGTTTGCCCACGAAGTACGAAACTGCGACGATCACCAGCACCACCGCGATAGCCAGCAGTTCAAAGTCTTCGAATCCCATGGGGTTCCTTCCGGGGGTTTCCGCCCTCGTATCCAATACCCGTGCGTTCCCGGACGCAAGCGGATGCCGTGTCGTAGGTTCGTGGCAGTCTGACCGCATGAACGACAGGCACTGGACGGTAGAGGACCACCTCGACAACAAACCAGCGGCGTCGATCGCGCTGTTTCGCCAGATCGAGCAGGAGGTACTGCGCCGCGGGGATGTGCGGGTTTCGGTTTCGAAGACGACCGTGACATTCAAAGGCTCCCGTCGCGGGTTCTTCGGAGCACGGCCGACGAAGACCGGAGTCGACGGCTACTTCGACATCATGCGCTCGCTGGGAACGGATGACAAGCGGATCCGCCGGATTTCCCCGTATCAGCACAATCTCTTCGTGCACCAGTATCGGCTCGAGAGCGCAGCCGACCTCGACGACGATTTTCTCTCCTGGCTGCGAGAAGCATACGGAGTCGGCAACGGCGCGCATCTGCAGGGCGGCGCATCCGGCTGAGGAGCACGAACAACTGTGTGCATGACTGCGCGCACTACTCGCGAACCGCGGAGAGAAGAATCGGGGTTCTTCTGCGGCTCTGTTGAGGCCCCGGCTCGGCACAAGTGATGTAATCGATGTATCACCCGCATCATGCAACGCATTCGGCTCGCCGAGACACTTACGCGCGCGCAAAATGCGATTGAATCGTATATACGAACACGAGATTGAACGGAGTCGTTTATGAGTGGCAGCAACATGCAGTTCTTCGATGACGAGGAGCTGCGATCGGTCGATCCGAAACATCGCCCGATGTTGGAGCGATTCGTTGGCCAACTGGATCTCGTCGACCTCGAAGGTCGAGAGCCACGCGACGTCCTCGGCGCCGCGCAGTCGATGCTGCGGCTCACCGAGGTTCGCGAACCATTGGAAACCCTCGTGTCCGTTTTCACGCCGACGCTGCGGGAAGACGGCTGGACATCCCGTCGGACGATCGTGAACATCTGCACGACAGACTCGCCGTTCCTCGTCGACTCCGTCACCGCTGCAATTGCCAGACAGGGCTTGTCGGTTCATCTGCTCATGCACCCCGTCGTCTCGGTTCGCAGAGAAGACGACGGCTCGCTCATCGAGATCGATGCTCGCGGTGGCGACCTGGAGTCCTGGATCCATCTCGAGATCGACCGGGTTACCACGGAAGAGGGTCGCAGCGAGCTCGAACAGCGACTCCAGGACGTGCTGACGGATGTGCATCTGGCCGTCGACGATTGGCAGGCCATGCGACGCGCGTGCCTCGATATCGTGACCGATCTGCGCACGGCACCGCCGAAAACCGCGGACCCGGACTCCGTCGCCCCGACCGTCGAATTTCTCAACTGGCTCGCCGACAACAACTTCACGTTCCTCGGCTACCGCGAACACGCCCTCGAAACGGATGAGAACGGCGAAGAGGTACTGCGATCACTGCCGCACACCGGCCTCGGCATTCTGCGCAAACCGACGACCGCAATTGCCCGACTCCGACCCGAAGCACAGAAAACCGCACGCGAGCCTCGCCTGCTCACCGTGACGAAGGCCAACTCGAGGGCTACCGTCCACCGCGACGTGTACCTCGACTACATCGGCCTCCGTTCGTTCGACAGCGACGGCAATGTCACTGGCGAACGTCGCTTCCTCGGAATGTTCACATCGACGGCGTACGCGTCTTCCGTCACGACCCTCCCTATCGTGTCATCGAAGGTGCGGGCCGTACTCGAAGCATCCGGGCACGCACCGAATTCGCACTCCGGCAAAGACCTGCTGCAGATTCTCGAACAGTACCCGCGTGACGAGCTCTTCCAGGACAGCCCCGAGCATCTCCTCGAAGTAGCAACCGAGGTGAGCCGCCTGCGTGAACGGCGACGCGCGCGTACCTTCCTGCGCCGAGACGAATTCGGGCGCTTTGTTTCGGCACTCGTTTTCCTCCCCCGCGACCGGTACAACACGACCGTGAGGCTCCGCATCGAGGCGCTGCTCCGCTCGGTGTTCGGCGCCGAGTACGTCGATCATGCGACACGGGTCGGCGACTCGCCCCTCGCGCAGCTGCACTTCGTCGTACGCGTGCCACGGGGAGCTTCCGTTCCCGATGTCGACGAGTCGGCGCTGCAGACGCAACTCGACGAAGCGATCCGCGGCTGGGACGAAGGCCTCGTGGATGCGCTGCACCACTCGGAGGGCGAGGAGGTCGCCGCGCGGCTGCTGAGTCGGTACAGCACGGCGTTCCCGGCCGCGTACAAGGAAGCGGTCAAGCCCGAGGAAGTACTCGGCGACATACAGCTGCTCGAGAGTCTCGTCGACAACGAGTTCGCGGTACGTCTCTACGAACCGCGCGAGAACGATCCCGGCAAACGGGCGTTCACGCTCGCATCGCACTTCCAGTACCCGCTGACACGGGTGCTGCCCATCCTCACCGATCTCGGTGTCGACGTCGTCGACGAGCACCCGTACACGATCACGCTGGCGGACGGCGGCATCCGCTACCTCTCCGACTACGGCCTGACGGCACCCGACTCGGAACGCTGGAGTGACGCGAAGTGGGGCCGCATCTTCGAAGAAGCGTTCTCGGCCGCATGGACGGCCGATGCCGAGAGCGATCGCCTGAATACGCTCGTGCTGCTCGCGGGGCTCGATTGGCGACGCATCGTCATCCTTCGCACGCTCACGATGTACCTGCGTCAGATCGGCTCCGCATTCTCCGTCGAGTACATCGAGCAGGCGCTCACGGCGAACCCGCAGCTCTCTGCGAATCTCGTGCGGCTGTTCGAGCTGCGGTTCGATCCGTCGATCGATGGTGACCGCGATCAGCAGATAGCGTCCGCGCAGGAGGAGCTGCTGACGGCGCTCGACGAGGTCACGAGCCTCGATCACGACCGCATCCTGCGGTCCATCAACGACGTGATCGCCGCGACTTGGCGCACCAACTTCTACCAGCCCTCCGCCGACGGTTCGCCGAAGCACTGGGTCTCGATGAAGATCAACTGCGCCGCCGTTCCCGGGCTGCCCAAGCCGCACCCGATGGCGGAGATCTGGGTGTACTCGCCTGAAGTCGAGGGGGTCCACCTCCGGTTCGGCAAGGTCGCCCGCGGCGGTCTGCGCTGGAGCGATCGTCGAGAAGACTTCCGCACCGAAGTACTGGGGCTCGTGAAGGCGCAGATGGTGAAGAACGCCGTCATCGTACCGACGGGCTCCAAGGGCGGTTTCGTCGCGAAACGACTGCCGTCGCCATCCGACCGCGAGGCCTGGATCGAAGGCGGCAAGTCCGCGTACCGCACGTTCATCCGCGGGCTCCTCGATGTGACCGATAACCGTGACGGCAACGACATCGTGCCACCGAGCGACGTCGTTCGTCACGACGCCGACGACTCGTACCTCGTGGTCGCGGCAGACAAGGGAACCGCTTCCTTCTCCGACATCGCGAACGGCATCTCGGAGGACTACGGTTTCTGGCTCGCAGACGCTTTCGCGTCCGGCGGCTCGGCAGGCTACGACCACAAGGGCATGGGCATCACCGCCCGGGGCGCGTGGGAGTCCGTGAAGCGGCACTTCCGCGAGATGGGGCACGACACGCAAACCGAGGACTTCACGGCGGTGGGTGTCGGCGACATGTCTGGCGACGTGTTCGGCAACGGTATGCTCCGATCGGAGCACATCCGTCTCGTCGCCGCCTTCGACCACAGGCACATCTTCGTGGATCCGACTCCGGATGCGGCGGCCACGTTCGTCGAACGTAAGCGTCTGTTCGAACTCCCCGGCTCGTCGTGGGACGACTTCGACCGCAGCGTCATGTCGCCGGGAGGTGGCGTCTTCCCGCTCACTATGAAGTCGATCGACATAACGGAGCAGATGCGCGAAGCGTTCGGGCTGGATGCCGATGTCAAGAAGATGACGCCGCTCGAACTCAAACGCGCGATGCTGCTCGCACCCGTGGATCTCCTCTGGAACGGCGCCATCGGCACCTACATCAAAGCGACGGAAGAGTCCCACGCCGAAATCGGCGACCGCGGCAATGATGCGATACGCGTCAACGGTAACGAGTTGCGCCTGAAGGTGGTCGGCGAGGGAGGAAACCTCGGCGTGAGCCAGCGCGGCCGCATCGAAGCCGCCCTGGCCGGCGTGCGCATCAACACTGATGCCATCGACAACTCCGCCGGTGTCGGTACCTCCGACCGCGAAGTGAACATCAAGATCCTGCTGGGCGCCATCGAGCGCGCGGGAGAGCTCGACCGCGAGGCTCGCAATGCGCTGCTGCGTTCGATGACAGACGAAGTTGCCGTGCAGGTGCTGCGCGACAACTACGAGCAGAATGTGCTGCTGGGCAACTCGCGAACAAACGCGACGGAAATGCTGCCGTCCCATTCGCGTCTGATCGAGTGGCTCGAAGAACGCGACGAACTCGATCGAGATCTCGAGTTCCTGCCCAGCAGGGCCGAGATCAAGAAGCGCATCAGGGAGCAGCGTGGACTCACGCGGCCGGAGTTCGCCGTTTTGGTTGCGTACGCCAAACTCGCGTTGAAAGCCGACCTTGCCGTCAGCGGGCTCGCGGAGGACGCCTGGTTCACGAACACCCTGTCGGAGTACTTCCCCGCCCCGATCAGAGAGCAGTACGACGGCGACCTTGCCGAGCATCCGCTCCGTGGCGAGATCATCATCAACTCCGTTGTGAACTCGATGGTGAACCGTGGCGGTATCACGTTCGCTCACCGCACCGCCGATGAGACGGGCGCAAGCAGCGAGCAGATCGCGAGGGCGTACGTGGCGGTGCGCGAAATCTTCGACCTGGGCAGTTTCGTTGTCTCGGTCGAGGCGACGGACAACCTGGTCGCGACCGAAGTGCAAACCGACCTGTACTTGACGTTCAGGCGGCTGTTGGATCGAGCAACGAGGTGGTTCGTGCACCATCGCGCGGATGGCGTCGACATCGGCGAGGAGATCGAACGATTCAGCGACGCGGTGCAGCGGTTCGCCGGCCGCATGGGCGACCTGCAGCGCGGCGGAGAAAAGGAGCGCTTCGACGAGCGAGTTCGCCGGTTCGAAGATGCGAACGTGCCGACCGAGCTTGCGCTGCGTGGCGCTGGCATTATCGAAACGTTGCCTCTGCTGGACATCATCGAGCGTTCGAGAGTGCACGGATGGGACTTGGATGAGGCGGCAGAGTTGTTCTACACGCTCTCCGATCGCGTCCACTTCGACGACATGCTCGCTCGCGTCACCGCGTTGCCGCAGGACAACCGCTGGGCATCCAAGGCTCGCGCCGCAATGCGCGACGACCTCTACGAGGTCATGATCGAGCTGACGTCAACGGTCTTGGAGCAGACCGATGCCGGCGTGCCGGAAGAGCGTGTCGACGCTTGGATCGAACAGGTTGGCACTGCTGGGCAACGGGCACTCGGCGAGGCGCTCGATGCCCTCAACACCGACCCGGAAACGGGGCTTGCGACGCTTTCGGTTGCGCTTCGGAGGCTGCGTTCGCTCACGAGCTGACGAACTCCCGTTGAGCCCGAGCGTTCCGCGACCTACGCAGATCGCTCGGGCTACACGGCCTGCTCCTCTCGAGTTCACACGAGGAAGAGGACGGCCAGCGCGTTCAAAACGAGGTAGATTCCGATGCCGCACAGAGCACTGCTCAACAGGGTGTCAGAGTGCTTCGCAATCCAGTCGTTGATTCGCCGCAGCACCGGCTCCACGCGGTCGTGTGCGAGGATCCTCAGCACGATCAACACGACTGCGGGCAGCACCATGAGCAGACAGTAAGCGGCAAGCGTCAGGCCGGTGCCGATCCAACCGATGTCAGCTGCCGTCATCAAGCCGATCGCAGCGAGGTAGGGCAGCATGGAGGCAAGTTCGATGACCGCTGCAAGAATTGCGAGAGTCATGAGTGCCGCAGAGCTCCCGGCGCCGGTCATGGCGCGTTCACGCCATTGCATAAGACGCCCGGATTCCCGCTTGCGCTCCCGACGTTTCTTCGAGCCGAGCCACCATCCCCAGGCGAACAAGGAAACACCGATGACGATCTGCGTAATCCGGATGGCAGGGCTGTCGTTGTCGTCCGCGAGCAGTTCGGCGAGTTGCGAGAAAGCTACATCCGCGCCGAGTGCGATCACTATGCCGACCGCGAAATAGAACACGACGATCGTGCCCAGATAGACGGCGAACCGGCCGGCACGTACTCTTCCGGACGCGAGGAGCAGCCAGACCGGGATGAACAGCGTGCCGACGCTGGTGCTGTCGATCAGCGCGAGTCCGACCAGTCCCGCCGCGAGTATGGGAGTCACGCGTTGTCGTCCGTGAAAAGCCGGTCGATCGCGGCGGACAGAGCCCGCTGCACGGCCTGCACGTCGTAGATCGACTCCGTCGCCAGCAGGTGCAGGGAGAGCCCGTCGCACAAGGCAGTGAGGCTCAGCGCTTCGGCCCGCACATCCACCGACTGCGGAACTTCACCTGCGCGCTGCGCCCCTGATAGCACCTCGACGACAGCGTCGATCAAGCCGGCCGTCGCGTCGCGGTGCATCTTCGACATCTCCTGATCGTTCCGCGCCGCCGGCAGGAACTCGAGCCACAGCACGAGCTCGTCGCTGCGGTCTTCATCCGTCGGAAGGAACGTCTGGAGTAGTTCGTAGAGCAGCTCCCGTAGTGGCGGAACGATCGCGACGTTGTGCAATCGTTGCTCGACCCGTTCGTACATGAAGCCCACCCCGAAGCGCAGCAGATCGTCCTTCGTGCGGAAGTACCGCTGCACGAGACCGACGGACACGCCGGCTTCATTCGCGACGTCCACGAGCGCTGTCTGTCGCAGTCCGCGTTGGGCAACGGTACGGAGCAGTGCCGCGGCGACCTGCTGTCGACGCTCTTCATGGTTGGCTGTCCTCATGCGTTAAATATTACAGACATATTTTTATAAAACAAGTGGAAGACGCGAACAATCCGAGGTCCTCAACACCGACCTGGAAACGCACCTGCGAAGCTTTCGGTTGCGCTGCTGAGATGCAGCTGGCCCTTGTCCGGCGAGTGGCGGAACAGGTCTTGCTCACAGCATCCGCCCCGCTGCTTCGACGGCTCTGGAGGGCCCCGTCGTCATCGCCTCCTTGACTAGACTCGGGTCATGCGCCGCAAGTTTCGAGGGTCAGCTCTCGTGATGCTCATTGCGGTGACGGGATGCTCATCCGAGACTCCTCCGGAGCCCACGCCGTCCCCTACCGATTCGCAGACCATGACACCGACACCTACATTCAGTCCGGAAGAGATCGCTGTCGATGCGATGACGACGGAAGAGCGAGCAGCAAGCGTGGTCATGGGACACATCCCCAGCACCGATCCGGAAGAGGTCGGCGACTACATGCGTTCAGGTCTGGGCGGTTTCATTCTGATGGGGTCGAACGTCGAAGGCGACCAGGAGCAACTGCAGGCGCTCACCGAAGGGCTCATCGTCGACGAGGATTTGCCGCCTCTCATCGCAATCGATCAGGAGGGCGGTGACGTGTCGCGCCTGCCGTGGGACGATCTACCCGGCGGCAGACAGCTGCAGGGGTCCGACCCGGAAGATGTGCAGAACACGTTCGAAGATCGCGCGAACCTCGTCGTGGATGCAGGAGCGAACGTCAATCTCGGCATCGTCGCGGATGTCCCTGCGGACAGTGCCGACTTCATCGCTTCTCGTGCGCTCGGTGCCGACCCTCCTTCGTCCGCCGCGAACGTGCAGGCTGCGGTTACCGGCGAACAGGGGGTCGTGTTCTCGACCCTCAAGCACTTTCCCGGCCACGGAGCAGCTCCTGGCGATTCGCACTTCGAGCTGCCTTCCACGGATCTGAGCCTCGAGCTGTGGCGGGAAGCGGATGCCGTGCCGTTCGCCGCAGGGGTCGACGCGGGCGCCGAGCTGCTGATGTTCGGGCATCTCGTCTTTAGCTCAGTGGATGATGCCCCGGCATCGCTCTCGGAGCGCTGGCACGATATCGCGCGATCGGAGCTCGGCTTCGAGGGCGTCTGCATCACCGACGACTTGGGGATGCTGCTCAGCGCAGGCGATGACGAATACCAAGATCCGGTCCAGAACGCAGTCCGAGCCATCGATGCGGGCAGCGACATGGTGCTGATGATCGCCGGCTCGACTCCTGAGACCGCCGGCGACATGGCCGCCGGCATCGCCGAGGCTGTCGAGAACGGGACGTTGTCGGAGGAGCGCCTACGGGAGGCTGCCATCCGGGTCATGTCACTTCGTTTGCAGCTCGCTGGTTGATCGCTGTTTCAGCGGTTCCTGGATCTGCGAAGTCGGCTGCATTGGAGTTGAAACGTGCGGGGTAGAAGCGTATGCTCTGATCGTCCGGGCCCGTGGCGCAGTTGGTAGCGCGTCTCGTTCGCAACGAGAAGGTCGGGAGTTCGATTCTCCCCGGGTCCACCACTGTGATGAGTCGGGTCATGTGCGACATCGGCAATGGACTGCATATCCACCCGCGAGCGAAGAGATGCTGGCGACTCACTCACCGCCGCAGCGGCAAGTTCGATTGCACTCCGTGAGCTACCAGCCGTGAAGAACTGTGCTCAGGTCCCTTCCAGGTACCGCAGGACTGCTGCGACTCGCCGGTCGGATTCATGGTCGGGCGGGAGGTCGAGTTTGTCGAAGATGGAACGGATGTGTTTGTGCACGGCGTTGCCTGTCACGCAGAGACGTTCTGCGATCGCAGAGTTCCCCAGTCCTTCGGCCATCACGGCCAGCACATCGCGCTCCCTGGGAGTCAGCGTTTTCAGTCGGTCAGCTCCCTGTTGGCGAGCGAATAACTGGCTCACGACCTCCGGATCAATGACGGTGCCGCCGTCCACGACTCTGCTGAGCGCAGAGACGAACGCTGATACACGACCTACTCGTTCCTTGAGCATATATCCGATTCCACGTGCCCCCGCTCCGAGCAGATCGGTGGCGAAGGCCTGCTCCACGTATGCGGAAAGGACCAGAACTGGCAGGTCAGGGATAGACCGGCGAGCGGCGACTGCGGCGCGGATCCCTTCATCGGTGTGCGTGGGAGGCATACGCACATCCAACACGGCCACATCAGGGTGATGTTCTTCGACCGCTGTGAGGAATAGCTCGCCGTCTTCCACCGCGGCTACTACCTCCATGCCCTCCGACCGTAGAATCAGGGCAAGCCCTTCTCGCAACAGAGCATCGTCCTCCGCGATTACAACCCGCACGGCAGTTCCACCTCGATCCTCGTTGGTCCGCCGACTGGACTCTGGATTTCGGTTCTCCCGTCGTGGGCCGCGACTCTTCGCGATATCCCGGCCAGCCCTGAGCCTGCATCCATCTTTGCGCCACCACGACCGTCATCGTCTACCACGACCAACAGGCTGCCTTGCGATCGTCGCACCGTCAGCGTGGCTCGATAAGCACCGCTGTGCTTGGAAATATTGGTCAGTGCTTCAGCAGCAGCGAAGTAGGCAGTCGACTCGACACTGGCTGGGCACCGTACAGGCACGTCGACGTCCACTGAGCACTCGACTGCGCAGCTGCTGGCTAGGGCGTTCAGCGCTCCGGCAAGGCCCCGATCTTCGAGAATCGGGGGAAGGATGCCGCGAACTACTGACCGCAGCTCGGCAAGAGCCTGTTCGGCTGCAGCGTGTGCTTGCTCCATCATGGCTTCGGCAGAGTCGCTATCCCTGCGTAGAGCCTCCTGAGCGGCTCCGGTCAGCATCGCCACGCCCACAAGACGGTTCTGTGCACCATCGTGAAGCGCACGTTCTATGCGCCGTAGCTCCACCGCATGTGCGTCCAATGCGGCAGCTCGCGTAGTCGTCAGTTGAGCGATCCGTGCGGTGAGGTCTACATCTGGATGCGCTGTGAGTAGTCTCAATCCCGGTGCCGCAGTGGCCTGGACAATTGCCGGGTTCAAGAATAAGAACACCGCCAGCCACACCACCCCTAATGCAACTGAGAATGCTGCTCCCGACCAGTCATTGACCCGAATCAGGCCATTGAGCGTTGTCGCTTCGTCGGCAGGCAGCAGGTGCCACCACAGCGGAAAAGAGATTTCCCGGAGGACATTGATGCCAGCTTGGAAGCCGAAGAAGCTCGCTATCAACCCCCAGGTGGCATGCACAGGCAACCACATAAGATCACGTTGGGTGGTTTGATCGGTTCGCACGACTTCGAGACAGTCTCTCAATCGCTGCGGCAATTGCTCATACGGTGATATGACTTCGTAACCCTGATTGGTCAGCCTTGAGCGTTCCAGATCGGCTACGGCGCGTAACAACACCAGCCACGGACGGATCAAGAGTATTCCGACTCCCACGAGACTTGATATGGCGACCGCAATACCAAGGACAAACGTTATGAGAGCCAGTAAACCAGTGCCCATGCCCCAGGTCAGTTGACCGAAGGCTCTCATCGCCCACTTCAACCGCCGAATTGCTTTGCTGCGGCCCGCTGTTGGCTGATCAGCCATGGCTTCCCGCCATCATCATCACCTCGGGGAGAGTCTATGTGGCGGCGCTGACTACTGTCAGAGAAACATGCTCAGACGCGGGAAGAGGGTAGCTGGCTGTACCACGATCGGGCAGTTGAGGGGATGGGGTGGAGTTCCGATACTTCATAGTGTCGGAGTTGTAGTGGTCATACTCAACCCGACGGAGTACCTGTGCAAGAATCATCCGAGATACCTCCTCACCACGAGAACCCTGAGCAGAACGCTGAGAACACCCTCCGACTTGTCGTTCACCGTCTTCTGTGGATTCTGCTTGCAGTGGCGGCGGGGCTCAACGTTGTCCTGAATCTTCTTGGCCACAGCGCGGTCGCGATCGTCTTTGGCTTCGTCGCTATTGGCGTCGCCTTCATCATCTTCCTCCGGTTCCTAAGAAGAAAGCGCCGATTTCCTGAGGAAAAGGCGCCGATGAACTCACTCGCACCTTCAGACCATGGACATCGGCACGTCGAACGCGGACATCAGCACGTCCGTGCGGATGTGGCACTGCGACTCAACGACGTGACGAAGGTGTTCGAACGTGGCAATTCCCGAACGCGAGCACTAGACGCAGTGACATTGGACATTCCAGCAGGTCGGTTCACCTCGATCGTGGGCCCCTCGGGGTCAGGGAAGAGCACGCTACTGCATTGCGCCGCGGCAATGGATGCTCCCACAAGCGGCACCATACATATCGGTGACACAGAAGTATCGGGGCTTTCCGAGACGCGTCGTACCCTGCTTCGCCGCGAACGCATCGGCTTCGTCTTTCAGTCCTACAACCTTGTTGCTTCATTGACCGTTGCCCAGAACATCACCCTGCCAGCCAGGTTTTCAGGCAGACCTATCGACCAGGATCACCTCGCCCAGCTGATCGAACGTGTGGGGCTCACAGGGCATCTTCATCACCTGCCCTCTCAGCTTTCCGGTGGCCAACAGCAGCGGGCGGCCATCGTACGGGCACTGGCTAGCAAGCCCGATGTGGTGTTCGCCGACGAACCTACCGGAGCACTGGATCTCCGCACTGCGAGCCAGGTACTTGATGTGCTGCGAGAACTCGTCGATTCCCTCGGGCAAACCGTGGTGTTAGTTACCCACGACCCCTCAGCTGCTGCGCGGGCTCACAACGCTGTTGTTATGGCCAACGGCACGATTACCAACGTCATCAGCGAACCCTCTCCTGAAAAGGTCGCACATGAGCTCTTGAGGCAGGAAGCGCAATGAAAAGCATGCGCAGAATGCTTCCCCTCGCGTTGCGCATGGCCCGTCAGCGTATAGGTGCCATGCTCATGATCGCTTTCGCTGTTGGTGGGGGCGCCATCATGGTCTCCGCAACAGGGGTACTGATGCAATCTGGAATCGTCTCGAACGCTCCGGTGGGTGCTTTGGCGCAGACCGACGTCGTCGTCTCCGGAGCGCAACATTTCGTCCGGGAGCAAAATCTAGATATCGCCTTGCCCCACCGTTCTGGAGTGGATCCTGAGACTGAAGATCAGCTGCTCAATCGGCTCGACGTGGACGAAGCAGTCGGCCGCATCGGAATCAATGTAGTACCCGTCTCCCCCACTGGTGAGCTGCTACCGACATCGACTGCTCCGGCAGAAACTGGCGCCAACTGGAGTTTCGGCCTATTGGGCTCACCTGCGCTGCTCGGGCAAGAACCTATTCGGGAGAATCAGGTCGCGCTAAGCCAGGAACTGGCCACGGCCCTGGAGGTTAGTGTGGGTGACCAGCAGGACTTCATCGTCGCGGGCGAACCGGAGCAACTTGAAGTCACCGCCGTCCTCGAGGTGCCAGGTCAGAACGCATATTTCCCCGACCACGTTGCCTCTGATCTCTCTGGGGGATCCGAGTGGTTCGACTTTATTGGCATCACCGCAGCAGACGGAGTCGACAGTGATCAACTTGCAGCATCTCTTGAACAGGAGTTCATCGACTCGCCGTTGCAGATCTCCACTGGGGAGGCCCGAGGAGATGTGGCTCATATCGAGTCGGGGCCAGCACGCGGGCTGCTCATTGCGCTGACAGGGAGTCTCGGTGGGACATTGGTGATGACCGTGGGGTTTATCGTCTGCGCGGCCATCGCTGTCTCAGTCAACCAGCAGCGACGTGAAGTCGCTCTTCTTCGAACAACGGGGGCGACGTCCAGACAAGTGCGGTGGCTGGTGGCCACACAAGCGAGCTTCGCAACGGTTGCGGCTCTGCCAGCCGGTATCGCCGGGGGTTATCTGATCGTGGGGTTCCTCGCGAACTCGCTCGTCTCTGCCGGTATTATTCCGCCGACACTGCCGCTTTCCTTCGCTCCAGTGCCGGGGTTGGCAACTGCAGTATTGATGCTTGTTGCTGTGAATTTTGCTGCACGTTTCGCCGCGCTCCGGGTCTCGCGACTGAATCCAACCGAGGCGATTGCGGAATCCCGGATCGAACCCAAGAAGACCTCCAGCGTGAGGACGGTGATCGGTTCGACGCTGATTCTTCTGTGCCTGATCTCGGCCTTGGTTCCGTTGTTCACACGCTCTGAGGCTGCGTTCATCTCTTCTAGCTCGGTCGTCCTTCTGGGGTGCATAGGGCTGGCTATGGCAGGGCCCGCCTTCGTGCGAGGCTACACCGGTGCTCGCGCCTCACGGAGCAAGAACGGTGCCGTGACCCGCTGGTTGGCGGCCTACAACAGCCATTCTTATGCAGTCAGGACCTCCGGAGCGTTTGCGGTTCTGGCGCTGGCCATCGCACTCGGCCTCATGCAGCTTTTCGTTACGACCACCGAAGGTGCCGTACGCGAAGCAGACCTCCAGGAGGGTAATCGTGCCTCAGCAGTCGTGACGGCCGAAGCGGTGGGTGGACTTTCAGAGTCCCAGCGTGAAGATCTCTTGGGTACGGACGAGGTCACCGATGCAGTCGGCACTATATCCACCACTGCGCTGCGTACCTACGATTCCGACGGCAGGGAAAGCGCCGAGGAGCTTGCCGTTACCGCGTTCAGTCAAGACCCTACAGCGGTGGTCGACCTCGGAATCGTAGAGGGAGATATCGGGCTGCTCGATGCCGAATCGTTCGCTATGGAGGCTGAGCGTGCGCGGTTCCTGGGCATTTCAACCGGCGATCATGTCGAACTCATCACTGATGATGGAAGCCGGGTTTCCCCCAAACTCATAGCCACCTATGAACGAGTATTCGGATACGGACCCATTGTGACCAGCACCGAGCTGCTGGAAAGCCATACCGGCGATCGCATGTATGACGCCGTTCTCACCAACGGCAGCTCGACAGCGATCCAGCAATGGGCCGAGCCTCGCCCGGGTGTTGATGCCCATGGGAGCATGGCTCAGGGCAACGGGGGTGTCTCCGGTGAACGGTGGGTCAATCTGGCGCTGACCCTCGTTCTATTGGGCTACGTGGTGATGGCTGGCGGGAACACGTTGGTGGCCGCGACTGCACGACGTAAATCCGAATTCGGATTACTCAGACTTATCGGCGCAACTGGGAAGCAGGTGAAATCCATGATGCGTAAGGAAGTGCGTTTGATATGTGTGATGGCGACGACCGCGGGGCTCGCGTTGTCTTTACCTGCAGTCGTGCTGTTGGGCCAGGGCCTGCTCGGACGCCCGTGGCCGCAGGGTCCATTGTGGGCTATTCCAGTAATCGTCACGATCGTGTGCGCAATCGCCTACCTGGCCGTGATGACCCAGACTCGAAGGCTACTGCAGTCGGCCCCGATCGATTCGATGGTTCATGAGTAGCCCACCGCAGCCCGGTACGCGCTACGGTGCGGACGAGCTGGCGAGCATCTCGAAAAGCTACGACCGCACCCTGTTCGCCCGGCAGCCTCGGCTCGGCTCCGTACGGTTCATTACGCGCTTCGACCGGTTCGGCATACGCGAGCGGAGTCATACCCGAAAGACCGAGCTACTGCCGGTTGTGCACGGAAGACTGACCGATGGGCTGTCTTTCGTGAAATCCGCGCCTTTCGTGCATCGCGATGGCCGACGACAGAATCACCCGAGGCGTCTCGCGAACGCGGCGCGAACGTCGAACGCCATCTCGTCATCCTCGCGGGCATCCACTTCCGACAGCGAAGGCGCGACCGTGGGCGCGGCATCCGTGCGGCGTGCGGCCTTCTTCACCGGTGCTGAGTGCGAAGCACCGGTGGCGTGCGACGGATAGCTTGCGGAGGCTGCGATACGGGCGTCGAGCTCATCGACTCCCATGAGGTCGTTGAACGATTCCTGCGGACCCATCGCCCTACCCTGTTCGGAGACTTCGCGTCGAATGGCTTCCTGAATCCGCTCCGCCATGGTCGCCGCATATTCTTCGCGACTCTGCGCCGCTGAGCGCTGCGGCGGCACGTTCCCTGGCGTCCAGGACCGCGAGCGCATGTGCTCTTCGGTTTCCTCCCGTGCCGCAGAAGCCCGACTGGGCTGCTGCGCTGCCTTGGGCGCCTGCTCTGCCTTCGCCTCGACGGCACCGGTCTCTCGCAAGACGGTGTCGGTCTCGCGCCGAGCAGCGCTTGCGACGCGCGATACCCGACGCGACGAACGGTTCACCATGACCAGACCCGCGATCGCGACCAGCAGCAAGGCACCTGCCGCGACAGCCATCAGCCAGAGACCCGGCAGCAGGATGCCCGTAGCAAGCCCCGCAAGCGCTACCGCCGCCGTCAGCGTGCACGCCAATTTCGTTCGACGCAATCGCGCCATTCGAGTGGTGGAGCTTCGCACGACCACTTTGACCTCCCGCTCAATCTTCTTGATCTGCTCGTCGATCTCGCGCGCTTTCGCAACCGCGTCAGCGCGCGCACGAGCCTCCCGGAGCCGCACTTCCTTCTCCATGAGCTTGCGGGTCCGGGCAATGTCTTTTGCCCGCAGGTCGACCTCCAACGCCTTTCCGGCCTCGGTGGTTTCCGAGAGCGCACGCAAGGTGCGCTGCAGTCTCGCGGCTTCGATCTCTGCGGTGCTCAGTTCGCGGTGTTTCGCCCACACGGGCACCAAATACGCCAGCCAGACGATCGCGGCGAGCACGAAAACGGCGCTTGTGCCGATGCCCGCGGTGAAGTCCATGCTGAGCACGGTACTTCGCGAACCGCGCCTGGCTTGGAGGCGCACCGCCGCAAGTCGAAGATGAAGTTTTTTAATGTCGGTTGTCTGTGCTAGACGCCGGTTGCTGCGTGCCGATGGGAAGCTGATACACCCGCCGATCGAACTCGGGCACGCGCCCCGCGAGCCACCGTTGCAAAACAGGCTCTGCAAGTTCCTCTCTCACGAGCGCAAAGCACAGGTGATCTCTCCAATCGCCGTCGATGAAGATGAAGCGCTTCCTGAACCCCTCGTATCGGAAGCCGAGTTTCTCCACGACGCGCAGCGAAGCGAGGTTCTCCGGTCGGATGCACACTTCCATGCGATGCAGTCGACCGTCCGAGAGCGCGTAGTCGGTCACGAGCGCCGTCGCGGTCGGCGTTACCTGCTCGCCTGCGAAGCGTTCCGCAACCCAATAGCCGAGCATCCCGCCCTGAACAGCGCCCCAGGTGATGCCCGACACATTCAGCTGACCGGCGAATTCTCCGTCGACCTCGATCGCGAACGGCATACCGGTTCCCGCTCTTGCTCCCTCAAGCAGCCCTCGGATGGTCGCTTTCGCGTCGAAGGATGTGGGAGGGCGTGTTCCCGGCAGCTGTGCTTCCCACTGCTGCAACCATGCGCGGTTGCCGTTCAGCTCCCGCTCGAGTGCACGCGCATCCCGCATCCGGATCGGACGCACAACAACACGGCCGTGCGCCAACCGTGGGGCGAAATCGAACATGACTTGAGCCTACGCCCATAGGATTGCTGCATGACCGAGCATGCTGACCCCGTCGCCCAGAAACGAGAGCTGAGACAGAAAGTTCGCGACGGCCGAAGAACCCGCGGTGTCGACGGAGCACAAGCACTGGCTCCCGAAATCACGAAGCACTTGATCGAGGTAACGCAACAGCACGAGGCGACCACGGTCGCGACGTATCTTTCTACGCCAGAGGAACCGGATACTCGACCGTACCTCGACTGGGCCATGCAGAACGGCATCCGCGTCCTCCTCCCCATCAGCCGCATGGACGGGCTGATGGACTGGGCCGAGTACGACGAGACCGAGATAGAAGGCGAGTTCGGTATCCCGGAGCCGGGCGGTGACGTGTTGCCGCCGATCGCGATAGAGGAGGCCGATCTCATCATCTTGCCCGCCTCCGCCGTCGACCGCGAAGGGATGCGCATGGGCTGGGGGCGTGGATTCTTTGACAAGCTACTGGGGTCGATGGAACACTTACCACCGGCCTATGCCCTCGTTTACGACGAAGAATTCCTGACCACTGTCCCGAGTGAACCGCACGATCATCCCGTTGTAGGCGTCGTAACTCCCTCCGGCATCCATCGAATCGAGACGAATTAATGCCCATCTATGCGTACTCCTGTCGCGACTGCGGTCGCAGCTTCGACATCCGTCAGGAGTTCAGTGAAGCCAGCCTCACCGTCTGCGACGCATGCGGCGGCCGCCTGCGCAAACAGTTCGGCTCGATCGGCGTGACCTTCAACGGCCCCGGTTTCTACCGCACCGACTCAAGGTCATCGAGCGCTTCGAGCGTGAAGTCGGTGAAGAGCGAATCGTCGAGCAGCACCTCCGGCGGCGGCGACTCCTCGACATCGACGAAAACCGCTGCACCGGCAACTTCTACTTCCAAATCGACCGGATCCGAGTAATCTCGAACCCACAGAGAAAGGGATTGCAATGAAGGGCTTCAAAGCATTCATAATGCAGGGCAACGTGATCGACCTCGCGGTCGCCGTTGTTATCGGTGGAGCGTTCGGCGCCATCGTCGACGCGTTCGTCGAGGGCGTCATCGAGCCGTTGATCGCCATGCTCGGGGGGTTCGAAGACATCGAAGAGGTCACGGCAGGTCCGATCCTGATCGGCCAGGTGATCGCCGCGGTCATTCGCTTCATTCTCGTCGCTGCCGTTGTCTACTTCGTACTCGTGCTGCCGATCCAGAAGATGCGCGAGACGGCCGACCGCCGTCGCGGCATCGTGCCGGAGGAAGACCCGGAGACACCGGAGCAGATCCTGCAGGACATCCGCGAGCTGCTCAAGGCCCAACAGGGCGGCCGGGCCGGCTAACTACACCGCAGACGACGCCTTCGGCGGGACTATCAGCCCCAGTGGGGCGGCTTGTCCTGCCGGAGGCGTTCGTCGTTCTCACCGGCTTCCTCCCGCTGCTCCGCGGCGGGCTCACCGATGTACCCGGAAGTCGGTTCCGTCGTGACCCTGCGACCCCTGCGACGGATGCGAGGCTCGGCAGCGTCGCGTTGCTTCCCGTCCGCTGGGCGCCGGCCGCGACCGTTGTCTTCTTCGCGGTCAGTGCTCACTGCGCATCGACGCCGACCATCTCGGCGACACGCGCCGCGACGGCTTCCGGGTCGGTGAACAGTTCGAAAGCGTGGACTCGCATCGTGTGCCAGCCGAGCCGCCGAAGCATCTCCGGCTCGATACGCAGCTTGTGGCGTAACGAATCATCGCTCTGTTCGTGATCGCTGAGGACAGCGGCGCAGACTCCACCGTTCGCGACGACGAGCGGCAGTCCCCGATAGTTCAGCGTGACGTCCAGCCCGAAGACACGGAGTCGATCGGCGAGGTCCGTCATGAGCGGGTCGCTCTCGCCGGGTTCGATAGCGAGCTGGGGAGTCGCGACATCCAACAGGATCTCCCGCAACTGGGCAGCACCGTGCTCGACGCTGTCGGGATCGAGCTCGGCAGCGTCGAACGAGGCAACGATCGTGAGCGCACGCCTGGCGCGAGTCAGCGCGATCGCCAGCAACTGCTCTCCGCCCTCTTTGCCGAGCGGGCCGAAGTCGACGTTCTTGCTGTACTTGGAGCGTCCGTAGCCGACCGAGAAGATCACGCGGTCTCGCGAAAGCGCCATCGCGTGCGTCAAGTCGGCGATGACGAAGGGCTCATCCGTCTCGGTAGAGATGAAATCGGCGATCGACGGATTCTGCCCGAGCTGCTGCACGAGCGCCTGCTGCAGTCGTGCTTCGTGCCGCTCGTTACCCGTGACAACCATGAGCGACTCGTTCGGTCGCGTCCTCGCGTGCTGCGCGACTAGAGACAGTACCTTATCGATTTCGGCATCCGGGCTCTCGATCTCGGCAGCGCCGGGCTTCGGCAGCCCCCACGCGTCCTCGACCGTTTCGACCGAGACGGATGGATGCCCGAGATACGTCCCAGCCCACGGCAGCGACTCGATCGCGCCATCGTAGAAGCGTTCGTTGATGAGCCCGAGCAGGTCGTGCCCACCCGTGCGGAAGGTGCGCGACAGCTCGAGCGTCGGCAGCAGTTCCATGAGCCGGGATAGCGCCGACTCGTCGCCCAGTTCACCGGGCTCGGGCATCCCTGGATCCTTGCGCACGCCCATCGCGCTGATCCCGATTGCGAAGGCGCTGGGGGCCTGCGTGACCGCGTCGCCGATCGCGACAACCTGCGGCGCTCTGGCGATGGCGCCCGCGACCTCCGCGATCGTCACCGAGCCCGCATCGGCGATGATGACGCAGTCGAAAGGAACATCGTGCGAAACTTCGTGCACGTTGTACGGCGAGGCGAGCCACACGGGCGCTAGCGGACGCAGCAGGTGCGGCGCCGTCGCCGCAAGCGATGCAGAGTCGACCGAGCCCGACTTGATGATCGTGCGCAGCGCCTTCGCCTCGTCCGGCCAGTCGCGGATGCCGAGACGCCACTGCTCGGCGAGCTGCCAGGCGAGACGCCCGCTCGATGCCGCTGCGTGCGTTTCGTCGACGAGCGCGAAGTCGGTTTCGAGCCGGCTCAGCACCTGCGTATTACCGCGAAGCAGCGCACGCTGCGAACCGATCAGCGTCTCGAGCGCCGACTGCCACCACGCGAGTTCGAGTTCGCATTCGACCTGCTCCACCGGCACCTTGCGGTCGGCAAGATCGCGGAACAGCGGGTCGAGTTCGAGCTCCTCGAGCGACGCGATGAGCCGAGACCGCTCGCGGATATTCGTCAGTGCGTCCGAGTTCGCAGCGAGCGAGTCGATCCATTCACGCAGCGCATCGAGATCCATCGTGATCGCATCACGGTAGTCGCTCTTGAGCGCGTCACCGATACGCTCGAGTCTGCCCAGCACGCGCGCGTGCAGCTCTTCGAGAGCCCGCAAACCGCTCGGGATGGCCGGCACGGCTCCGTCGGGCGTCAGCGTGTTCCAGCGCTTCCGCTGCCGCTGCACACGCACGAGCGCGTTGTGCAGATCGGTTATGCGAGCTCCGGGGCGCACGTATTCGAGCGCGTGCTTCTTGAGGCGTCGACGCTGCATCCCGCCGAGTGCCGCGTTGGCGTCTCGGCGGGAACCCGTGGCAGTGACGAGCTCTCCGATGGGCCGGTCGTAGATCGACGGGTGGAACACCTCGAGGCTCTCACGGATCTCTATCAACAGATCGATCTGGTCGGTCAGCTGCTCGAACGTCTCGAACTGCTGAATCTTGGTCGCCCCGAGCACTTCCTCCGCCTGCTCGAGCAACTCGTCCAGTTCGCCGCCGGCGAGCGTTTGCGCGTCTTCGAACGCGAGATCGGCATCCCCGTCGCTGTCGAAGTTCGCGCCGTACCAGGGGGTGTCGCTCTTGCTGTACTGGAACTCTCCCAGTGAAGCCGCTTCCGCCATCGTCTGCGCTGCGTGCTGTCGCTTGTCGGCAAGCTGAGCGATGCTCTCGCGTGACAGGCGCGCCTGCGTCTGCGGCGGCACGGGCAGCATGGCCAGCTTCGACAGCTCACTGAGGCAGTCGACGACCGATACCTGCAGTTCAGGGTCGACTCGACGGAGCGCTGCACGGTAATCCCCGAGCACCTTGCGGAGCCGCACGAGCGCATCGTCGATATCGGCGACGTCCGGCTCCTTGGCTTTCTCGCTGCGTCCGATCGACGAGATGAGATCCCGCCGCAGGTTCGACTCCGAAACGGCGAGACCCGGTAGCCCCGCCTCCGAGAGACGATCCACGATCGCGGCCGTCGTGGCGCGACGCGGACTCACAACGAGAACGCGTCGGTCATCCCCCACCAGGGCACCGATCAGGTTCACGATCGTCTGCGTGGAGCCGGTGCCGGGGCGCGCATTCACCGTGACAGAGTTACCGGCAAGTGCTTCTGCAACGACCTTCTCAAGTTCACTGTCAGCATCGAGCACGAGCCGATCCGTCTCCGGCGACCGCTCGTCCTGGGGCACGAAATCCGGCTCGGCGCGCAGCTGTCGCAACCTCGACGTCGCGATCTCCTCGCCGGCGACGGCATCCAGAACCGGATGCGACTCGATTGCCAGGTCATTCGACATCGCCGTCGCGACGTCTGCGAAAATCGACACGAGCACACGCGGCTCGACCGAGAATCCTGGCACGTGCACGGCGTATTCGCGGAGCCGGTCGAGCACCGGGTTCGGCGAGAACGCTCCCCGATCGTCAGCGAGCGATACGAGTTCCTGCTCATCCAACTCGATACCGTGGTCGTCACGAAGCACTCGGGCGAGCTCAGGGTTCACGTACGCGCGCCCCCGCAACTGCAGCTCGAAGTCGCGGCCCCTGCGGCGAATCACAAGTGGACGGAGCAACACGGGCGCATCGATGTCGTGCGGCTCTCCCGGCACCTGCGCGATACCGACCGCGAGGTGCACCGCGTCGATCGAACGCGCGGCGGCGAGTTCGACACCCTTCGACAGGATGGCCGCAGCTGCCCCGCGGGCCGCCCGCAGCGCCAGGTCGTCGCGAATCAGGTTCGACAGCAGCGTCGGCTTGCCGATGATGAACTGGGCAAGACCGCCAGGGTGCGTGGTGGAGAGTTCAATGCGCGTTGCCGTCGTGTCGACGAAGCGCAGCAATGACGAACGCCCGCCGATCGTGGCGATCTCGTGGCGCCACGTGTTCCAGCCTGTTCGCACGCGGCGCGGGAGTGCGTCGGCGGCTTCCTCGGCCGGTTCGGCAGAAGACTCGGCCGACTGGGCACTTTCGGCATGAGATTCGATCGGTTCGGCCGCTGACTCGGTGTCTCCTTGTGCGCCTTCGCTCGTTTCCTGTCCTTCGGCGCTCTCTTGGACCTCGTCCGCTTCCGCGACGGTGTCGGTCGATGCCTGGTCATCGACGCTCTGCTCCGCGGCCGTCACTTCGGTCTCGTCGGTTGCAGTTGCCTCGCGATCGTCACCCTCGAAACGGGGGTCGCGTGGCTGGTCGTTGTCGATGTGCACGCGCCCAGGGTATACGCGCGTGCTAGCAAAGGTCGCATGACTGGCGGATGATCGGCAAAAACACTGTACGGGCGTCGACGTTCGGAGCGGGCTTTGGGTCGCTATTCTGCACGAATTCCGACCCAAACCCCGCGGCGAAGAGCTGTGGGGCCGCGCGTG
>NZ_CAMEFJ010000020.1 GCF_945915485.1 uncultured Agrococcus sp.
CGACCAGAGGTGCTGCTTGCGGACGGGTCGCGTTCGGCAACGGAGGAGGGCGCGTTCGTCGCTCCCGTGCTGCTGCAGTTCGACGATGCGTTGAGCACCGCTCTGCACGAGATCGAGGCCTTCGGCCCTGTTTCATCGCTGCTGACCTACGACAGTGTCGACGAAGCGATCGATCTCGTGATCCGCGGCGGCGGCTCGCTCGTGACCTCGGTCGTCTCGCACGACCCGGCTTTCGTCGGCGAACTCGTGCCGCGCATCGCAAACGCGAACGGCCGCATCCTGCTGCTCGACCGCGACGACATGAAGACTTCGACCGGTCACGGATCCCCTCTGCCTATGCTTATGCACGGAGGTCCCGGGCGCGCCGGCGGCGGCGAGGAGCTCGGCGGCATCATCGCGGTGAAGCACTACATGCAGCGAACTGCGATACAGGGCACGCCCGAGCTGCTCACCGCGGTGACGGGGGTGTGGCATGCGGGTGCTGCTGCGGACTCGGATGGCGAGCATCCGTTCAGGAAGTCGCTTGCGGAACTGCGCATCGGTGATCGGGTGAAGTCGGCCTCGCGCGAAGTAACGCTCGAGGACATCGAGAAGTTCGCGCACTTCACGGGTGACACGTTCTACGCGCACATGGATGAGGAGGCGGCTGCCGCGAATCCGTTCTTCCCTGGCCGCGTCGCGCACGGCTACCTGCTCGTGTCGTTCGCCGCGGGGCTCTTCGTGGAGCCCGCGCCGGGACCTGTTCTCGCGAACACGGGCCTCGAAAGCCTGAAGTTCATGACGCCCGTCTCCCCCGGTGACTCCATTCGTGTCGAGCTGACTGCCAAGGAGATCACGCCCCGCGAGACCGACGACTACGGTCAGGTTCGCTGGGACGCGAAGCTCGTGAATCAGGACGAAGAGATCGTCGCGCAGTACGACGTGCTGACGATGGTGGCGAAAACGCGCGCCTGACGGAGCTTGCCGGAGGCACGGGCGGTTCGCCGATACACTAGCCCGGAAATGAGAAGAAGAATTGGCGTAGTCGGCCTGACATCCAATGAGAATGTCGGCGACTACCTCCTGGTGGAGGCTTCCAAGTACCTGTTGCGCACTCACGACCCCGATACGGTACTCGTCGACATCGACGTCGACCCAAGAAAAGAGTCGATCCGTCCGAACCGGCGGCGCTTGAACTTCCGCATGGCGGCCATAATGAAAGCATTCGAACGCCCCATCCTGTCGGTGCTTCGAAGCTCCAGGATCGCCTACTTCTACAACTCCATGTACTGGAGGACCAAGCTTGGCTGGTACTTCAAGAAGAGAGTACGGAATCTCGACGCGATCGTGTTCGCGGGCGGGGGGTTCATCAAGTTCAAGACGCAGGGGCTGAACTACCTCGACGAACTTATTCTCAAGGCCGCGCACAGGCAGAACATCCCCGTCATGATGAATGCGGTCGGCGTCGAGGGATACAGCGATACGGACATTCGCTGCCAGCGGCTCAAGAAGGTCCTGAACTACGGCAACGTGAAGGTCATCACGACCCGTGACGACGTCGACACGTTGCGAGACCACTACATTACGAACCCCAATACTGTAACGGAGCGTGTCGGCGACCCGGTCTTCTGGCTCAGGGAAATGGAGATCGTCGACGAGAACGTCGCGAAGGAACCGGCCCGGACAGGAAACCGGATCGGGATCAACCTCATCAACCCGAACAACTTCTCGGTGTACGGTGGCACGCTCTCTCGTGCCTCCGTCGTGAACTTCTACCGAAATCTCATCGCTGAACTGCAGCGGCAGGATGCCGACTTCACTCTGTTCTCCAACGGTATGAAGGTCGACCAAACCTTTGGCCGCGCGCTCGTTGCAAGCATGAACCTGCGCAGCGAGCAACTAGCGAGCAGGCCGAAGAACTCCGATGAGTTCGTCAACTTGGTCGCAGGGTTCGACATCATACTGAGCGCCCGCATGCACGCCGGCATTACCGCATATGCGCTTGACGTGCCGGTCGTGGGTCTCATCTGGGGAGAGAAGCTGCAGTTCCTGACCAAGATCACCGGGCTGCGAGATCGATACTTCGACGAGCACGAGCTGGACTTCAAGAAGATCGCCGGTCTGCTCGTTAACAACGATCTACCGGATCCCGACCTGGAACGCCGCACAGAGTTGCGCAATCGGACGCAACGTCAACTCTCAAACTTCGTTGACGAGGTGCTCAGGGGGGGGTCGACATCAACAAGCTGATCGAAGGAAAAGTCGTCACCCTGCTGGTGGGCGCCGTTTTCCGGATTCTTGAAATTCTCTTCCGCGGTCTCCACCTATCCACGCGCGCAGCTCGGCTCTTCGTCCAGAGGCGTGTAACGTCTCGGATCGACCGCCACCTCGCCAGAATCGGCAAACGTCGACTCGCCAAGAGAGCAGTGGTTGACGAATCTTCGGTCGTGTTCATCACCATGCAGGGGGAGTACACGTGCAACCCGAAATACATTGCAGAGGAGATCTTGCGCCGCCGGTTGCCGTACACACTCACCTGGGTGCAGCGAGGCCATTCCATAGGCCCTTTCCCACCGGAATTTCAGTTCGTGAAGCACAATAGCGCCGACTACTTCCGGTCCGTCGCGCGGGCGAAAGTCGTCATTCAGAACAGCCACGTGCTCCAACGCAGCGACGCGCAAAAAGGTTCCTCGCAGTACTGGCTCCAAACCTGGCACGGCTCCCTTGGCCTGAAGAAGCTGGAAGGCGCCGGGGGCGATCACAGGTTCTACAAGCGAATGCGCAAGCTAGACAACACGCAAACCGATTTCATACTCACGAACAGCACGTTCGAAGATGCAGTGTTCACGAATACGTACTGGCCGGACGTGCCCAAGCCGATGCTCGGTCACGCGCGGAACGACATTCTCTTCGACAAGTCTCAGAACACTGCGGATGTGCTGCGTAAAAAGGTGCTCGACAGACTCGGAATCGCCGACTCCGGTCAGAAGTTCCTGCTGTACGCACCCACGCACGACGACAATGACGGTTCCGTGCCTTTGAGTGGAGTCGACATCTCGGGCCTGCGGTCAGCTCTCGCTGAAAGATTCGGTGGCACGTGGGAGATCCTGGTCCGAACGCACCATAGCAATAAGCGTGTCTCCGACGCGCAGCTCGCCGGTCTACCGCGCTACTGCCACAACGCCTCGTTCTATCCGGACATGCAGGAACTCCTCGTGGTCGCGGACACGGGTATCACCGACTACTCCAGCTGGATCTGCGACTACATTCACACGGGCAAGCCCTCGTTCTTGTTTTCCACGAACCTCGAAGGATATGCGCAGCAACGTGGTTTTTACCACGACTTCGCGGACACCCCGTTCACCATGGCGACCACGAACCGGGAGCTGCTGGCCAACATTGAACGATTCGACCAGGGTCTCTACGATCGAAAAATCGCGGAGTTTCTCGAGATGTGCGGCAGTATCGACGACGGAGCATCAGCATCGCGCATCGTCGACAAAATCGAAGATCTGATGGCCTCCTAGCGGTCCGCAACAGTCAGTGACATACAATACTCGCGTGTCCGCAGTGCATCAGAGAAGTGACCGTTCGGGGCATGCCGAGCCGCGCTCCGGCCCGTTCTCGAGGACCAGCCGGATTGTCGAGCGCGACGTCGATGACATCATCGCGGAGTCGCTGCCGTGGGAGAGACTGTTCGGCAAGACGGTGCTGGTCTCCGGCGCCAGCGGCATGATCCCGGCCTACGCGGTGTACACGCTGCTGCGACTCAACGACAAACGCGACGCGGGCATCCGAGTGCTGGGGCTCGTCCGCAACCCGGAAAAAGCACGCGGCATTCTTGCCGATATCGTCGACAGGCCCGATTTTGCGCTCGTGTCGGGTGACGTGATGCAGCCGCCGCAGGTAGACGAACGGCTTGACCTGGTCATCCACGGAGCATCCCCGGCACGTCCGAGCCTCCACGCCGCGACCCCGGTCGATACGATCCGCGCGAACGTACAGGGCGCATTCAATCTGCTGGACCTGTGTGTAGAGTCCGACAATGCGGCGTTCGTGCTCATGTCGTCTGCCGAGGTGTACGGGCAGCGCCCCGACGACGGCAGCCTCGTTGCCGAAGACAGCTACGGATCCGTCGACATCTTGAACCCGCGAGCGTGCTACGCGGAGGGGAAGCGTGCTGCTGAGACGATCGCGGCCAGTTATCGCGCGCAATACGGCACACCGGTCACGATCGCCAGATTCGGTCATATCTTCGGCCCGGGAATGGCGCTCGATGACGGCCGTGTACAAGCGGACTTCACCGCTGACGTCATCGCGGGACGAAACATCACACTCAACAGCGACGGCAGCGCGCGACGCACCTACACCTACCTCGCCGACGCGATCGCCGGAATGTTCACAGCACTGCTGACCGGCGACGACACGGCGTACAACATCGCGGATCGCGCGGGATTCATCAGCATCCGCGACCTGGCGACGGCGTTTACCAGGGCTCGGCCGCAGAAGCGTCTCGAAGTGCGCTTCCGAAGTGACGTGGACGTCTCGAAATACAATCCCGTCAAAGGGCAGGGCCTCGATGATGCGAGGCTCCGCGCCCTCGGATGGGCTCCTCACGTCGGTCTCGCTTCAGGGCTGGACCGCACGATCGCTTGGCATGAAGAACGCGACGCACTGTGAAGGCCGATCAGCAACCACCCGGTAGCGGAGACGAACCGAGGTCCGTCGCCTCGGACTTTCAACTAGAAGTGGTGGAGATCGTGTGGGAGCGCATCCACATGACGATCCGAATGCGACTCTCGTCTCCCCTCGACGCCCCGGAGTCGGCTGCATCGGAGGTGTCCTTCGCCGTCGAGCAACCGAGTCGCGTTTTTCCCGTGAACTCCACCGACGAAGGTGACGGGGCCTTCGCAGTACACATCAACATCACGACCTTCGCGGATCGCAAAGCAATCCCGAATGGGGTGTGGCGAGTCCGCGCATATTTCGGCGATGCACCAGGTCCCGCTGCGTCGTTCGACGGCGGAGCGCTCACCTATCTCGATGAGGCATCGCGCGTATTCCACTTTGATTCGAACCGCTCTGCGCTGACGGTGTCATTTGGCGTGGAGGAACCTTATGACGACGCTCCGCGCCTCGACTTCCTGATTATGGCCTATCAGCTCGCCCTTGCCCCGGGTAGCCCTGACGGCACGTCCGCATTTGCGGCCGCCAAGCGTGCGTTGTTCGGCCAAGATGCGAAGAGAAGGTACGCACGCTGGATCTACAACATCGTCGCCCGCATAGTCGGGCCGAAGAAGGGCAGGATACTCTTCGCTTCCGACCAGCAGCCGTCGATGGAGGGCAACCTGCGCCGTGTGCACGAGCGCATGCTCGAGCGTGGACTCGACAAGCGGTTCGACATGCGGTACTCCTTTCGCTTGCCCGGTACAACGGGATGGGGCGCGACCAGCCGCATCCTCTATCTCATGGCCACAAGCGAGATCATCCTGCTCGACGACTACTTCGGGCTCCTGAACAGCGTGACGGTCAGCCGGCGCAGTCGCATCATCCAGCTATGGCACGCGGGAGTCGGCTTCAAAGCGGTGGGATTCAGCCGTTTCGGCAGGAGCGACTCGCCTAAGCTCAGCCAGCCCCACCGTCAGTACACGTACGCTATCTGCGGCTCAGAGCACCTGCGTCACGTGTACGCCGAAGCCTTCGGGATCGAAGAGAGCGCCGTCATCCCCACGGGGCTGCCCCGTGTCGACTGGTTCTTGGACGAAGAACGCACCGCGGGCTTCGTTACAGAGTTCTACGATGAGTACCCGCACCTGCGCAGCAAGCGCATCATCCTCTTCGCCCCGACGTTCCGCGGAAGTTCGTACCACGCGGCGACCTACGACTACGGGCTGATCGATCTGGCCGCACTCTACGAAGCGTGCGGCCAGGACACTGCCGTCCTGTTTCGGATGCACCCCTTCGTGAAGGACGCGATCGACATCCCGCAGGAGTTCCAGGACCGCTTCTTCGACTTCACGAAGTATGAGGACGGTCTTGGGCTGCTGCACGTCACGGACCTGCTGATCACCGACTACTCATCTGTCATCTACGAGTATTCGCTGCTCGACCGACCCATGCTGTTCTTCGCACCGGACCGGGTCAACTATGCGGCCACCCGCGGCTTCCACCACGACTACGTCGACACAGCGCCCGGCCGCGTCTGCGCGACGTTCAACGAGGTTATCGATGCCATTGCGACCTGCGAATTCGAACAGGAGAAGGTCGCGCGGTTCAGAGCCGAAAACTTCGACCGAATCGACACCGGCTCAGCCGATCGCGTGATTGACTGGCTCATCGACGATCAATCCTCTGCGGCCGGCTCGGCAGAGGCGCGGACGGATGGGGAACGATGAATATTGGTGTGATTTTCGCAGGCGGGATAGGCTCCCGGATGTCCTCAGCGAACCTGCCGAAGCAATTCCTCGAGATCCACGGAACACCGCTCATAGTTCACACGATCCAGCATTTCCAGGATCATCCGGAAATCGATCGCATCGCGGTATCAATACTTCCAGAATGGCGAGACCGATTCGTGCGTCTTGTGGCTCGCTACGAACTGACGAAAGTGCACTGGATCGTCGACGGCGGGGCAACCGGCCAAGAGTCGCGCCACAGAGCCATCCGCGCGGCCGTCGATGAATGCCCGGATGACACGGTGGCGCTCATTCACGATGGCGTGCGTCCTTTGATCAACGCCCAGGTCATTTCGGACAACATCAGAACGGTCCGTGAACTCGGTCCCGCCATTACGAGCACAAAGTTCAACGAAACCATCGTCTCTGCCTCGAGCGTGGAAATCGACGAAGTGCTCCCTCGAGAGTCCCTGTACGTTGCCCAAGCACCACAGAGTCTGCGTTTGAGCACAGCGATCGAAATCTACGACAAAGCGGTCGCGGAGGGCGAGCACGATTCGATCGACACCGGTAGCCTTCTCCGAAGGTTTGGACACAAGCTGTTCCGCGTAGACGGCCCGCGATCGAACATCAAGATCACGACTGCCGAAGACTTCTACATCTGTCGAGCGTTCTTCGATGTGCTGGAGCGCAACCAAATCGGCGGATAGCCGCACGCCTTCAGATCGAAAGACGACCGTTGTTCTCTCTCAGTATTGCAATCGTTCTTTCGGCCCCGCGCCGCAGGCTGAAAGCGGGTCGCCATCCCAGGCCCTCCAGCTTGCCGGAGGACAGCGACGAATTCTCCATGAGGTTACTCGCGGTCTGCTTCGCCTCTTCCGGAATGTCGTAGACGACATCGACTCCTCCGGCCTTCGCCAGGGCCTCGCCGATTTCTCCAATGGTGCAGATCGAATCGGCATTGGAAATGTTGTAGGCGTTCGCTCTCTCCCCGCGAAGGAGGACGGTGAGCATCGCAGACGCACAGTCAAGTGAAAAACAGTACGACCGGAGCTGATTTCCCCTGCTCTTGAGGACGACGTCCTCTCCCGCAACGGCCTTCCGCGTGAACTCCGCCGATGCACGATTGTCGGACATCCGGATCGAAGGTCCGTAGATGTGCCCCGGCCTGACGATGACCGACTCAACGCTGTGCTCCATGCCGTAAGCAACGCACAGCGATTCCCCTGCACGCTTCGAGGACGGATAGCCCGCTCGTTCGTTCAAGATGTCGAGGTACCCGTAATCGCCTTCCGAGTATGGTTCCGCACCGGCCTGCTGCCCGTAGACCTCGCTCGATGAAACGTAGAGGAGCCGTCGTGCGGAATTAGCGCGGGCCAGATCGAACATCGTGGAGAGGCCCACGATGTTCGCAAGCATCGTCTCAACGGGACGCTGCATGTACATCGCGGGATTCGCGTTGCTAGCGCCGTGAATAATGAAGTCGACGCCGTCCGCGAGCGCAACAGCGTCACTCGATGTCGCGTCGTACGGCACGAACACCAGACCATCCGCCTCTGAGAAACCGCGAAACCTGGTCGCGACATCCCGTTCGCTTCTTCCGGCGGCGAACACGGTGATGTCTGCCCCGTGGGCGCGGTTCAAGAACAACAAGATATCGATGACCGAGGAGCAGATCATCCCCGTCGCGCCGGTCACGAAGATACGTGAACCGTAGAGTTCACTCGCCCCGGGGATGCTGGCTGCCGAGGCGCCGAGGTCGCCCCAGTATGAATCCGCGCCCGTCATACGACTCAGCCGGCCGCATTTCGGGCATCGAGAATGGCCTCGAAAATGTACAGATCGTCCATTGTGGTGATCTTCAAGTTCTCTTCGGAGCCGGCCGAGAAATAGACTGTCTCTCCCAGTTCGCGCATCAGCACGCACGATGCGGCAGTGTCCGCGATCCCTTGCACCTTCGCCTGCTCGTGAGCCCACTTGAGCTTGCCCAAGGTGTATGCGTGAGGCGTCTGCGTACGGAACAGCTGCTCGCGCGGAATGGAAGTGGTCGATGAAACTCCGTCGTCATCGCTGCGGAACACCGCTTCGACGCAAGGAATCGCGGCGACCGCACTTCCGTTGGCTTTGAACTCGGCAACACAGTCGGAAATGATCTCCGAGGACACGAGGCAACGGTTGCCGTCATGAATCATGACGATGTCCTCGTCGGTTGCCCCGTCCTCGCTGATCTTCGTCAAACCGTTGAATATCGATTCCTGCCCCGTCGCACCGCCGGGAACAATCGCCTGCAGTTTCGTTATCCCGTACTGCTTCGCATAGGCGGAAACGACATCGACCCAGGATGGAAGCGTGACCACGACGATCGCGTCAATGGACGGGTGCTCCTGGAACGCCTCGAGTGTGTAGACGATGAGCGGCTTGTTCTTCACGTGCATGAACTGCTTCGGGATGTCTTGCTTCATCCGCGAACCCGTTCCCGCTGCAGTCAATAGTGCTGTAATCATCGTGTAACTCCTGGAAAGTGTCTCACTGCGTTGCCGTCCCCGCGTCGCGAATGCGCCCGAGGTAGTCGCTAACGCTCTCTTTCGCCTTGTTCTTCATTGCGCCGAGCAGTTCAGGATCGATCCCTTCGGACTTCGCCGTTTCCATCTTGTCGACGATGTACTCCGGGCGGAAGTCCTTCTGCTGAATGGCGCGCTCAGGGTAGCCGACGATCTCCATAAGCTTTTCGACTTTGTCGTTCCAGGAGAGAATGACGGAAGGCACCCCCATGGTGAACGCGGCAATCGATGAGTGCATACGGCAGGTGATCAGGGCTTCATAACCGTTGATCGTGTCGACCAGCACCCTGTCATCAACCGGACGTTCGACCAGGTAAGAATCGGGGAGTCCGAGCTTCTTCAGCACTCTCCTGCCGAGCTTGACGTCCCCCGGCAACCCGTTCGTGAAGAATTCGAACTCATACCCCCGCTCTTGGAGGGTCTTCGCTATGCCGGCAAAAAGTGCAGTCCACTGCTTCGCACCGAAGCTCACGCCGTATCCCTGGAGTGAGTTGCCGCGAATCAGACCTATACCGATCTTCTTCCGATCAATGCTCGTGTCGATCTCGTACGCCTCTTTCATCCAAAAGGCCGAGTCTGCGAGAAGTTTGACGTTATGATCCGGACCTGCGCACGCCTGCACCGCCTCTACGTTGTCTCTTGCGGAAACGTACTTGACCGCGGGAGATCGAAGCGCCCGCTTGAGGATTTTGCTCCCGAAGTCCCGTTCATCGAAAGCGCCGGCCCGACCGATGGCGTTGTAAACCACTTCGAGCCCGTGCTTCTCGGCATACTCGCTGATGAGCAGGAGGGACCAGTGGTACTCGTTGTAGCTGTACTCGAGAAGGCCGGCTCCGTCGATCACAATGTAGTCGACGCCCTTGAGCTTCTTGTCGAAGTAGCTCGCGAGACGCTTGCGATAGTTTCGACCGTGCTTCCAGATGAGGTGACGGCCTCTGCTGATCAGGTTCTGCGTTGCTTTGCTCTTCGCCTTCCTGCCTCGTTTCTGCAAAGACAGGAAGGCTTTTTCGGTCAGGCGACCTTTTTCGCTGTACTCGTAGTAGTTGCGCAGACGCCGTTCACGGGCATCGTCGAGTTCGAGAATCGTGTCGTTTCGGCCGAGCAGATCGACTTCCACGTACTCGACCTCGATCTCCGGGTCCGCCTGCAAGAGCCCATCCTCGATCAAATATTCAAGGCTTCGAGCGATGAACATCTCTCCGAGATTCTCGCTCTTCACCAAGCCGCACATGGCGATCTTCACCGTCTCGATCCTCCCGGTCGTCGGCACTCGTTACGCGGCACCGTTTTGCATCTCGTCATCGTCGGTAATCGGCGGCTCATCGTCCGCCGGTTCCAGTTGTTCGCGGGACTGTGCCGGCTTCTCCCCTTCTCCGTAAGAGAAGAACGTCACGAAATCATGCCGCGGGATTCGCTTGTGCACAGGAAGCCATTCCATGTAGTCGGCACCGTAGAGCTGACGGAGGTAGGTGTCGTAGCCCGCCGGGCACGAAAGCATGTGCCCCTCGAATTCCATTCTGACGACGGGCGAATACTCCGATTTAACAACCCGCTCTTCCGTTGTGTGGACATTGGTCATCATCACGCCAATGTAGTCGGACTCCTCGTACTTGATGGAGGTGGCGAGTTCGATGACTTTGTCGAACAGTGCCTTGACGCCCATGGAACGATACACGCGAGAGGCAATTCGGTTCCGAAGGATCCTGTAAGGATTCCTGCCGCGATACCGTCGCACGTTGCGTGCGTGCCTCACCCGGTTCTTTCGCCGCTTTATCTCGGCGTAATGCTCGACATTCTTCTCCTCTGTTTCCGGGAGACCGTCAATCGGAAAAATATCAAGGAAAATCGGGTAGACCTTGCTGCCGATTCTTCCCTGCTTGCGTTTCGCGACGAGAATCGATTCGGAGTACAGCTTCCAGTGGTAGGCAAAGTACTTGGACGATGGATTCGGTGGTACGAGTTCATACTCGCCGATACGCCCTCCGGATAGCTCCATGAGCTTCTCGCAATCGGGCCTCGGCATATTGACATCGATGTCGTCGTCCCACGGGATGAACCCTTTGTGTCGCGCTGCGCCCAGGAGAGTGCCGCCGGAGAGGTAGTAGGTGAGGCCGTGCTGTTCACAGAACCGATCGAACTCAACCAATACTTTGAGCATGTGTTCTTTATGGTCGGCATCGGTCGCGAGATCCTTAAGATCGCTGTAGTCGTACTCCCGCATTCCCTTGTGTGTCCCCTTCGGTTGCTCTCATTGATCCTGGCCCGACGCTGTGTGTTCGTTACGGAAGTAGTCGGCTGATTTCCTGGCTACTCCCGGACTCGCACAAGTGCGCCCACGAGCTTCTCAAACGGGGTGATACGTGCACGCCTCGGCCAAACATCGCCACATACTACCCTAGGGACCCAGGACGTAGCTTTCGCAATCTGATGCACCCACAATCGAACGTCATCACGCTCGATCCTGCGGCAGTAAACGCGACGCTATGGAAACAGGACGCTGTTCGTCAACTCCAGTTGTCGCAATTGAGCCTCGAGCGGTTCGGCGAGTGTCCTCGCGTAGGTATCGGTGAAGTGATGTGTGTCTCTCCAAACGACAACGTGGCCGACAACGGGCGCACACGCTTCGGCATCGGGGCAGATCCAGTTGCCCATATCGATGGTGCCCGTGCTCGATAACCCGTCCACGGCATAGTCCACAAACACGCTTCCGTCACCGAAGGCTTCTTCCCGCGGTGTTGCGCATTCCGTCAGAGCACCGAGATTAGCCGAAATGCACTCTGGGATATCGCTACTCATTCGCGGCGTCGTATTCATGACCAGAGTTGGAATATCTGCTGCGTTCAATCGCTCAAGGTTGTCGCGAAGGCCATCGACGAAGAGGAGTTGCCCTTCCTCACGGGAAAGATCACTCTGCCATGCGACTCGGCCGTCGCTATTGGCGGTGACGACAAGATCTGGTTTCTCCTCCTGGATCTGGTCGAAACTCGTATCGTTCCACTTGGTGCAGCTCGTGTCCTCGTAGCCGTCTCGGTGCGCCTGGGCAACGCTGGAGAAACCACAGCCCGCCTTGGTTGTAATACGGAGCCTCCAGCCGTGCTCCTCGGCAAGCGCGATGAAGGGAGAAGCCCAGTTCGCGGCGTGCGAATCCCCGATCAGCACAATACTGACTTCACCGTTAGGGTCGCCGAATATGCAGCCTTCGATTTTCGGTACGGATGACTGGCTCGACCTATTGCAGCCGAGCTCGTAGACAACGGTGTTGTCATCGCGGGCGTTGATTGCGGAGGGCGTGAAACCGCCCTCGACATAGTCCACGGGCTTGCCGGCATCCGTGAAACTCTCAAGGTCGTCATTGGCGAAGTCGTCGGTAAGCGCTTCTGCGCCGATCGGCTCCCCTTCCTGGGCCGAATACTCCGGATTCATGGTTCTCGGTGCGAAATACACAGACGAAGCCACGACTGCGGTCGCCACCATCAAGCCCACCCCCGCCAATAACGAGCGCTTTACGGAGTGTTTGAGTCGCTGCCAATTACGAAACGGGTTCTCAATGAACTTGTAGCTCAGCCAGGACGGAAGCACTGCGAACGCCACAATGAGCAACCCGTACCTTACGCGCAACTCACCATCCATAAGGTACGTCCCAATGACGATAAGGGGCCAGTGCCACAGGTAGAGAGAGTAGGAGATGTCTCCGACCCATCGCATTGGCTTCAACGAAAGCAACCGCCCGACCCCTCGCTCCGCTCGCCCGTTCATACCGCCGACGATGACCGCAGCGGCTCCCAACGTCGGGAGGAGTGCAGCATAACCGGGGAACTGCGTCGCACCGGAATACAGCAGAGCGGACGCAGCGATAGCCGCGGACCCGATCCAGCCGAGCGCGTAGCCCAGCCAGTCGGGCACGCGTGCGGCTTGGGCCGCGAATACCGCAATAGCCGCCCCGATCGCGAGCTCCCACAGTCGGGTGGTTGTGACGAAGTATGCGTTTTCGGGCGCGGCACCCGTGTAGTAGATCGAGAAAAGCAAAGAAGGCACAAGAATCGCCAGAACACCCACCCGCGCCGCACGCATGGCACGACCGGCGGCATCCGCCGTGTTCCCTTTCGCCGCTGTGCGACGTAACACGGCTAGCAGTGCGACCAGGATCAAGGGCCACACGATATAGAACTGCTCTTCAACCGCCAGCGTCCAGAAGTGCTGTAGCGGACTC
This sequence comes from uncultured Agrococcus sp., assembly GCF_945915485.1. Lineage (GTDB taxonomy): Bacteria > Actinomycetota > Actinomycetes > Actinomycetales > Microbacteriaceae > Agrococcus. The sequence goes on from NZ_CAMEFJ010000020.1 coordinate 13,146, forward strand.
TCCGCTACATCCGCATTCAGGTAGTCGGTGCCGGCGGCCAAGACCCAGTTCACAAGGTAGGCGGCTGACGCGAGCGCCTCAATACCAATGGACTCCCATCGAATCTGCGGAAGAAACATCACCGTGAGTATGAGAGTTGCGAGCAGGACGACGGTCGCCGCCGGCAGTATCCTCCTGGCACGTTTCGCGTAGAAGTCAGCGAGCCGGATGCGGCCAGTCTTCTGAGCTTCTCTGAGGAGGATGCCGGTGATCAAGAACCCCGAGATCACGAAGAAGACATCAACGCCGACGAATCCTCCGCTGAAGAGCGACCAGTTCGCGTGGTACAGGAGAACCGCACCGACAGCGACCGCCCGAAGACCTTGAATATCCGGGCGGAAGCTCGAAATCGCCGAAGGCCGCGTGGCGCCGAGCTCGACCGCGGGAGTTCGCTGCAACGAGGCTCCTTATCCTGAATCAGACCTGGCCCACGGAACACTACCGCAGTTCAGTGAGACGCAACCAGGGATCCGCAACGCGAAAGGCGTCAATACCCGGCCTCGTGTGCCCCGGCGTCACCCGCCGCTCTTGGTCTCCTCGGTGACGCTAGGAGAAGCTTCCGCATCTTGCCGTTCGAGAACTCGCCGAGCTGCGCGTATGTCGTCGACACCGCGTCGGATCGATGACACGGCTGGAGCGACCACCGTCTCCTCAATCTCGGCCACACCTTCGGCGCCTGCATGCAAGACGGAGTAGTAGAGGAACGCGAGATCAAGGTACACGCGTTCGGCCACGGATACTGATCGCATCGACTCGTGGCGTTGAAAGCACGAGTCGAAGTGCTCGAAGGGCCTCTGCTGACAGCCGAAGTAGCTGGCGAGGTCAGCGAATCGCTGTCCTATCCGAACGCTCTCGCAATCGATCATCTTTGCTGGGGTCTCAAGGTTCACGCCGATGAGGTTCCCAGAACGGAAGTCGTTATGTGCCAGGCAGTAGTGACGCTCCGGGTCTATCAGCGTGAACACTCGGCTTCTCTGCACCAGTTTCGACAGCTCGACGGTTGTGCGCTGCATGGATGCCGGGTATTCGTTCGCACGCAACACTCCAGACAGTTGCTTGAACAGCGCGCGGGTTCCGGATTTACGGTGAAGCCGCCCGAAGAACCGAGCCAGAGAAGTCGGGCGATTGACGAGCAGGAGAGCAGGCTTGCTCAGCCCCTGCACACCCTGCAGTTCGGCGTAACCGATCCTGGCGAGTCGCTTCGCCAGTTCCACGGCGTCATCATCTGCGATCGACGCGTTGCCTTCGACGTACTCCATGGTGAGGTAGTAGATACCCTCGATTCGCTGGCTGTTGATGTAAGCGGGAGTCACATCACGCAGCTCCGGGATACGGGGAACGATGTTCCGATAGAAGTTTCCGCCCACGTCGATGGGGCCCGGCGACTGCGCGATCTTGGTGATGTACTGTCGCGAGCCCACGCGGTGCATCAGGATGCCGAGGTTGTTGCCGCCTCTCCCCACGACGTACTCGCTCTCGCAGCGAAACCGCGAACCCAGCGTCGCAAGCAAGCCTGACTCTACCCGTTCGATGACTTCCTCGAGGGGCGCATCATGCGCCACACGCAACCCCGTAATGAACGCTTCACGCGCTTGCTGAAATCGTGTCAGTCGAACGAGGGTCTTACCCTTCAGAAAGTGTCCTTTAGCGTAGGACGGGTCGATCCGAGTGAGACGCTCAGAGGAATTCAAGGCGTTCTCGTAGTCCCGTGCGAACGCGTGGAAGTAGTACTCCTCTTCCGCAACGCGTATCGACGGAGTCTCGATCTCTTTTCTTGCTCGTTCGAGTAGCGCTCGTGCGTCTTGTCGTCGACTTGCTACCCGATACGTTTTCGCCAGTTCGACGAACCACGCTTCGGTACCCGTAACCGCGGCCGCCGACTCGCCCGTGAGCAACTCGATCGCCGCATCCCACCGCCGTTTACGGCGCAATGCAGCCGCTTGGTTCAGAATCTCCATCGGAGCCCCATGCCGTATCCCATACCGGCCCCCTCGGGGTGGTCAACCTATGCCACGTCTCTCGATCGTAACAGCCGGGCGGCGCGGGCCCTCTCGCCGTGTAGACAAACTGAATGATTCTTCACCGGCGCTCGCCTTGAACTCGCAGGCCTTCTCAATCGAGGAGAGAGGGTTCCTCGCATCTCCGGGGTGCCGGGGCCCGAGCTGCGACCGAGCTACTCCTCGTCGCGCTGATCGCGCATCGCGTTCATCGCCGCGACCTGCACTGTGACGATCTGGCCCGTGAGATCGGATGCCGCGACGTTCAGTGTGACGCGCGCCACATCATCCGGGTCGAGCAGTGTTTCGGCCGGCTCATCTCCGAACGCCTTCATGCGCATAGGCGTCGCGGTGCGCTGCGGGTTGATGCAGTTGACACGGATTCCGGCTTCCGCCCACTCCTCCGACAACGCTTGAGTGAGGTTCACAACCCCCGCCTTCGTCGCCGAGTACACGCCGTAGTTCGCGCGACCGCGCGTGTACGAGCTAGAGGTGAACAGCGTCAGCTGTCCACGCGTCTTCGCCAGGTACTGGAAGGCCTCCTTGGCGACCAGCACGGGAGCACCGAGGTTCAACCTGATCGTGTCGAGCACATCCTTCTTCTTCGACTCGACGAGCGGCCCCATGCGCAGCACTCCTGCGGTAATGACGACCAGATCGATGCTGCCGAGTTTCTCCTCCGCATCCGCGAGCGCTCGACGGACGTGCTTGCGGTACCGAACATCCGTGCCCGTCGTCGAGCGGCTGTACTCGACAACGTTGGCGCCGCCGGCTTCGGCGAGCTCGACGATGCTGCTGCCGATGCCGTAGTTGCCGCCGAACACCACGATCGACTTGCCCTCCAGCGACGCCGGCAGCTCGCCGCTAGAGCTCAGCGCAAGGCTCTCGGACTGCAACTGAAAGAGCTTGTCGGCGATGTGCACATCGATCGGCTCCGTCACCTTCATGTTCTGCGGAGTGCCGGGTACGACATAGATCGGCACCTCGGGCATGTACGCGAACACAACACCGCAGTCGTCGGATGCGCGGAACTCGGAATCCCGGGCCGCGATCCTGTACGCCTCACGGATGACACCCAGCCGAAACGCTTGCGGCGTCTGGCCGCGGCGAAGGAAATCGCGATCCGGCATCCCGGAGATGTGGTTGCTGTCGTCGATCTGGATAATAGTGTCGGCCGAGGGGATCGCCGTGTCGACCGCATCGTACTCATCGAGCGCTTCCACGCAGTCGTGAATGATGCGCTGATCGATGAACGGCCGCACAGCATCGTGGAACAGCACTTTCGTATCGTCACCGGCACCGTCGGCCGTCAGCGCATCGATTGCGAGCTTCGTGCTGTCATTGCGCGTTTCACCACCGGGCAGAATCTGCTTCAGCTTGGGAAACCGGGAGTCGCCCAGCAGGTGACCCAGTTCGTCGATGGTGTCAGCGTTCATCATGATGAGCACGTCGTCGATGTCGGGGCTCTTGTCGAGGGCCTCGAGCGTGTGCTCGACGATCGCCTTCCCGGCGATCTTGATGAGTTGCTTGGGGATGCCGAGCCCGACGCGGGCGCCGATACCGCCGGCCAGCAGAACTCCGACGCTGCGGTGCGACTGTGTCATATCGAAAGGCTGCTCCAAGAAAGAGTGAGGAGGGGGTGGATAACGCCTGTCATCCTATCCACGCAAGCCGAGCGTCTCGCTTATGCACCGCCGAGCAGCCGGGAAGCTATGCGTTCGCTGGAGTGGCCGTCCAGTGCTCCGCAGAACTCCTCATCGAACGCTGCCGACCGGGCCGGGTCGACAGTTGCCGTCGCGATCGCTGCGGCCAGGCCTTCCGCGTCTCGAACGACGGGGCCGATGCAGTAGTGCTCGAACGGGCGATAGAAGGAACGATCCGCAACGTATTCCTCGAGATCCGGCACGAAGAAGACGATCGGACGGCGCAGGAGAGAGAATTCGAAGACGGCGGACGAATAGTCGGTGACGAGAACATCAGTCGCCATCAACACTTCGTTCATGTCGGGAATCGAAGCCGCGTCGATAACGCCTTGCGGCAACCCCTTGTCCGCGACGAAGGGATGCTGCCGCACGCCAACGCGCCAGCCCGCTCCGAGCGTGCGGCTGATTCCGGCCCAGTCGGCATCCGGTGACGCCTGTGCCGTCAGCTGCCCTTGGCCCCGAAACGTGGGTGCGTAGAGTACGAAACGGTCGCCATCGGCTATGCCGAGAGCCTCGCGCACCCGATGACGGGTTTCGGCAACCGCGGCTTCGTCGAAGAACGCGTCGCTGCGCGGCATTCCCCAGGGCTTGACGCGCTGCGGATCGATGCCGAACGCTTCCGCGTAGTCGGGGACGATGCTTTCGGAACTGACGACGGCATCCGTGTAGTTGCGGTGAATCTCGCTGCCTCGCGTCGGACCACCGGGAAGGCCGGCACGACTGTGCCCTACGCGCTTGAATGCCCCGGCCGCGTGCCACAGTTGCACGAGGCGAGCATCGGGACGAATACGGAAGAAGTAGATGAGCGGATAGAAGTCGTCGAGCACGATGACGCCGCTGCTGGCGATGAGCATGGGCAGCCGCAGTGCGTCTCGGAGGGGCCTCCGCGCTGAGAGCCGGGGCTTGAAGACGCCGATGATCTCGGCATCCGGGGCCTGCTGCTCGATTGCGCGCTTCAGGAACGCCATGTTGCCGACGTATCCATCGTGGGAGTCGGAAAGGAAGAGGAATCGTCGCGGGCGAACGCGTACGAACGGGCGCAGTAACCAATAGGGCACCAGGTAGTGCAAGAACCGCATCGCCCGCAGGATCCGGCTCTTGCGCAGCCACTGACGCACGCTGCTCTGCCTCACCCGATCGCGTCCAGCGCAAGCCTGGCGATCTGATCGGCGCACGGAGTTTCGCCCTCTTCAGGGGGCGTATCGCCGGGAGCACGCACCCAGGACGCGGCGAACTCGGCAACCTCCTCGGATGAAGAACTACCGCGGGCAATCTCATCGACGAGTTCCGGGATGCTCTCCACGATCGGGCCCGGCAGTTCGGTGCGATAGTCGAGATAGAAATCGCGAGAAGCCAAATAGTCTTCCAGGTCGGGTGCAAGAAAGTAGCTGGGAACACCGAGCACCGATGCCTCGAACAGCACGGACGAGTAATCGGTGATGAAGAGGTCGGCGACGTGCAGGAGCTCCTGCGTCGAGAATCCGCTCGCGGTATCGATGCCTTCCTCGAAATTCGCGGACATCAGCGGGTGCAGCTTCACAACGGCATGAATACCGCGTGCTTCGAGCGCGGCCGTGAGTTCACCCACGTCGACGGATACTGACCCGTCGATGTGAAACGTCGGCGCATACACGGCGATCCGAGCATCCCGAAGGTGCGGATACTCGGAGTAGATGCGATCGCGGATTCGGCGCGACTCTCCCGGATCCCGCAACTTGTCGACACGAGGAAGGGGAGCAACCACGACACGATCGAGGGATGTTCCGAGTGCCTCCGCAAAGGGTTCCCGCGCCGCCTCACCGCTCGCGAGCACGATGTCGTAGCCCTGATGCATGCGCATCGCCGCCGCGAGGCGCTCGTCGCGGCCTTCCGCCTGCCCAAGAATGCTCAGCCCGAACTTCTTGAACGCACCGAGCGCGTGCCAGATCTGCATGATCGTGAGCGAGTCCTTGTGCTTCAGCACGCTGGCGACGATGGCGTAGGTGTCGAGTATCAGCACTCGAGCCGTTGCAACGTGGTAAAGCTGCTTGATCATGTGCAGCGCGTAGCCGAGCTTCGCGACATATCCCGGCGGCACCATTCGCACGAGCGTGACAACTTCGACCGCGGGGTCCAGTCGCTCGAGCGACTCTCGGATGGCCGCGAAGTCCTTGGGGAGGGTCGGATGCTCACGACTCATCATGACGACCTTGCGTCGCGTCGGCAGCAACTTCAGCGGGGCGTACACGACGGCAAGGCCCACACGGGCGATCGCTGCGACAGCGAGGCGCAACCCCATGGTGCGAGTTGCGCGCGTGGGCGAGGGATGGCTGCCTCCCGGTGCCTTGGCGTGCGGAGGCACACCGTTGTGCTCCCCTCTAGTCCGCCACAGCAGTTTCCCCACCCGAATCCCCTTACTGGTTGGATTGCACGACAATGCTAGTCCACTGTTCTCGGGCCTCCCTTTGAAGCGCAGGTCCGTCACCAGCGCGCTGAGAGCGCGCGAGCGGGCGGTGCACTCGGCACCGCCCGCTGTTTGGTCACTCGGCGGCGGGTGACGGGGTCATCCACTGCACGAGCTGGAAGATCACGCCGTTCGGATCCGCCATTTGGAAGAAGCGTTCACCCCACGGCTCCGTCTCGATCGGAGTCACGATTTCGACGCCCTCGCTGCGCAGCCGCTCGTACTGCGCATCGATGTCGTCAACGGTGAACACCACGAGCAGCCCGTCTGCGGAACCGGATGCCGACACGGGCTTGAAGGTCTCGAGCCCTGTGCGCAGGAAGATGATGTGAAGCCCGGCATCCCGGCGCGTCAGGGAGCTGAACCCGTCCGCTGCCATGACGACAGTGAAGCCGAGGTGCTCCTCGAGCCAGGTTGCGGATGCTTCGGCATCGGGAACGTTCAGTGAGATCGCAGAGTCGGTGATGTGCATATGTGCGTTCCTTTCGTGGGCGAATCGGCGTTCAATCCTGCCCTATACGTTGTACAACGTACGGTGTATAACGGAGTCGTGCGAGGATTATTCCCATGCCCGTAAAGAGAACCGGATCAGGTCAGCCGAGCAAGACCCTCGCTCTCCTGTGGGGCCTGGCCCCACAATCCACGCCTCGTAAAGGGCCCGCCCGGTCCCTCACGGTGGAACAGATCGTCGAGGCCGCACTAGAGCTCGCAGACGATCTCGGCATCGACGCCGTCACAATGCGCGCGGTTGCGAACCGCGTCGGCGTTTCGGCCATGTCGATCTACACCTACATCCCCGGCAAACCGGAACTGCTGGACCTCATGGTCGACACCCTCTACGCAGGGCTCCCCCGTGCATCCTGGGGAAACGACTCCTGGCGTGACAGGGCGCAGCAAGTCGCCGAATCGAACCGCGAGCTTCTGCGGCAGCACCCGTGGATGACGGAAATCGCGGCGCTGAGCCGGCCGCCGCTCGGCCCGGGCGTAATGGCGAAGTACGAGCACGAACTCGCGGTGTTCGATACCACCGACCTTTCGGACACCGATATCGATGCCGCTCTCAGCTACCTGCTCGGATTCGTGCAATCCCACTGCCGATCTGCCCGCGACGCAGAGCGGGCTACCACCGACTCGGCGATGACCGATGCGCAATGGTGGGAGACAAATCAGTCACTGCTGGCCGAAGCTGTCGACCCCGAAAAGTTCCCTCGCGCCGTGCGGATCGGAGCAGCGGCCGGCGCTGAGCAGGACAGTGCCTGGAATCCTGATCGGGCCTGGCGATTCGGCCTGGACCGCACCCTGGACGGACTGGCTGCGCTCATCGACGCGCTTCCGGAGCGCTGAGGACTCACCGCCGCGACGGATCGACGATGTCGGCCACCGCTCTCGCCAGCGCAAGACGTCGCTCCGCGGTTTCGGGGCGAGGGTCGTCGTAGGTGAAGACGATCACGCGGTCGGCGCCGACGGCGACCGTGAATGGCAGATCCTCGTGCCGTTCGGCCAATTGTCGAATCTCCTCGCCCCAACGCTCGTAGGCTTCCGCATCGCCGCTGAACGAAACGGGAGCCGTTCCGAACTCTCCCGGGGAAACCCACTTGGGCTGGACCAGGGTCGGGTCGATCGTCGATCCGCCCCGAATCGCGACGAGACGTGCGGTTCCCGTACTCGCTGCCAGTTCCACGACCTCGCGTCGGCTCGGGCGCCGCTTCGACCCCGGCGCGGAGCCCAGCGCCCAGGTCTCGATACGCGCATCCCGACCCTCGAGGCTTCCTTCGATGGCGGCAATCGTGTGCTTCACGACCCAGCCCCTCGGCAGCACCAGCCCGATCGCAACATCGTCGACGGTGCGCTGACCGACGTAACGCCACCCGTTCATGCTGGCCCATGACCGGCGTGCGGTGGCGACGTGCGCTTCAATCGCCGGCCAGCCTCGGACACGATTGCCGAGGAACGTGCCGGCCGTGCCGAAAAGAATGATGAAGAGAATCGCAGCGATGCGAATGTTCTCATGCAGGTATCGACCCCACCATAGGATCGCGATGAATGCCGCCGCGGTGGCCACCGGGCCTCCTCGCACTCCGCCACCAAGGCACTCAAAGCGTAACCCGGCGCGCTGGATTCGGTGCTGCTTTATGCGTGGCGCAGAGTCGCGCTGCCGGATTCTGCGCTCAATCGCTCGTGAAATCAGACACCCAAGTGCGAATACGCTCTAGGCACGTCGGCGTAACAGATCCGATTCGCGAACGCAGACGTCGCCTCGAGACAGTCCGGATCTGCTCGGTCATAGCGAACGATGCGCCCAGTGAATCTGAGCCGGAGAGTTTCACATGGTTTGCCCAACCGCGATTCGTGCTCGTCACCGGCACAACGATGACCAGTTCGGTTACGGCATCGAGGTACTGCTGCCCAGCCGCGACAACGACTGGTCGTCGTCCTGACCGCTCTCTGCCCACAGTCGCATCCGGAGCAGCCCACCACACATCTCCCGGGCTCAGTTCCACCCGGCGCCCAACCACTCCTCGGCTTCCGCGCGGTAGTCATCATCGGGAGGATAGCGCTCCCTTGACGCCTTGAGCTCGTCGAATCGTTGGCGACGGCTCTCCTCATCCGCGAGCGCTTGCAGGTGCGCATTAAGTGTTCGGCCCCGACCACGCGCCTGCTGTTTGAGGATGTCGCGAAGCTCCGCAGTCACTTTGATCGTCGTGCTGGTCATACTAAAAATATGACAGCGGAGGACGCTGAACTCAACGCATGACGGTGACGAGAATGCGACGAGCGTCCTGCGCCGGCACGATCCTTTCAGCCTCTTCGATCCTCCTCGAGGAGTTCCCGAACCGTATCCCACTTGGCCGCTGTGTAATCGCGCCAGCTATCGGTCGTGTCACGCGCGTGCAGCTTCGCAGCAAGGTATCGGTTCCGAGCACCCTCGTCGGCTCGCAGGAGATCCCGAAATTGGATCCGGCGCTGCCAAGCCGCCGACCCCTCGACCATAACGTGCACGAAAACTTCGCGGCCCGCAACGGAAGGCGAACATAACCAGGCGTGATCGCCGCGCTGCCCCTCTTTCACGAAACCCGAGCGCCCCAATGCGAGCGCAGCATCCGGAATCTCGCCTGCTCTAACGCCGACCAAAACATCCACAACGTCTTTGGCCGGGAGACCGGGGACGGCTGTCGAACCGATGTGCTCGACGTCCGCGTGAGGAATGACTCGCAGTATCTGCGCTCGCGCCCGCTCGAACCGGGCACACCAGACCGCAGCGTCGCCATCCACGAGTTCGATCCGCTGCTCGCGCATCATCGGGCTATCGGACATTTGGACAGCAGAGTATGGGATCGCGCCGAAGTAGAAGACATCGTTTCTCGCATTTCACCACTTGTCTCGAAGAGTTAGGTCATCGCATGCACGCCGTGCTTGCCACCACTCTTCGCCCGAGGGGCATCGATCGTCCGGAGACCCGGCTCCATGCACATACCGCAGATCCGAAGCTGCAACAAAAACGTCAGGCGACGAAGGCCTTTGCAGCCTCAGCTAGTGCGCCCATGGTCGGCCGGTAGTAAGCCCAGCGCCCGCGCTGCTCACGTTCGACGAGGCCGGCCTCGACGAGCAGCTTCATGTGGTGGGAGACGGTCGGCTGCGACAATCCCACCGGCTCGGTGAGGTCGCACACGCACATCTCCCCGGCGCTGCTGCCGACGATCATGGACATGAGCTTGACCCGGGTCGGGTCGCCGAGGGCCTTGAACACCTTCGCCAACTCCTCCGCAACTCCGTCGGCGAGCACTGCGTCAGAGGTGCAGCATGACGTGGTCTCGGGTGCGGTCTCGATGGTAGCGGAGAGTGTGCTCATAACGTCTATTCTGCATGACACATTGACATTTGTCGATACATAGGGCAGCATCAATGCATCGAAGAACATCAATGTATGGAGGTTGGGATGCATCCCGTCGTCGTCATCGGAGCCGGTCCGCAGGGGCTGGCCGCCGCCGCCCATCTGCTGGAGCGTGGGCTGGAGCCGCTCGTGCTGGAGTCGGGAGCTGGTCCTGCGGCCGCCGTCGCCGAATGGGGGCACGTGCGCCTGTTCTCGCCCTGGCCGGAGCTGACGGACGCGGTGAGCCGCCGGCTGCTGGAGCCGACCGGTTGGGCCGCTCCGGAGGAGGGCTACCCGACCGGAGCACAGTGGATCGAGGACTACCTTGCCCCACTTGCAGCCGCACTCGGCGACCGTGTGCGGTACCGGGCGCGCGTCATCGGCGTCGGCCGGAATGGCCGCGACCGCTCCGTCGACGACGGTCGCGCGGAGCAGCCCTTCGTCGTCCACGTCCTGCGCGAAGGCGGCGGCGAGGAGCGGATCACAGCCCGCGCCGTCCTCGACGCCTCCGGAACTTGGCACGCGCCGAACCCTGCCGGGGCAGACGGCCTGCCCGCCCTGGGCGAACGTGTCGCCGCCGAGGCCGGCGTGCTCGACAACAGGATCCCAAGCGTCGCAGACGCGGCCGCCCTGGCCGGCAAGCACGTGGTCGTGATCGGCAATGGGCACTCGGCGGCGACGGCGATCACCGAGCTCGCCCGGATCGCAAAGCGCGAGCCGGCCACGCAGATCACCTGGGTGCTGCGCCGTGGCGTCGTCGGGAACACGTTCGGCGGCGGCTCTGCCGACGAGCTGCCCGAACGCGGTGCCCTGGGCCAGCACGCCAAGCGGGCCGTCCAAGACGACCTGGTCGACCTGGTCACCGGGTTCCGCACCGAGGCCGTCACCCTGGATGGCAACCAGGCGATCCTGGTCGCCAAGGACGGACGCAGACTCGATCCGGCCGATCGAATTGTCGTGCTGACGGGCTTCCGTCCCGACCTGTCGTTCCTCTCCGAGGTTCGTCTGGATCTTGATATGCGTCTGCAGGCCCCGTCGAGGATCGCCGGCGAGGTGGATCCGAACGTGCACTCCTGCGGGTCCGTGCGCGCCACCGGTGCCGCCGATCTCGCCCATCCCGAGCCGGGCTTGTTCATCGTGGGCGCGAAGTCCTACGGCCGCGCGCCGACGTTCCTGGCGCTCACTGGATACGAACAGGTCCGCAGCGTCGTCGCCGAGCTCGCCGGCGACCGTGAAGCGGCCAGACGAGTCGAGCTCGAACTTCCCAACACCGGCGTGTGCGGAGGGTCCGGCGTGTTCGACGAGGAGGCGAACGACACTGGTTCGTGCTGCGCACCTGCGCCGCGGCTCGTCCAGCTGGGCGCGAGGACGGCAGGATGAGCGGCGGCCGTCTGTTAATCGTCGGCGGCGGTCAATCGGGGCTCGCTGCCGCCCGGGCCGGGTTAGACCGGGGCTGGGAGCCCGTGATCCTGGAGGCTGGGTCCGAGCCAGTGGGGTCGTGGCCGCGCTACTACGACAGTCTGCGGCTGTTCTCCCCGCGCCGGTTCAGCGCTTTTCCGGAGCACCCGTTCCCCGGTGACCCGGACGGCTACCCGGGTCGCGACGAGGTCGTCGACTACCTGCGCGGCTACGCCGAATGGCTCGATATCGAGATCCGCACTGAGGCCCGCGTCGTGAGCGTCACCGCCCATGGCCAAGCGTTCACGGCAGAGATGGCGGACGGGAGCAGTATCACCGGGGACGCCCTGATCGCGGCGACCGGGTCGTTCACCGACCCGCACCTGCCGACGATCCCCAGACGGGAGGCCTTCGAGGGCCGGGTCCTGCACGTGGCCGACTACCGGTCACCCGAGGCGTTCGCGGGCCAGCGGGTCCTGGTGGCCGGAGCAGGGAACTCCGCCGTACAGGTCGCCCATGAGCTGGCCGACCACGCGGAGACCTCGCTGGCGGTGCGGGACCGTGTCCACTTCGCACCGCAGGTCATCGCTGGACGCGACCTGCACTGGTGGCTGAGCCGCACCCGCGCAGACCTGCTCCCGCCATCGGTGCTGCGCAGGATCGTCAATGGCACACCGGTCATCGATAGCGGTGTCTACCGCAGCGCGCTCGAGGCGGGCAGGCCCGATCAGCGGCCGATGTTCACGGCGTTTGTCGACGACGGCGTCGCCTGGCCAGATGGGAAGAAAGAGCCGGTGGACACGGTCGTCTTCGCGACCGGCTACCGGCCACAGCTGCCGTACCTGCGATCGCTCGGCGTCCTCGACGGAGCAGGCATGCCACGGCACCTTCGGGGCGTGGCGGCCGGCCAGCCGGGGCTGGGATTCTTGGGCCTGGAGTTTCAGCGCTCGTTCTCGTCGAACACCCTGCGCGGCGTGCACCGCGATGCAGCGTATGTCGTCGATGCCCTCACCAGGCAGCCGCGGGGTGCCGTCGTTGGCTAAGACCGTGCCACGGCTGCGCCCTCGGTTGGGCACGGTGCTGACGGCCCTGTGCGTGACCGAGATCGTCTCCTGGGGGCTGCTTTACTACACGTTCCCGGTGCTGGCCCCGCTGATCACCGCGGACACCGGCTGGTCCTCGTCGGCCGTTGCCGCGGCATTCTCGGCGGCGCTGGTGGTCTCCGCGCTGGCCGGGGTGCCGGTCGGGCGCATGATCGACCAGTACGGGCCGCGCTGGGTCATGACGGCCGGGTCGGTCCTCGGCGCCCTAGCTCTCGTGGTGGTCGCGACCTCGCCCACCCTGACGCTGTTCTTCGTCGGCTGGCTACTCGCGGGCGTTGCGATGGCCGGGGTGCTCTACCCACCAGCGTTCGCGGCGATCACCGGCTGGTTCACCGCCCGCCGACTCGGAGCCCTGACAACGCTGACGTTGGTCGCCGGTTTGGCGAGCACCGTCTTCGCGCCACTGACCGCGGCCGCGAGCGACCTGCTCGGATGGCGGGAGACGTACCTGTGGGCAGCCGTGGTGCTCGCCGTGCTGACGGTCCCGATCCATTGGTTCTTACTTCGCCGCCCCTGGCCCGCTCGAGCGCACGTCGACGGGGGAGAGCCGGACGCCGAGAACGTCTACGCCTCCAGCGTCGTTCGCACCGTGCAGTTCTGGCTGCTTGCGGGCGGGCTCACCGTCGTGTCACTGGCGATGTATGCAGCGCTGCTCGCGCTGGTGCCGCTGATGCTCGAACGCGGACTCACCGCTCAGACCGCAGCCTGGGTGCTTGGCCTCGGCGGTCCCGGACAGGTCGCCGGCCGACTCGTATATACCGCGCTTGCCCATCGCACCTCCCTGACCGTGCGCACCGCGACCGTGTTCGGTCTCGTCACCGTCAGCACCGCGGTGCTCGCCGTGGTTCCCGGCCCGGTCGGGTTGCTGATCGCGGCGTCGATGACCGCCGGTGTCGGACGCGGCATCGCGACACTGCTGCAGGCGACGGCGGTCACTGACCGGTGGGGACCGCGAGCCTACGGTCATCTCTCCGGTGTTCTCGGTCTCCCGGTCCTGCTGGCCTCGGCGTCCGCGCCGTTTGTCGGGGCCGTGCTCGCCGAGCTGACGGGGAGCTACGCGAGGGCATTCGCCGTCCTGGCAGTCCTGGCCGCCGGCGGGACCGTGCTGATGGTCGCCAGCACGCGCATGAGCGCGCAGCGACCAACTGAGGCAACAGCTCCGCGGACGGCGTGACCCACCTCAGGCCGCGGACGGGACGGCGAGGTCGGAGGCCAGGCGGCGGATCTTTTCGACGAGCTCGTCGCGGATCAGGCGCATCCGCTCCTCGCCCTCGATCCCTCGCGTCGAGGGCTCGCCGAACGTCCACGTCTCGATGATGCCTGCCATCCCCGGGACGGGCTCGACGACGGCTTCGTCGCCGATCACGACGACGCGGTCCACCGCGCGCAGCAACTCGGGGTCGATCGGCTTCGGACGTTCGCCGGCCATGCTCGCCCCGATCTCGGCGACCGACGCGGCAGACAGGGAGTTGAGCGCCGTCCCCGGTGCTGTGCCCGCGGAGTGGACCTCGACGGCGTCGTCCGTAAGCTTGCGCATGAGAGCAGCGGCCATCTGCGACTTTCCGCCGTTCTTGACGCAAACGAACAGCACGGACGGCACGCGCTCGTCCGCCGGCTCCAGCAACTCGCTGACCAGCGCCTCGATGCGTCTCTTGATCTCGTCGCGGATAGGACGCACCGCGTCGATGCCCTGCCCGGCGGGATCGTTGAGCTTCCAGTCCTCGTAGCGCTTGCCGGGGAAGAACGGGCAGGCATCGCCACAGCCCATCGTGATCACCACATCGGAGTCCTGCACGGCCTCGGCGGTGAGGACCTTGGGCTGCTCGGCGGTGATGTCGATGCCTTCCTCGTGCATCGCCTCGACAGCCACCGCGTTGATCTGCTCGGCGGGCATCGACCCTGCCGAGCAGACCTCGACGCGGCCTGCGGCAAGGTGGCGCAGGAACCCTGCGGCCATCTGGGAGCGTCCGGCGTTGTGGACGCAGACGAAGAGCACGGAGGGCTTCTTCTCGGTCGTGTTCTGCATAGCTTCCTTCGTTCAGTCGGAGGCGAGAGTGCTGATGAGGGCTCGGACGCGGGCTTCGATATCCTTACGGATCGCCTCGACGCCCTCAGGTGAGGCCAGCGCCGGGTCGCCGACCGTCCAGTCCTCGTAGCGCACGCCGGGCACGATCGGGCAGACGTCGCCGCAGCCCATGGTGACGACCACGTCGGCGGCTCGCACTGCGTCGTCGGTGAGGGGCTTGGGAAACGCGCTGCTCGCCTCCTGGTCGCCTTCGATCTCGAGGAGCAGGGAGCGCACATGCGGGTGCACCTCCGCGGCGGGTGTGGATCCTGCCGATCGGGCGATGATCCGGCCGCCAGCAAGCTGGTTGACCAGCGCCGCGGCGAGCTGGGAACGCCCGGCGTTCTGTACGCAGACGAACATCACCTGCGGTACTCCGGTGCCGCGGTCGCGGATCCGGTCGGCCAGGCGCTGGCGGGCGAAGCGCTCGGTGAGCGGGATCATGTGCTGGGTGAGCCTGGCCGTGCGCGCCAGGCCCGCGTAGGACTCCCGGACGAGAGCGACGACTAGCTCGCGGTGCAGGTCGACGAACTCGTCCGCGAGCTCCTCGGCGAGACGGGTCACCCGGTCGTCCATGGTGCGCAGCGCTTCGGGGCGGCCGGCGTCCTCGCCATTCCCGGGCGCGACCGTCGCCGGCGCGAACGTGTCCAGCAGCACGGTGACCGCGCCGTGCCGGGCGGAGGCGATGCGGTAGTACACCCAGGTGCCGCGCCGCTCGGAGACCAACATCCCGGTCTCCTTGAGCACCTTCAGGTGGTGGGACACCGTCGGCTGGGACACGTCGGCGAGCTCGGCGAGATCGCAGACGCAGGACTCACCGCGCGGATCGGACTGGATCGCCGAGAGCATCCGCAGACGAAGCGGATCGGCCAGAGCCTTCAGCGCTCCGACGACCGCCGCCGCGGCGTCGTGGCCGATCGCTTGGATAGGAGCCGGTGCGCACTCCTCAGATTGGGGAAGCACGGCTGCATCGGTCATGATGTCCTCATTTCGATCGTGGCCGGATCAGCGGCGTAGGGGTCGGTGCGGAACCAGGCCTTGGCGGCCCAGAGCGAGACGTAGACGAGGCCGACGAGCACCGGCACCTCGATGAGCGGCCCCACGACCCCGGCCAGCGCCTGACCGGAGGTTGCCCCGAAGGTGCCGATGGCGACGGCGATCGCGAGTTCGAAGTTGTTGCCCGCGGCGGTAAACGCCAGGGCCGTCGAACGGGCGTAGCCGAGCCCAAGGCCCTTGCCGAGCAGCAGCCCGGCGAACCACATCAGCGTAAAGTAGACCAGCAGCGGCAGCGCGATCCGGGCGACGTCGAGAGGATGCTGCGTGATCGCCTCGCCCTGCAGGGCGAACAGCAGCACAATCGTGAACAGCAGTCCGTACAGTGCCCACGGCCCGACCGCGGGCAGGAACCGTTCCTCGTACCATTCGCGGCCCCGACGCTGCTCGCCGATCCACCGGGAAGCGAACCCCGCGGCCAGTGGCACGCCCAGGAATACCAGCACGTTCAGCGCGATCTGCCACACCGAGACGTCGAGCCCCTGCGCGTCTAGGCCGAGCCAGCCAGGCAGCACCGCGAGGTAGAACCAGCCCAGCACCGAGAACATCACGACCTGGAACACCGAGTTGATCGCCACCAGGATCGCAGTGGCCTCCCGGTCACCTCTGGCCAGGTCATTCCAGATCACCACCATCGCGATGCATCGGGCAAGACCGACGATGATGAGCCCCGTGCGGTACTCGGGCAGATCGGCAAGAAATATCCACGCGAGCGCGAACATGACAGCTGGCCCGACGAGCCAGTTCAGCACAAGCGAGGAGACCAGCAGCTTCCTGTCCCCGGTGACCGCGGCGACCTTGTCGTAGCGAACCTTCGCCAGCACCGGATACATCATCACCAGCAGGCCAAGCCCGATAGGCGCTGAGATCCCGCCGAGTTCGAGGCTTGCCAGCAGGTCAGCCAGGCCAGGCACAAACCTGCCCAGCAGCAGTCCCGCCACCATGGCGAGGCCGATCCAGAGCGGCAACCCCCGATCGAGCGTGGAGAGCCGTTCCGGAGCGGTGCGCGCGGGGGCGGTCATGGGGCAACGACCTCCGGAACGGGCATGGCCGAAAAGTCGGCGGGCCTAGGCCCGACGATGATCAATCCTTGTATCGACATACTTCTATATTTAAGGATATCGATACAAGATGCAAGTCAGCGAGACGCTCGATTACCGAACGTTCACCTTTGAGATCGCAAATAGAGAAATTGCCCACGCAAGACTCGACCTAGCATCCGGCATGAGCTCCGAACATCAGTGTGCAGCACCGAAAGTGTTCATCTCAGACTTCGAATGGTTTCAACCCGATTCGCTCCCTCTCGCGACGGCTATAATGCGGCAGAGCTTCGCGCAGGCAACTCGGCATGCGTGCTGAGTTCCCACTCGCCTGTGCACATCCGTCAGCTGCCCAGGGCGGGGATGCGCTCCGGCTTGAACAGTCCCGTCGTGGCGAGCGAGACTACGTGGTCGGCGATGACATCGGCGGTGTCGCCGTGCTGCGGGCGGTACCACTCGGCGATCGAGTTGATCATGCCGAACAGCAGGCGCTCCACGAGGCCCGGGTCGACGTCCTCGCGAAGCGAACCCTCATCCCTGGCCGCTGTGACGAGCTGCTGCATCGTACGGTCGAACGCGCGGCGACGCTTCACCGCGTTCCGCTCGACGTCCGTATTGCCGCGCACTCGCAGCAGCAGCGTCACGTACGGCAGCTCAGCCACGAGAACACGAACCGCTCCGCGCAGCACGGCGACGAGCCGGGCCTCCGCTGTCTGCTCACGATCGAGCGCAGTATCCCTGGCGGCCTCGAGTGCGCTCATGGCGCGATCGAGTGCGACCTCGAGAATCTGATCCTTCGAGTCGAAGTGGTGATAGATCGCGGATTTGCTGAGACCGAGACGGTCGGCGAGCAATCCCATGGGTGTCGCGTCGTAGCCGTGCTCGTTGAAAGCGTCAACGGCGACTTTCAGAATGCCCTCACGGTCGTAGCCGGGGCGGCCTCGACGCTCGGTCATGTGACGACCTCTCGTGCGAGTTGTGAGCGCTCATGGCACTCGCGGGTTCCAATGTGCATGGTACGGATCGTAACCCCGCGCGTGCGGGGTCCGCACCTCATCTAGTGCTCCCGAAGGTCGTACAGGCGCTTGTACTTGCCGTCCGAGCGGGGTAACGAACCCGGCTCGACCGTCATGACCTCGACGGAGGTTCCTATGCGATCCTTGATCCGCTTGCGAAGCATCCCGGCGGCTACCTCGGTGTCCTCCGCGCGAATCCCGGGTACGCACTCGATCTTGACCGTCAGCGCATCCATGCGGCCCCTTCTCGTCAGCTCGAGAATGAAGTACGGCGTGAGATTCTCGATTTCGAGCGCGATCTCCTCGATCTGCGTCGGGAAGAGGTTGACGCCGCGGAGGATGATCATGTCGTCGTTGCGACCCGTGATCTTCTGGATGCGCCTGAACTGCGGCCTGCCCGTACCGGGCAGCAGCCGCGTGAGGTCGCGGGTGCGGTATCGCAGCACCGGGAAGGCCTCTTTCGTCAGGCTCGTGAACACGAGCTCGCCCATTTCACCCTCGGCGACGGGCTCGAGCGTCTCAGGGTCGAGCACTTCCGGGTAGAAGTGGTCCTCCCAGATGTGCGGACCGTCTTTCGTCTCGACGCACTCGTTGCCGACACCGGGCCCCATGACCTCGGATAGGCCGTAGATGTCGACGGCATCGAGGCCCATGCGCGCTTCGAGCTCCTTGCGCATCTCGTTCGTCCAGGGCTCGGCGCCCAGCACCGCGATCTTCAGCGACGTCGAGGCGGGATCGACGCCGGCCGCTTCGAGGGCATCCGCGATCGTGAGCAGATAGGACGGTGTGCAAAGGATCGCGTCCGGCTTGAAATCCTGGATCAACTGCACCTGCCGTGCAGTACCGCCGCCGGAGATCGGAATCACGGTCGCGCCGAGTTTCTCGATGCCTCCGTGGGCACCCAGGCCACCCGTGAACAGGCCGTAACCGTACGCGTTGTGCACCATCATCCCCGGCCGGACGCCGGCGGCGCGCAGCGAACGCGCGAGCACGGTCGCCCAGTTGTCGAGGTCCTGCTTCGTGTAGCCCACGACGGTCGGGCGCCCGGTGGTTCCGCTGGATGCGTGGATGCGGGAGACGCGTTCCATGGGGACGGCGAACATCCCGAACGGGTACGTCTGCCGAAGATCATCCTTCGTCGTGAACGGCAGCTTCCGGATGTCGTCGAGTGTCTCGATGTCGC
This sequence comes from uncultured Agrococcus sp., assembly GCF_945915485.1. Lineage (GTDB taxonomy): Bacteria > Actinomycetota > Actinomycetes > Actinomycetales > Microbacteriaceae > Agrococcus. Next base: position 32,057 of record NZ_CAMEFJ010000020.1, read on the forward strand.
CCGGCTGGACTCCAGCCTCGTCGAGCTTTTCGCGGTAGAGCGGAACGTTCTCGTAGGCGTGCGCAACCGACCATTTGAGGCGTTCCAGCTGCAGCGCTCGAAGCTCGTCGACGGAGAGGCGCTCTGCGTCGTCGAAGTGCTCTGGGAATTCGGTCACGGTGGCTCCCTTGCTCGGTGACTTCAAATGGTTTTCGCGGTCGTGAATGAGCGGCCGCGGAACTCGGCGATACGTGTATCGTCATCGGTCGTCACGGTGACGTCGTAGAGTCCGTTCTTACCGTTCTTGACGACCCTCCTGGCGTGCGCGGTCAGCCGCTGGCCAACGGTTGACGTTGCCAGGAAGCTGATGTCTGCGCCCTGCGCCACCGTGACGTATTCGTCTTCGTTGCAGGCGTAAGCGAACGCGGTATCGGCGAGTGCGAACACGACACCGCCGTGCGTGATGCCGAATCCGTTCATCATGTCATCGCGCAGTGTCAGGGAAACGATGGCCTCGCCGGGCTCGTTGCGGTCGATGGTCATACCCAGCATTCGCGCTGCGGCGTCGGTCTCGTACATGACGTCGGCGGCGCGTTTCTTTCCAGACACATGAACTCCTCGTTGAGTGGCGGTATTGCCGGAAGGCTGAAGCGATTATATACTCACTGAACGATCGGTCAGTAAAGATCGATCTGCAAGGAGGCGAACATGAGCACAGAAGAAGACGTGCTGCAAGCAGACTTCGATGCTCTTATCGAAGCTGACCAACGCATCGAGCCCCGCGACTGGATGCCGGAGAAATACCGTAAGACGCTCATCCGGCAGATCTCCCAGCACGCCCACAGCGAGATCATCGGCATGCAGCCGGAAGCCAACTGGATCACCCGTGCACCGAGCCTGAAGCGCAAGGCCATCCTGATGGCCAAGGTGCAGGACGAAGCGGGCCACGGACTCTACCTGTATTCGGCGGCCCAGACGCTGGGGATGCCCCGCGACACGATGACCGAGCAGCTGATCGAGGGCAAGGCGCGGTACTCGTCGATCTTCAACTACCCCACACCGACGTGGGCTGACATGGGTGCGATCGGCTGGCTCGTCGACGGTGCGGCGATCTGCAACCAGGTGCCGCTGTGCCGTGCATCCTACGGGCCGTACGGCCGGGCGATGGTGCGTATCTGCAAGGAGGAGTCGTTCCACCAGCGGCAGGGTTTCGAGATTCTGCTCGAGCTTGCGAACGGCACACCGGAGCAGCGCGAGATGGCGCAGGATGCCGTCAACCGCTGGTACTGGCCGTCACTGATGATGTTCGGCCCGCCGGACGACGAGTCGCCGAACTCGGCGCAGTCCATGGCGTGGAAGATCAAGCGCTTCTCGAACGACGAACTGCGTCAACGGTTCGTCGGGATGCTCGTCCCGCAGTTCGAAGCGCTCGGTCTCGAGTGCCCCGACAAGAACCTGCGCTGGAACGAAGAGACGGGGCAGTGGGACATGAGCGAGATCGACTGGACCGAGTTCTACGAGGTGCTCGCGGGCCGTGGCCAGTGCAACGCGCAGCGGCTGCAGCACCGCAGGCAGGCGCACGAAGACGGTGCGTGGGTGCGCGAGGCCGCTGCCGAGTACGCACGCAAACAGGCTCTGCCCGCGAAGGCGGTTGCGTGATGCGCGCTGAAGATCCAAAACCAGTGATCCTTTCGGATCACTGGTGCCTCGCCAGCGCTGGATTCGTCCCGAATCCAAGTACCCAACTGCGAAACTCGATGGAGAATATCTAATGGCTACAGCCGGAGCATCAGGCGAACCCAA
>NZ_CAMEFJ010000021.1 GCF_945915485.1 uncultured Agrococcus sp.
GGGCTGACGCTGGAAGTCCGTGGATTGGATGCGGTCGACGGCACGCCGGTCTTGGATATCAAGCCGTACATGCAAGAGTTCGCCCCGCGGGCCGTCGTACGGCAACCACAGTGGGCGACAGAGCTGATGCAGGGGTACTGGTCTTCATAGCCTCCGGGGAGTCGGCGCTCCGAAGCCGACGCAAACCCGTCTCACTGGGACTCCAGATGCAGCGTGCGGCCCTTCCAGTTGCGTCTCAGCCACCGATCGTGGCTGGCGATGACGACGGTCCCGGGATAGTCGGCGAGCGACTCCTCCAACTGTGTCACGAGCAGTAGCGACAGATGATTCGTTGGCTCGTCGAGCAGTAGTACATCCGGCATCTCGGCGAGTACGATCGCGAGAGCCAGCCGCTGTTCTTGGCCGCGACTCACGGAGTCCAGCGGGCGTTGGAGATCACGAGGGGCGAACAGTCCGAACGCCGTGAGCGGCACCGCGGCTGCACGGCCGGTGCCGATGGCGTCTTCGTAGGCGCGAACGAGTGTCCTCGATGGCCCGCGCTCGTGCGGGTCGGGGATGCCGGCGTGCTGCGTCAGCAGCCCGATGCGGAGCCCGCGCGTTCGCTGCACCGCTCCCGTGGTCGGCTCGAGTGCGCCGGCGAGCAACTGCAGCAGTGTCGACTTACCGGTCCCGTTGCTGCCCGTCACGAGCCATTGCTCGCCCTGCCGTATCGACATCGATGCCGCTGAGAGGCGTCCGGTAAGGCCGATACGTGCAGCATCGATAACCGTTTTCCCAGGGACCGTCGTCCTGCCGGGGAGCGGGATGCCCGCGAAGCTCAGTTCCCGCGGTGGTTTACGGATCTGGCGGTCTTCGAGCTCTTCCAGGCGCGATCGCGCGTCACCGACCCGCCGCGCCACGACTTTGGCATTTCTATCGGAGTAGAACTTCTTGGAGGCTCTCGCCTCCGTTTTCGGACCTCGCTCCGGTTTGCCAACGGTCTGCGACTCCGTGACCGACGCGCGCAGTTTCTTCAGCCTCGACTGCTCATCCGCGAACTGCTGCTCCCAACGGACCCTGGCATCCCTTCTCGCCTGCAGGTAGTCGGTGTACGTGCCCGTGAACCTCGTGACTCCGATGCCGGAACCGTTGCCGTCCTGCACGAGGTCGCCACAATCCGCGTGCAGCAGGGGAGCGGGATCGAGGTCGACGAGGGCCGTCGCCGTATCGTCCAAGAACGCACGGTCGTGACTGGCGAACAGGACGGGAGCGCTCCAGTTCTCGAGCTCCTCGACCAGGTGCTGTGCTGCTGCATCATCCAGGTGATTCGTCGGCTCGTCGAGCAGCAGTACGTCAGGAGCGCTCAGCAGCAGCGCGGCCAGGGCCAGCCGTGACTGCTGACCGCCTGAAAGTGCAGCCGCGTCGTCTGCGAGCTCGACGTGCTCGAGGCCGAGCCCCGCCAGTGTCTTGGCGATGCGGGTGTCGATGTTCCAGGCGTCGAGGAGTTCAGCGGTTTCGAGAGCCGCCGCGAATCGGAGCTCGTGCTCGTGGTCCGGCCCGGCTGCGAGCAACGACCCAGCCCGCTCAACATCCCGCCCAGCAGCGCGAACTCGCGCGACAGCGGTTTCGATGACGGACCCGACCGATGTGTTCGCCGGGACGGTCGCTTCCTGTCGCAGCAGACCTATGCGAACGTCCGCGCCACCCGGACGGAAGGCACGAACCGCTCCGGAGTCTGCTTGGAGATCGCCGGCGATGATATGCAGCAATGTGGATTTACCCGTGCCGTTCTCGCCGATCAATGCGGTTCTCGCGCCCGCGGGCACAACGAAGGACACATCGGTCAGAACGCGCCGATCGGCATAGGACGCGGACAACCCTTCGATGCGGAGATGTGCGAGGGTGTCGCGAACGGGGCTTGACGAAGCCATAGGAGAAGCCTTACGAGGATGACGTGAATCCCGCCGGGCAGACTGCCTCGGGCACGGGACGAACGGGATCGCTACTGCTTCACGGGCTCAACGGTAGCAACCGCGAGCGGCAATCGCAACGACTCGACTCGCCGCGAGGAGCGAGATAGGTCGCGGCTAGCGTCTCTCCGTCACGGTGTCGATGGTCGTGACAGCCGATGCAGCGGCCGTGAGCACTTTCCTGGTCCGAGAGGCGTCGGCGTAGAACACAAAGTAATCGCCCTCCTGCCGATACGTCGCCGCTTCGATGCTCGCCCGGTAGACGGCTGTGCCGCTGACGTTTCTGTTGATGTCGAACGTCGGCATGATTCCTCCTGAGGCGCTACTGGCCGTCACCGCGAGGGGTTGTTCCCCGACTGGTTCTCATCAGGATGCTCCTCCTGCCAGCCGGCGCGCATGCGTCGTGCGCGAACCCAGTTGCCGATGATCAGGCCGATGATGAGGGCTACGGCCGCGACGGAGACCAGAATGAACACCCACGGCGGTATTCCGCCCTCTTCGGCCGACTCCTCCTGCGCGGAGTCATCTGCCGTTGGTTCTTCTGCAACTTCGTTTTCGGTTGCTTCGGGGTCCTCGGCGGTATCGTCGTTGTCCTCGGGAACAGCTGAGTCTTCCGGCTCTTCGCCGCAGACCGGAGCCTGCGGAAGCGCGGGGCTCGGTTCGTGATCCGCCGGCGGCTCCCAGGTGAAAGCGATTTCTCCGGATACGGGGTGCGTGTCCGCCGAGACCACCGTGTAGCCGAGCACGTAGTCGCCGGCTTCCCCCAGTGCTGCAACCATGGATGCAGTGGGGCCCTCGACGATCGTGCATCCGTCTCCGAAGTAATTACCGGAGGCGTCCTGCAGCGTCATCACATTCGCCGTCTCGACCCCGGGAACCTGCAGGATCTCCTCGTTCATGGTGACGGACAACGTCTCGACGGCCTCCGTCAGTGTTCCTCCGTCTTCAACGGTGCTGTCGATGATCGTCGCGTGCGACGGAAGCGGTAGAACGAGCGAAGAAACAACGGAAAGTGCCGCGAGCAACTGCATGACGCCAGTCTACTAGCGAAAGAGCAGCTCGGTCAGCGCCCGCGGGTCCGATTCGGTGTCTTTGTTTCGGTGAGCCTGCGTAGCATGTCGGTGGAAGCGCGTACGCTTATTGCAACGACTTCGGGAGGTTTGACCGTGGCGCGACTCGGTGAGAGCAGCGATTTGCTCAAGTGCACATTCTGCGGCAAGAGCCAGAAACAGGTGCCGCTGATTGCTGGCCCTGCCGTCTACATCTGCGATGAGTGCGTTGAACTGTGCAACGAGATCATCGCTGAACGCAAGTCCTCCGAGAAGGCGAAAGAGGCGGTGCCGGAGTTCACGCTCCCGAAACCGCGCGAGATCTTCGAAGCACTCGATGAGTACGTTGTCGGCCAGGATCGCGCGAAACGGTCGCTGTCCGTTGCCGTGTACAACCACTACAAGCGCATCCACGACTCGCAGCAGCTGGCGAGTGCGGACGCCGCCCGTGAGCAGGTCGAGATCGCGAAGTCCAACATCCTGATGGTCGGACCTACCGGCTCGGGAAAGTCGTACTTGGCATCGACGCTCGCCAGAAAGCTCAATGTGCCGTTCGCGGTTGCCGATGCTACTGCGCTCACGGAAGCCGGTTATGTCGGGGAAGATGTCGAGAATATTCTGCTGAAGCTTATTCAGGCCGCCGACGACGACGTCAAGCGCGCTGAGAACGGCATCATCTTCATCGACGAGATCGACAAGGTCGCCAGGAAGGCGGAGAACCCGTCGATAACGCGTGACGTATCGGGCGAGGGCGTGCAGCAGGCGCTGCTGAAGATCCTTGAGGGTGCGGTAGCGTCGGTGCCGCCGCAGGGCGGCCGAAAGCACCCGAACAGCGAGTTCATCCAGATCGACACGACGAACGTCCTGTTCATCGTTGCCGGTGCATTCGCAGGGCTGGAAGACATCATCAGGGCTCGCAACGGAAAGCAGGGCATCGGGTTCGGCGCTCCGCTGCAGACGCCGAAAGCAGATCTCGATATCTTCAACGAGGTACTGCCGGAAGACCTGCACAAATTCGGCCTCATTCCCGAGTTCATCGGTCGTCTGCCGGTTATTGCTACCGTCACACCGCTCGACAGGGAGGCGCTTGTCGACATCCTGACGGTGCCGAAGAACGCGCTCGTGCAGCAGTATCAGCGGATGTTCGAGATCGACGGTGTGCGACTCGACTTCGAACAGGATGCGCTGGAGGCGATTGCGGACCTCGCCGTGGAGCGCAAGACCGGCGCACGTGGTTTGCGAGCCATTATGGAAGACGTGCTGGCGCCGCTCATGTTCGATGTGCCGTCGGAACCGGACATTGTCCGTGTCGTCGTCACGAAGGACGCTGTGGACGGTAGCGGAGAAGCCGAAGTGCTATCGCAGAGCGACATAGAAGAGCTAAGCGCCTAGAACAAATGATGAACGGCCCGGGCGATCTCCGGGCCGTTCATCACGGATGTTGATTCAGGGGATGTCTACTCCCAGGTGACGGGGTCCGCTCGGTACTCTTCGTCGCGCGGCGAGTACTGCACGGAGTCGACGTCCGAACCTTCGGGGCTGAGGACGACGATACAGATCTCCTGCGTCGAGTCAGCTGCCCACTCACTGTCGAGCGAGGTGATGTTGCAGGGATCGAACGAACCGATCACGTTCAAATTCGAAGCTGGGCTGCCGGCAGCCAGTCCCGCGAATGCGTTCGTCAGCGTTGCGCCTGCAAGTGCTTCCGAAGTCTCGTCGACACCCGCAACGGTGATGTGCAGGTAGTACGGCTCGAGCCCGTCTGCGCTCTCGCCGAGATCGAGGTCAGCCAGTTCGTCGATGGACGCCGACTCGATCTCGTTCACGGTCGCCGACAGTAGGCCGGTTTCCCCGTCTTCGCCGTCGATGGGATGCGCGAGCACCGCGGTGTCGCCGATTGCGAGCGTTGAGCCAGGAGCGGTGACGTCACCGGGAACGTCGTCTTCACCGTTCTCCTCGGCCGTGTCGTCAACCTGGTCTTCCGTCTCTTCGACGACCTGGTCATCCGGTTGCTCCGGCTCGTCGGCACCTGCGCAGGCGGTAACCAGCAGCGCACTCGTGGCGATTGCGCCGATGGCCAGCAACTTCTTCCGCGTGATCATGCATTCTCCTCATTTGAGATTCTTAGGCATCGTCAGCCTACGTGCCGTTGCTGAGCGGAGTTTCAGCTCCGAGCGAGAGTGCGTGTGCTAAGAGTTGCACGGCATCCGGCTGCGGGGCAGCTAGGCGGCGAGGCCTCGACGATCCAGCAGCGGCTCGATCTCCGCGTCCCTGCCCCTGAACTCCCTGTAAGCGGTGCGCGGATCTTTCGAACCGCCGATGCCCAGCAGATGCTGCCTGAAACTGTCGCCGACTTCACGAACATTGCCGGATTCCTTGAAGTACTCGACAGTGTCGGCATCCATGACTTCAGACCAGATGTACGAGTAGTATCCGGCCGAATATCCGCCGGAGAAGACGTGCTGGAAGTACGTAGAAGAGTAGCGAGTGGGAACCGTGGAGTTCAGCAGCCCTGCCTTCTCGAGCGCCTCACGCTCGAACGATTCGACATCCGTTACCTCTTCCCCGACCGCGAGATTGTGCCAGGCCTGGTCGAGGAGCGCTGCGGCAAGGTACTCACTCGTGTCGTGCCCCTGGTTGAACGACTCCATCGCCTGTATGCGCTCCAGGACGTCGGAGGGGATCGGCTCACCGGTTTCGAAGTGCTTCGCGTAGTTGTTCACGACCTCGGGCCAGAGCATCCACATCTCGTTGACCTGACTGGGGAACTCGACGAAGTCGCGGAAGACATTCGTACCCGAGAACTTCGGGTACGTCACTTTGGCCAGCAGACCGTGAAGCGCGTGACCGAACTCGTGGAACAGCGTCGCGGTCTCATCGAACGTCAGAAGCGTCGGTTTGCCTGGCGGCGGCTTCGGCACGTTGAGATTGTTCATCACGATCGTCGGCTGATCGAGGAGCGCGTTCTGGGAGATGAGGGGATTCATCCACGCGCCGCCGCGCTTCGAGTCCCGTGTGTAGAGATCGAGCAGGAATAGACCCAGGGGAGTACCGTCCTCCTCGAAGGCTTCGAAGAAGCGATTGTCCGAGTGGTAGCCGGTCAGGTCGGTGCGCTCCTCGAACCGCAGCCCGTAGACGAGCCCCGCCGCGAAGAACACACCGTCATGCAGCACGCGCTCCGCCTCGAAGTACGGGCGCAGTGCGGCTGTGTCGACATTGTGCAGGCGCGAGCGAACCTTCTCGGTGTAGAAGGCCCAATCCCAGCTCTCGAGAGCGTGGGGTGCCGGGGTCGATGCGATCTCCTCGCGCAAGGTCTCCGCCTCCGCGTGGGCATTGCGCGCGGCGGCGGGCGCAAGGCGACCGAGCATGTCGGCCACTGCGGCGGGTGTTCCTGCGGTCTCATCGGCGGTCACGTAGGCGGTGTGCGACACGAAGCCGAGCAGCGAGGCCCGCTCGGCTCGCAGCTTCGTGATTTCGAGAACGATCTCCGAGTTGTCGTTGTCGTTGCCACGGGATGCACGCTCAAGCGACGCCCGCATGATGCGCTCCCGCACATCCCGGTTCTCGAGGGAAGCCAGCCACGGGTGACCCGTGAACAGCGGCAGCGTGATCAAGTACTTGTCGCTCAGCCCCCGGGCCTGAGCCGCCGCTTCGGCCGCCTCTATCTCGCTCTGGGCGAGACCTTCGAGTTCGGAGACATCGTCGATAACAACCGCCAGATCGTTCGTATCGGCCTGGAGATTCTTGTCGAAGAGCGTTGAGAGCGACGCGAGGCGCTGATTCAGTTCTTTCAGCCGTTCTGTGCGTTGCCGGTCGAGCCCGGCACCCGCAAGGGTCATTTCCTTGTGGTACCGCTCGACGAGGTACTGCTGCTCGTTGCTCCAGTGGGGCGATGGGTTCTCGAATAGTGCACTGATCCGCTCGTACAGCTTCGAATGCAGCTGAATCGAATCGAAATGGGCTGCCACCTTCGGCGCGTACTCTTCTTCGAGCTGCTGCAGGAACTCGCTGCTGTCGGTGCTCGTGATCGACCAGAACACGTGCATGACGCGTTCGAGGATCGCCCCCGAACCCTCCAGCGCCTCCAGCGTGTTCTCGATCGTCGGCGCGGCGTCGTTGTTCACGATCGCTTCGATCTCGTCCCGTTGCTGCTGGAAGCCCGCTTCGAGAGCTTCCGCGTAGTGCTCGTCTCGGATATCCGCGAACGGGGGGAGCTGGTAGGGGAGCGTTGAGGGTTCGAAGAACGGGTTACTCATGATTAGAGCCTAGCGACGTACCCTTGCAAGAACTTTGCGTTCCGCATCGGTTTGCCGTGCACTCGCCAAGTGCGAATCGGCTGTTCTCCTCCGCACTCCGCGACTTCGCTGATCAGGGCTCGTGAGTGACCATCGTTTCGCCGTCGACCTGCGTTATCACGGTGCCGTCGTCGAGGGTGACGATGGGCTCGCCCTCTAGAAAGGTGAGCGTCCAACCCCATCCACCGGTGTCGGCCTCGAGATCACGGAGCACGCGCTCTTCCTCGCCGATCGCTTGACGAATGCCCAGTGGCAACGATTTCGGCGCCTCGTCCCCGAGGCTCCAGCGTGTTCCGATCTGCACGATGGCCCCCTAGTTGTCGTCGTCGAGCTCGGCCCGCAGCTCGCTGAGATCGAGAACCTGCGTTGCTTCCTCCGAAGCTGCGGCCTTCTGCTCCGGAGTGGCCTCATTCGGAACAACCTGCAGTGGCGTCTGCCGCTCCGATGACGCTTCCTCTTCCTGCTGGACGAACTCGAGTTCACCAACTCCCAACTCGTTCGCCGCCACGAACTGCAGATCCTCTATGCGTCCGACGGCGGCGAGGTCGCTCGCTGCCTGCTCCATGAGGCCGATGGTCTCGCTCGGGCCCTCGATGACCGCCCGCGCAACGGGCGTCTTCTGCGAGACCTTCGCATCCGTTTTTGCTCGGCGAATCATGATCAGTGCCTCGCCGACTGCGCTCAGCATCCCGCGGGACTGCGCCGACGTCGGCAGATCGTGGATGCGCGGCCACTTCGCGAGGTGGATCGAGCCGTCGTTGGTCCAGCTCCACACCTCCTCCGTCGCGAACGGAATGTAGGGCGCGAGCAGACGAAGGAGCACATTGATCGCGCTGCGGAGAGCGCGGATCGCGGAACCCTGACCGACGGGGTCGCCCGAGTACGCGCGCTCTTTCACGAGCTCCAGGTAGTCGTCGCAGAACGTCCAGAAGAACGTCTCGATCGTGTCGAGCGCTTTCGCGTGATCGTAATCCTGCAGCGATTCGGTTGCGCTTTCGATGACGTCGCGCAGATCACCGATCATGTCGATGTCGATCGGATTCGCGATATCACCCGCTTCGCCCTCCATCTGGTAGACGAACTTCGCGGCGTTCAGCACCTTCATCGCGAGGCGCCTTCCGATCTTGATCATCTTCGGGTTCTGCGGGTCGAGCGTCGCATCCATCCCGAGCCTGCTGGAGGCCGCCCAGTAGCGAACCCCGTCGGAGCCGTGCTGTTCCAGCATTGACTGCGGTGTGACGACATTGCCCTTCGACTTCGACATCTTCTTGCGATCGGGGTCGAGGATCCAGCCGGAGATCGCGGCGTGCTCCCACGGCGCCTTGCCCGTCTCGAACATCGAGCGGACCATCGTCGAGAACAGCCAGGTTCTGATGATGTCCTGGCCCTGCGGGCGCAGATCGAACGGCGTCAGCAGATTCCAGAGCTCATCATCCCTGCCTCCCCAGCCGCCGACGAGCTGCGGGGTCAGAGACGATGTCGCCCAGGTGTCCATGACATCCACTTCGCCGACGAACCCACCGGCCACGCCACGCTGCTCGGCAGTGAAGCCCGCTGGAACATCACTCGAGGGGTCGAGCGGCAGTTGGTCCGGCGAGGGCAGAATAACTCTGTCGTAGTCGGGGTTGCCGTCTTCATCGAGGCCGTACCAGACCGGAATCGGCACGCCGAAGAATCGCTGACGCGAGATGAGCCAGTCGCCGTTGAGCCCGTTGACCCAGTTCTCGTAGCGAACCCGCATGTGGTCGGGGTGCCAGTCGATCGTGCGGCCGAGCTCGATGAGCCGGTCGCGGATCTCGGCTTCGCGGCCGCCGTTCTTGACGTACCACTGCCTCGTGGACACGATCTCCAGCGGCTTGTCGCCCTTTTCGAAGAACTTCACGGGATGCGTGATCGTTCGTGTCTCGCCAACGATGCGGCCCGAGGACTGGAGCGCTTCCACGAGCGTCTTCCTGCCCGAGAACACGGTTTTCCCGGCCATCTCGGCGTAGAGCTCGAGGCCGGCATCCGTTGCGATCGCCTCCGGGGCCTCCGGCACGAATCGTCCGTCGAAGCCGAGCACCGAGCGGTTCGGCAGGTTCAGCTCGCGCCACCAGGTGATGTCGGTCGTGTCGCCGAACGTGCAGATCATCGCGACGCCCGTGCCCTTGTCGGGTTGTGCGAGCGGGTGGGCGACGAAGGGAACCTTCACTCCGAAGCCAGGCGTTTCAACCTCCGAACCGATCAGGTGCGCATAGCGTTCGTCGTCGGGATGCGCCACGACCGCCACGCAGGCGGGGAGCAGCTCGGGGCGAGTCGTGTCGATGCGCAGGTCGCCGTCCTGCGAGGTGAAGAGCAGCGTGTGGTACGCGCCGGGCTGTTCGCGGTCCTCGAGCTCCGCCTGAGCGACTGCCGTGCGGAAAGTCACGTCCCACAGTGTCGGGGCGTCCGACTGGTAAGCCTCGCCCCGTTCCAGGTTGCGCAGGAACGCGAGCTGGCTCGTGCGGCGTGAGTCGTCGCTGATCGTGCGGTAGGTCTGCTTCCAGTCGACGGAGACCCCCAGCGTGCGCCACAGCTCCTCGAACTTCTGCTCGTCCTCTTCCGTGAGGCGTTCGCAGAGTTCGATGAAGTTCTTGCGAGAGATGGGCAGCTGATCGGCCGGCTTGGTCGTCTTACCGTCGCCTTCGTTGGGCGGTGTGAAATTCGGGTCGTAGGGGAGTGTGGGGTCGACACGAACACCGTAGTAGTTCTGTACACGGCGCTCGGTCGGGAGACCGTTGTCGTCCCAGCCCATCGGGTAGAAGACCTGCTTGCCGAGCATGCGCTGGAAGCGCGCGATGATGTCGGTGTGCGTGTAGCTGAATACGTGACCGACGTGGAGTGAGCCCGATGCGGTCGGAGGAGGCGTGTCGATCGAGTAGACGGTTTCGCGCGTAGCTTCGTCGCGGCGGAACGCATAGGTTCCTGACGTCTCCCAGCGGGCATCCCACTTCGTTTCGAGGCCCTCAAGAACTGGTTTCTCGGGCATGGCCATGGCTCTCACCTTTGCTGTCGATCTTCGCGGCATCGTGTCTGCTCGCCGTACCTGAACGGTGGCGAAGATGCCTGATTGTCTCGCAGAGTCTAGCGAACGTCGCGGCTGGATGACGACCGATCATCAGATTCCCGCTTCCGCAGTACGAACTGCAGCAGCGCGTTGATGACGAACAGCACGCCGGCGACGACCATGACCCACCGCACCCAGGTGTCTTCCGGACGGATGAATCCCGCGGTGAACATGCACGCTCCTGCGACCAGGAACAGCCAGGGCGTGATGGCATTGCGCGGTGTTCTCCACATGATTCCAGTCTACGGGCTCGCGCACTTCGCAGTGCAGGCGGCAGGATGCGCGGCCCGCAGGCTTCCGCGGCGTCAGCGCGGCACTTCGCGGTAGCCGTCCGCGCCAACGTGCGTCGGAACGCCGAGCGAGCGGAGTTGATCCTGCACAGCCGTGAGTTCGGACGTATCGACATGCACGGTCAGATGCGCTGAGGAACCGTATTCGACGGCGGGTTCGAGGCCGCGGGTGCGCAAAGCATTGTCGATGCGACCGACTTCGGCGAGATCCACTTCCGCGCTCACCCGCTTCGTCGTGACACGGTGCACCCGACCCGCGGCGCTCAGTGCATCCGAGGCTGCACCCGAGTACGCGCGGAGGAGACCGCCGGCTCCGAGTTTGGTTCCGCCGAAGTATCGCACCACGATGACGCCGACGTCGGTGAGTTCTTGCCGCAGTATCGACTGCAGCATCGGCGCTCCCGCTGTCCCGGAGGGCTCGCCGTCGTCGCTCGAACGGCTCGCTTCACCGTGTTCGCCGACGATGGCCGCTGAGCAGACGTGCGCTGCATCGGGATGTTCGCGTCGCTGCTCGCGCACGAGTTCTGCGAAGTCGTCGAGCGAGAATACTCGTGTGGCGATGCCGATGAAGCGCGATCGCAGAATCTCGTGCTCGACGCGTGCATCCCTGGCGATCGAGCGGTATTTCATGCCTCGAGTCTGGCACGCGGGTACCTGCCATCGCGCGGCTCGGGCGTCGAAGGGGTTCGCCTCGAAGCCCGATCGCTGTGCCGTTGCAGTACCAAGTGGTGTAAACAAGAGAGAGGAGAGATTCCACTCGAGGAGGAGCATGATGAAGAGAGGACCTGGACGACCGAAGGTGTCGTCGGTCGAAACGCTGAGCGAAGCCGCAATCGAGCTCTTTCTCGAAGTCGGTTTCGAACGAGTCTCCATCGACGACATAGCGGGGCGCGCCGGTGTTTCGCGAGGAACTTTCTTCACCTACTTCCCCGGCGGAAAATCGGACGCCCTGTGGTGCAGGGTCCGGCCAACGCTGGACGCCGTGCAACCGAGTCAGGACGGCCCTCCCGTGCGCGCTTGCGCGGACGCGCTCGTCAGTGCTGTCGCTCCCTGGGAAGATAGGGTTCCGCAAGTGCTCCGCGATGCCGAGACCATGGGTGCGACCGAGGTCCTGCTCGCTTCCGCAGGGGTGCACGCGGCGGAGCTCTCGGCAGTGCTGGCGCATCGCATCGCGATTGGCGAAGACATCCTGCCCGAATCGAATCGCGCATCCGGCGTCGCAGGCGCGCTGATCGGCGCGGCATTCGGCGCCATCGGCGCCTGGGCCAGGACGCCTGAGGGTACCGCGGAGGAGGCCGTCAGAGCCGCTGTCGAGCCACTTGTCGAAGCGCTGGAGCGATAGCGACCTAGCCCGTGCAGTACGCGAGCAGCCCGTCGATCGCCGCTCGAAGCGCCTCAGCGTCCTCCTGAATCCCCTCGGTCGCAGAGAGCGGATCGCTCGTGTCGATCTCTGCGATGCGCGCGTTCAACGCTTCTGCAGCGCTCTGCAAATCGCCCAGGAGCACTTCGAGTTCAGGGTCTCCCTGAGCGTCTCCGCCGATGTCACCGAGCTGCGACTGCAGAGCATTGAGCAGGGAGGCCGCCAAGAGCAGATCGCCGCCCTCGAGCGCTTCGTAGAACTGCGCAAGCGTTCGCGAGAGGTCGTTCACCTCGGCGACAACGGAAGAGCACGCCTCTTTCGTGATGTCCTCCGAAGGAACGTTCGGATAGGAAATCGTCGGATCCGGCGCCGAGGGTGCGGGAAGACCGATGCCTCCGCAGCCGGTCAGGCCGAGTGCCGCGGCGGCAACAACCGCTATCGCTCGCTTTCTCATGGCATCACTCTACTGGCGACATCTCTTTGCTAGACTTGGCCGTCGCATTGATCCGGCTATCACCGGGGAGCATTCGGAAGAACGGTGAGCGGGTTCCGCGCACTCAGTAGAACCGAACGGGGCAGGCCCGTAACAGCCGCAGTGAGAGTGGCGTACGAGAAGTGCGTAATCCGGGTGGTACCGCGCGAAAGCGCCCCGGAAGCAACCAACACTGCGAGAGAAAGAGCCGGCCCGTGTACCCAAGGAACCGCGACGAGCAGCCCAGCGCGTCACCTTCGTTCCCGCGCATCGAAGAAGGTGTGCTCGCGTTCTGGAAAGGCGACGACACGTTCCGAGCCTCCATCGCACAGCGCGAGGGATGCGACGAATGGGTTTTCTACGACGGACCCCCGTTCGCGAACGGGCTGCCCCACTACGGCCACCTCCTGACCGGTTACGTTAAAGACGTCTTCCCGCGGTACCAGACCATGCGCGGTTTCAAAGTCGATCGACGGTTCGGCTGGGACACCCACGGCCTACCGGCCGAGCTCGAGACGATGAAGCAGCTCGGCATCACGACGACTCGGGAAATCGAGGAGATGGGCATCGACGCTTTCAACGCGAAGGCGAAGGAATCGGTGCTCAAGTACACGCAGGAGTGGGAAGAGTACGTCACCCGGCAGGCGCGCTGGGTCGACTTCGAGAACGACTACAAAACACTGAATCCCGAGTTCATGGAGTCGGCGATCTGGGCGTTCAAGACGCTGTACGACAAGGGGCTCGCCTTCGAAGGGCACCGGGTACTGCCCTACTGCTGGCGGGATGAAACGCCGCTGTCGAACCACGAGCTCCGGATGGATGACGACGTCTACAAGGATCGTCAGGACCCCACCCTGACCGTGACCTTCCCGTTCACGGGTGAGCGGGCATCCGAACTCGGCATCGAGGGTGTCGCCGCGATCGCCTGGACGACGACGCCCTGGACGCTGCCGACGAACCTGTCGCTCGCCGTCGGGGGATCGATCGAGTACGCGGTAGTTCCCGAGGGGCCGAACGGCACGCACGGCGAGTCGGACACCTATCTGCTCGCGACCGACACGATCGACGCCTACGCGAAGGATCTCGGATACGAGAGCGCGGACGACGCGCGCGCGGCCGTCACCAAGACGCTGCAGGGCAGCGAACTCGTCGATGTCCTGTACGAGCCGCTGTTCGACTACTACGCAGACGTCGAGGAGTGGGGAACGGAGAGGGCGTTCCGCGTGCTGGCCGACGACTACGTCGCAACGGGTGAGGGCACTGGGCTCGTGCACCAGGCTCCCGCCTTCGGTGAAGACGACCAGAGGACGTCGAACGCCGCGGGCATCCCGACGCTCGTCTCGCTCGACTCGGCCGGCGTCTTCACGTCGGAGATCTACGATGTCGCCGGCGAGCGCTGGGATGTCGCGAACAAGCCGCTGTCGCGCCTGCTGAAGGAGCGCGGCCGCGTGCTGCGGCAGTCGACCTACGTGCACTCGTACCCGCACTGCTGGCGCTGCGGCAATCCGCTGATCTACCGAGCCGTCTCGAGCTGGTTCGTCCGGGTCACGGAGATCAAGGACCGCCTGCTCGCCGCGAACGAGCAGATCAACTGGGTGCCGAACAACGTCAAGCACGGCCAGTTCGGCAAGTGGCTCGAGGGCGCCCGTGACTGGTCGATCTCCCGCAACCGGTACTTCGGCACGCCCATCCCCGTGTGGAAGAGCGACAACCCGGACTTCCCGCGCGTCGACGTATACGGGTCGTTCGAGGAGCTCGAGCGCGACTTCGGCCGGTTGCCGCTGGACGCGAATGGCGAACCGAACCTGCACAGGCCCTTCATCGACGAGCTGACGCGCCCGAATCCCGACGACCCTACGGGGCAGTCGACCATGCGACGCATAGACGATGTGCTCGACGTCTGGTTCGACTCCGGGTCCATGCCGTTCGCGCAGGTGCACTACCCGTTCGAGAACGAAGGCTGGTTCGATACCCACAGCCCTGCCGACTTCATCGTCGAGTACATCGGCCAGACTCGCGGCTGGTTCTACGTCATGCACGTGCTCTCGGTCGCGCTCTTCGACCGGCCCGCGTTCACGAACGTGATCTGTCACGGCATCGTGCTCGGCGACGACGGCCAGAAGGCGTCGAAGAAGCTGGGCAACTACCCGGACGTCACGATGTCGTTCGACACTTACGGTTCCGACGCGGTGCGATGGATGCTGCTCTCGAGCAACATCCTGCGCGGGGGTAACCTGCCGGTGACGGAAACCGGCATCAAGGAGGCCCTGCGTCAGTTCCACCTGCCGCTGTGGTCGACCTGGTACTTCTTCTCGACCTACGCGAATCGCGCGATCTACGGCAGCCATTACGACGCGAAGGGGCGCACGGACTCGACGAACGTGCTCGACCGGTACATCCTCGCGAAACTGCGCGAAACGGTCGTGGACGTTCGGAACGCCCTCGACGAGCTCGACGCGACCGGAGCAACGGTTGCGCTGAGAGACTTCGTCGACGTGCTCACCAACTGGTACGTGCGCCGCTCGCGCGACCGATTCTGGGAGGGCGTCACCGAGGACCCGGAGTCGCCGCAGGCATTCGAGACCCTGTTCACGGTGCTCGAAACCCTGACGCGCACCGCGGCTCCTCTTGCGCCACTTGTCACCGAGGAGATCTGGAAGGGGCTCACGGGAGGTCGCAGCGTGCACCTCGAGAGCTACCCGGATGCAGATGCGCTGCCGGCAGACCCGGAACTGGCGGAGGTCATGGATCGCGTTCGCCAGATCGCCAGTGCCGGCAACGCACTCCGCAAGGCACGGCAGAAGCGTGTTCGACTGCCGTTGCCGAAACTGACGGTTGTCGGGGACGTCGACGTCTCGGCGTTCGAATCGGTGCTCCGCGACGAACTCAACGTCCGCGAAGTCGTGCTCGAGCAGCAGCGCGAGGACTCGCTCGCAGCCTTCGGCATCGGCCGAACGCTGCAGGTGAATGCGAGAGCCGCGGGGCCCCGCATCGGCAAGGACGTGCAGCAGGCGATCAAGGGCTCGAAAACGGGCGACTGGTCGATCGAGGGCGACACGGTGACGTCCGGCGGCATCCAGCTCATCGACGGCGAGTACGAGTTGCGCCTCGAGGTGCAGGATGAGCAAGCGGCGGTCGAATTCCTCCCGGGCGGCGGCTTCGTCGTGCTCGACACCTCGACGACACCCGAGCTGGAAGCCGAGGGCCTCGCGCGGGATGCCGTGCGCAGCATCCAGGACGCCCGCAAGCAGGCGGGCCTGGATGTATCCGACCGCATCGTTCTGAGTGTCGTGAGCCCCGATGCCGACGCACTGAACGCCAACGGCGAACTGATCGCGCGTGAAACACTGGCTAACGACATCACGGTGGAGCGGGGCGAAGAATTCTCGGTGGAGGTGCACAAGGCATGAGCGACGACGTCGACGACCTGATCCTCGACTCGCTGGAGGATCGCGAAGCCGCCGAGGAGGCGTATCGAGAGCTGCTCGAGCGCGCGGCGGAGCAGGCCATCGAGCCCCGGTTGCACGCGACGGCCAGAGCCGTCGAGCTGCTGGGCGACCCGCAGAACTCTGCGCGTGTTATCCATATCACCGGCACGAACGGGAAGGGTTCCACTGCCCGGATCATCGAGGCGCTGCTCCGTGCGCACGGCCTCCGCACCGGCACGCTGACGAGCCCTCACCTGGAACGCGTGAACGAGCGCATCGTGGTCGACGGTGAGCCAGTCAGCGACGAAGCCTTTGCGAAGAACTGGGAGGACGTCAAACCGTTCATCGAACTCGTCGATGCCGAACTCGAAGGCAAAGGGGAGCGGAAACTCACCTTCTTCGAAGCCTTCACCGTCCTCGCATTCGCGATTTTCGCCGATGCGCCCGTCGACGTGCAGATCCTCGAAGTCGGGATGGGAGGCGAATGGGATTCAACCAACGTCGCTCACGCGGACGTCGCGGTGTTCACGCCGATCGCACTCGATCACATGAACCGTCTCGGCGCCACGATCGGTGCGATCACGACGACCAAGGCGGGCATCCTGAAACCGGGTTCGCTCGCCGTGAGCGCAGCACAGGAGCCCCAGGCACGCGGTGCACTCGATGAGCGGGCAGCCGAACTGGGTATCGCGGTGCAGTACGAAGGCGAGAGCTTCCGGATCGTCAACACGCAGATCGCGGTCGGTGGTCAGATGGTCCAGCTTTCGACAGCGGCGAAGCACCACGATGAAACAGCGCTGCCGCTCATGGGGCTGCACCAGTCACGTAACGCCGCGCTCGCGGTCGCTGCGGTCGAAGCATTTCTCGGAGGTGGTGAGCAGGGCATCGCGGAAGACGTTCTCGCCGACGGATTCGCTCTCGCATCGTCGCCGGGTCGGCTTGAGGTCATCGGCAACGACCCCGTTGTCATCGTCGATGCAGCGCACAATCCGCATGCGGCCACCGCTCTCGTCGAAGGCGTGCAAGGCTGGTTCGGGGCCGATCGCGCGCAATTCGTGCTCGGGCTGTTGCAGGGGAAAGACGCCAGGGGTGTGCTCGAGACGCTCGCCCCGCTTGTCGACACGATCGTCATCACCGAGTCGGAGTCCGATCGTGCGATGCGTGCTGACGACCTCGCAAGGATCGCCGGCGACGTGCTCGGCGATGACGCCGTTATCGTCGAGCCGCACCTGCTGGAGGCCGTCGAGATCGCGCGC
The DNA here is from genome assembly GCF_945915485.1 of uncultured Agrococcus sp. Classification (GTDB taxonomy): domain Bacteria; phylum Actinomycetota; class Actinomycetes; order Actinomycetales; family Microbacteriaceae; genus Agrococcus. The sequence continues at coordinate 17,185 of NZ_CAMEFJ010000021.1, forward strand.
GAACGCGCTGACGACCGCGAACATCCCGTCGTCGTGACGGGTTCGATTACGCTGCTGGGCGACGTTATGCGCTTCGCGAGAGAGGAGATGTGGATCCGCTCATGAACGAAACGAAACGGGTACGGCGACCGCGCGGCATCATGGAACAGCTACTCACGATCGTTCACTGGATCGAGATTCTCTCGCTCGGGTTCGCTGCGCTAGCGATGTGGGGGCTGACGCGCGACTGGCCGGCGCCGGTCACGATCGTCATCGTTATGACGCTCTTGATTGTCGGACTGCGTGTTCTGCGGTATCCGCGCGGATGGGTGGTCTCGCTCGCGCTGCAGGCGGCGGTTGTCGCACTCGGCTACTGGGACTTCCTGCTCATCATCATGGGCGTCGTGTTCGCGGCGCTGTGGATCTTCTGTTTCGTGAAGGCGCGGCAAATCGAGATGGGCCGGGCAGGATAGGATTTTCAGTATGGAAACTACGCTTGTCTTGCTGAAGCCGGACGCTGTCCGACGCAACCTCATCGGTCAGATCATCGCCCGTATCGAAGCCAAGGGCTACGTCATCGAAGCGATCGAGCTGCGCAGCGCAGAGCGGCTGACGCTTGAGGCTCACTACGAAGAACACCTCGGTAAGCCGTTCTACGAGCCGCTGATCGAATTCATGTCCTCGGGGCCCGTCGTCGCACTCCAAGTGTCGGGCGACAGGGTCATCGAGGGCTTCCGGACACTCGCGGGGCAGACGGACCCGACGGTCGCCGCGCCCGGCACGATCCGAGGAGACTTCGGCCGTGACTGGGGGCGCGCTGTCGTTGAGAACCTCGTGCACGGCTCCGACTCGTCGCTCTCGGCAGAGCGCGAGCTGTACATCTGGTTCGGCGAGAGCGGAGAGCCTCGCGAGGCATAACGCTACGCACAGCAAGGCGCCGTGAACCTGTCGGTTCACGGCGCCTTCTCTTTCGCGAACGCGCCGCTACATGAAGAGAAAGCGAACCAGTTCCGGCAGACGAATCGCGATCGTGAGAACCACGATCACGAGCATCAGGAACGAGGCGATCCAGGAGTACGGCAGGAATTTGCGTGCCACGCGCTGAGCTCCTGACCCGAGCTTGACGGCGCCGTCGGCAATCGAATGGGTCAGCGTCGGGAAGAACATGGCGTACACCGCCACCCACACGCCGAAGCACCACGGGCAGACGATGCCGAGCAGGAAGATCGAGTTCCAGGCGAGCCACAGTACGAAGGCGAGCGCGCCGGTCAGTCCGACCGTGAAAGCCACCCAGAACCAGCGTTTGAATTTCGCACCTGCAAGCAGCGCGACTCCCACTGCTATCGGAGCCACGAATCCCATGAGCCCGATGAACGGATTCGGGAACCCGAAGGCTGACCCCTGTGCCGATTCCATGGCGCCGGAGCAGGTGATGAAGGGATTGATGTCGCAGGCGAGGGCACCCTCGGGGTCGAGCAGCAGGTTGAGTCGCTCGACCGACAGCTCGAAAGCACCGAACAGCCCGAGCACGCCGCTCGCGATCAACAGCCACGCCAGCCAGACCGGCGCGCCGACTCGGGTATCGGCGTCATTCTTCTCGTGCGTCATGGGCACCTCCGTCAACTATTCAAGCACCCTGCTGTAGTCTGTTCCTACCGGACTCCCATGAGTCCCCGAAGATTTTTCGCAACGACCTGCGAAGGCCAAAGGGCCCGGGTCACAGAACGAAGTTGCCGCACAGCGGCAGCCCAAGGAGTACGCCACCAGTGGTGAAGAACAGAATTGTAAAAAAGAAGGCAAAGGAAGCCGAGCAGGCGGAGCGCGAGCAGCAGGAACTGGAGCAGCAGACAACGGAAGAGTCTGCAGCCGGAACCGCTGAACCGCAGGATTCCACCGAAGAGCTTTCGGAAGCCTCGCACGCGCCCGAGCAGCCCGAGCAAGCCACCGACGCACCCGTCGCCGAGGCGGATGCCGAGGCAGCAGCCGCACATCCGACAGACGAAGCCTCTGCCGAGAGTTCGGAATCCGATGGCGAAACCTCGCCGGCAACCGAAGACGAGGCGAAGGGCCCGGAGTTTCCGGTGCCGTCGAGCCCCTTCGATCTGATCTTCGCAGCACCGGATCTCGCGACAGTCGGGCTCCTGCCCGCCCGCGAAGAAGAGGATGACGACGACGATCAGGACTCCGGCGGCGCTGACAGACGCTCCCGCAGGGGCCGCTCTCGTTCGCGTCGCTCGCGGAGCAACCGGCAGGATGCAGCAGAAGAGCAAGAGGTCATAACCGAGCCGCAGAAACTCAAGGGCTCGACGAGACTCGAAGCGAAGAAGCAGCGCCGCAGGGATGGCCGCGAAGCCGGTCGTCGTCGCAACGTCGTGACGGAGAGCGAGTTTCTCGCCCGCCGCGAATCGGTCGATCGGCACATGGTGGTGCGCAGCATGCACGACCGCGTGCAGATTGCGGTGCTCGAGGACGGCGTACTCGTCGAACACTATGTAGCGAAGTCCTCCGAGACCAGCATGATCGGCGATGTCTTCCTCGGTCGTGTGCAGAACGTGCTGCCGAGCATGGAGGCGGCCTTCGTCGACATCGGCCGTGGCCGCAATGCCGTGCTGTACTCGGGTGAAGTCGATTGGGACGCTGCCGAGCTTGACGGTCAGCCGCGCAAGATCGAAAACGCGCTGAAGCCCGGCGACACGGTGCTCGTGCAGGTCACGAAGGATCCCGTCGGCCACAAGGGTGCCAGGCTCACGAGCCAGATCTCGTTACCGGGTCGCTACCTCGTCACCGTCCCCGGCGGCGCTATGAACGGCATCTCTCGCAAGCTTCCCGACACGGAACGGTCGCGTCTGAAGAAGATTCTGAAGCAGGTCCTGCCGCAGGACATCGGCGTCATCGTGCGTACCGCTGCGGAGGGCGCGACGCAGGAGCAGCTGCAGCGAGACGTCGACCGTCTCACGAAGCAGTGGAAGCGCATCCAAGAGCTTTCGCAGAAGGGCAACGCCCCGCACCGGCTGCACGGCGAGCCCGATCTGCTGGTCAAAATCGTACGCGACGTCTTCAACGAAGATTTCACGAAACTCATCATTCAGGGTACGCAGTCGCACAAGACGATCTCCGAGTATCTCGAGGCGATCGCGCCCGAGCTGCTCGAGCGGGTCGAGGAGTACGAAGGGACCGATGACCCGTTCGATCACTTCCGCATCAAAGAGCAGATCGAGAAGGCTCTCGACCGGAAGGTGTGGCTCCCGAGCGGAGGGTCGCTCGTCATCGATCGTACCGAGGCGATGACGGTCATCGACGTGAACACCGGTCGCTTCGTCGGCCAGGGCGGCAACCTGGAAGAGACCGTCACCAAGAACAATCTCGAGGCGGCCGAAGAGATCGTGCGTCAGCTTCGGCTGCGTGACATCGGCGGCATCATCGTCATCGACTTCATCGACATGGTGCTCGAGACCAACCGCGATCTCGTGTCGCGCAGGTTGATCGAGTGCCTGGGCCGTGACCGCACGAAGCATCAAGTGGCGGAGGTCACGTCTCTCGGCCTCGTCCAGATGACGAGGAAGAAGCTCGGTCTCGGGTTGCTCGAGTCGTACTCGGAGCCGTGCGAAGCGTGCGCCGCTCGCGGCATCATCGTGCACCACGAGCCCATTTCGAAGGGCGGCCGCGAGTCGGGTAAACGACGCGGTCGCGGCGCTCGTCGCGAGCAGCAGAACGACCAGCAGAAGACCAACGGCAACGGTGGCGCTCAGGAGATCACCGAGGATGCCCGCAAGGGGCTCTCGCGGATTGCCAGCGCACACAAGAAAGCGGAGCCGGGGGCCGAGGAAGCGGCGTCGGAGGAAGTCGAGCTCGAGAGCAATCCGCAGCGCGATCGTGGTCGCGGCGGCGGACGCGACCGCAAGGAGCGAGCAGCGAAGCGCGATCGTGAGCAGGGCCGCGAGAATGAAGGTGCCGACGTGCGTATCCTCGACATCCCGGTCGCCGCACAAGAAGAGCAGGCTGCCGCGCAGAAGCCGAAAGCGGAGGACTTGGACGATCTGCTCGGGGGCGCCCTCGATAAGTTGCAGCAGCCGGAGCCGGGCACAGGAAAGGCAGCGAGACGTTCGAGGAGGGCCTCGAGCGGCATCATCCGGGCGGGCGACGACGTCTAACGGACATCCGTCGTGTTCCCGTCTTGACCGGGAGCGCGGCTTAGCTTAGCCTTGCCTAAGTTCAAGTTGTCGTTCGGGAGTGCGCATGCATGCTGGGGAAGTGACGGTGCCGTCACGTGATCGTCTGCGGACCGAAAGGGCCGAACGTATCGCCCAGCAGCTGCTGAGCGGAGGCGGTGCGGGATCCGTCACCGCATATCGGCTCGAGGGGCAGCCGACGCTGGACGCCATCGCCCACGGCGTCGCATCCGATGGCAGCCTCGTGATCGCGGCGATCGTCGAACGCGACACTCCTGTCATCGCGCCGGCACCCGTGGACGTTCGGCTCGACGTCACGAAGGAAGCGCCGGAACTGGATGTCCGCATCGTCGCCGCATCAGCGCACCTGCTAGGCACTCTGCGCTGGCTACCGCCTCTCGATGCGTCCGATGCAGCTGCGGTCGATCGATTCCCCGAACACATCGCGGAGATCGCGATGGCTCCCGGAGGTCGGGTGGCAGTATTGCACGCGACCAGCGCCCTTGTGCACGAGAGCGCGGGTGTCACGCGAGTCAGTGTCCAGCGCGCCTGCGAGGGCGTCCGCGCGGCTTCACACGATCGCACTCTGGAGCAGGCTCAGGCGATGCTGGATCTCGCTCGCGCAACGGATCGCGATCAACTCTCGCTGATCGCCGACGGGGTCATCGGCGGCTATCGCCGGGGCCGCGTGCTGACGGAGAAGCCGACCGCGGGAGTGTGCACGGCAGCGCTGGGGAAGACGTTCGTGATCGACGTTGATGCTCATGGTCTGACGCTCATGCACATCGGCGAACAGCAAACGACCGTGGTGCTCGCCCTTTTCGGTGCGGAGGCACTCGAACAAGAGCAAGGAACCACGGTCGAGAGGTGTCGCGCGAATCTCGGGCGACTACTCGCTGCGTAACGTCTTGTCTACGCGGCGCGGTAGCTGGTGCAGTTGGCCGTATCGCCGTCGAGCGCAATCGTCGGCGAAGTGCACATGAGGTCTTTATTGAAGACGCACTCGATGCGCTGGCACGCACCCACGCGACCGTCGGCAACGGGGAGCCCACCTCGTGCATCCAGCGTGAGCATCGTTGTGCAATTCGCCTCCGAGCCCGTGCCACCGACGGTGATGGCGCCGGCCGTGCAGCCGTCGTTGTTGAAAGCGCACTCCGTTGCTGCGCACGAAGTGATTGCCGTGAGCGTTGCCATGATTCCTATCCTTACTGCCGGTTGCAGCGGAATCGCTGCATTGATTCCACGATAGGGACTTGACAAACCGCTGTCTAGCAAGGTAAGGCACGGCTAACGAAGGTAAGCCTTCACTCAGGTGGCTGGGACCAATCGCTCAACTTTGCCAGAGCGCATGCGTTTATCGTAGTGCTCGAGATCAACCGATGGGGGCGGAGCGGACGTTGAGAACGAGACGATCGGTCAGAGCACTTTTTGCCGTTGCGGCAGCAGCGTGCCTGCTCACGGGGTGCGTTCTCGCGCCGACGGGAACGGATCCATCGCACAGTGATGACCGGGGACGGCCGGTGTTCGCAATCGAATGGGCAACAGAGGATCCCTCCGTGTTCCTGCGCGAGGGCATCGTCTATGCGTCGCGCGGTAGCGGTGCCGAAAAAGAAGTCGTCGCTCTTGATCCGGATATCGATGAATCGCTCGTGCCGGAGCAGCCTCTCGACCCGCTGGATTTCACGGAGTTGTGGAGCGTGGAAGTCGGGGAATCGATGTTCTCGGTCTCCGATCACCTGTTCTTCGACCCTGTCGTCGCCGTGATTCGCGCAGAAGAGGCGCTGTTGCTCGACGCGGCGACGGGTGAGCAGATCGCGAGCTTCGCTCTTCCGGGAGAGGCCACCGGGATCGCTTTGGAGACGTTCGACAGCTTCTTCATCGACTTCGCCGACGGTGAGACCGAGCAGCTGGTGCTGACGAGCGAAGGAGAACTGCTCTCACTGGCGGAATGGGTGGACGATTTCCCCGATGACGTCTCCGACTACGGCGCACTGCACGACTGGGTGCTGCCGATCGGCGAAGAGCGCAAGAGCGCCCTGCATATTCGCGGTGATGAGCTCTACTGGCGCTTCGACGGCGCCGCCCCAGCCTTCGCTGACGAGCTCGGCCTTGGTGACGACTACGTGCTCGGCTTCGGCGTTCAGGGATACAGCTCCGTGTTCCTGCAGTATTCGCGCACCGGCACCGAGCTCGAGAGCGGGAACTACACCAGTGAGGACGTCGCGGTCGCGCAGGTCGACGACGGCGAACTCATCGACGTGCATCACGGGGCGGTCATCTGCGGAACAGGTATCTGCTCAGGAGAGTTCGAGGTCGAAGGCGGCATCGTGGCTCCGGGAGCATCGGCCGCCCTCCTGTACCCCGATGATGCCGATGCTGCCACGCTTGAGTTGCCAGACGTTCGGGAGTTCCCCTTTCAGCTGAGCGGTTCCCTGCCCGGAGGGGAATACGAAGCCGTCGCACTCGGCGAGAACTGGACGTGGCTCGAGGACTCATCGCCGACGCACATAACGCACAGCGTCGATGACCCCTTGCGAGTAGGGGAGGATGTCGTGGTCCCGTGCCAGCGCGTCGATGACGTTGCGGGCGCCGCCGCATGCTCGGGGAGCGGTACCCCAGTGGTTGACGAGGACGTGCCGAGCCGGGTGGTTGAACGAACAGGGGCAGACGAGACGCTCGGCCACTTCAGGCTCTTCGCACTCGTCACGGATCAGCACATCCTGATTGCGCCCGTGATGATGATCGAGTGAATGTCCGTCATCGGTCTCGCGGCCGAATGCGGAGCCCGCTCGCCAGCAGCCTGCGAACGAGCTCCCGAGACGGCACCGGCTCCGCCCCGAGCGAGATCAGTTCGGCGATCCGCTCCATGGGGACGTCGTAGTGATCTCCCTGGAACGCGCGTCGAGGGATGCCGGCCCGCGCCGCGAAGGCGTGAAGCTCATCCAGGTTCGTGTCGCTCACGAGATGTGCCCAGACGGTGCCGTGCTTCGGCCACAACGGATCATCGACGAGAACGACCATGTCGTCAGCGTACGAGAGATTCGGCGCTATGCTGGGATGCGGGTGATGCAGACACGCTCAATGCTCGGCTTGACCGGATGCAGCGACTGCCTGTAAAGTTGATCCCTGGCGCACTTTCGCTTTCGGCGTGCGCTGTCAAGCTTTATTGCAATTCATTAGTGAGGATTCACGTGGTTTACGCAGTTGTGCGCGCCGGCGGGCGCCAGGAGAAGGTCGAGGTCGGCACCGTCCTCGTCGTCGACCGCGTTGCTGCAGGCGACAAGGGTACGGTCGAGCTTGCTCCCGTCATGCTCGTCGACGGCGACAAGATCACGACCGAAGCGAGCAAGCTCGCGAAGGTCAAGGTCACGGCTGAGGTTGTCGAAGACCTCCGTGGACCGAAGATCGTCATCCAGAAGTTCAAGAACAAGACCGGTTACAAGCGTCGCCTCGGCCACCGCCAGGAGCTGACGCGCCTCAAGGTCACAGGCATTAAGTAAAGGGGGCGTGACATGGCAAGTAAGAAGGGTGCATCATCCACCAAGAACGGTCGTGACTCGAACGCCAAGCGCCTCGGCGTGAAGCGTTTCGGCGGCCAGGTTGTCAAGGCGGGCGAGATTCTCGTTCGTCAGCGCGGTACGCGCATCCACGCTGGCGCAGGCGTCGGCCGTGGTGGCGACGACACGCTGTTCGCACTGGAGCCCGGCTCGGTCGAGTTCGGCAACAAGGGCGGGCGCAAGGTCGTTAACATCGTCGCAGCTGCGGGCGTGGAGTAACCCGCTACGGCAGCGACTAGAATTTTGAGTGTTTTGGGGCGGGCTTCGGCTCGCCCCAGCGCTGTTTTCAGAAGGCGCTATCTATCGCGGCACTAGCCCCATTGGAGTTCGCATGGCCACTTTCGTTGATCGCGTCACACTGCATTTGAGCGCAGGTGACGGAGGGGACGGTTGTGTCTCCGTACGCCGCGAGAAGTACAAGCCGCTCGCCGGCCCCGATGGTGGCGACGGCGGCAACGGCGGGGATATCGTTCTGGTCGCGGATTCGCAGGCGTCGACGCTGCTGAACTATCATCGTTCACCGCACCGCGTCTCGCCGAAGGGAAAGCAGGGCAGGGGCGACCATCGTCATGGGGCTCGGGGAGAAGACCTTGAGTTGCCGGTTCCCGTCGGCACCGTCGTGTCCGATGCGAACGGTGAAGTGCTCGTCGACCTTGAGCACGCGGGTATGCGCTTCGTCGCGGCGGAGGGCGGCCAGGGGGGCTTCGGCAACGCTCGATTAGCGAGCACGAAACGTAAGGCGCCCGGCTTCGCACTCCTGGGAACCCTGGGTTGGACGGGCGATGTCGTCCTCGAACTCAAGACCGTTGCGGATGTAGCGCTCGTCGGTTTTCCCAGCGCCGGGAAATCCAGCCTCATCGCAGCGATCTCCGCCGCGCGACCGAAAATTGCGGACTACCCGTTCACAACCCTCCATCCGAACCTCGGCGTTGTCGAGGCCGGGCCCATGCGCTATACGGTCGCGGACGTTCCCGGGCTCATCGAGGGAGCATCGGAGGGCAGGGGGCTCGGGCTCGAGTTTCTCCGTCACATCGAACGCAGCAGTGCACTGCTGCACGTCATCGACTGCGCGACACTCGAGCCGGGACGCGACCCGATCACCGATCTCGAAACGTTGCGGACCGAGCTGGCCGCCTATCCCGTTCCGGCGGGCCAGACGCCGCTGCTGGAGCGCCAGCAGCTGTTGGTCCTGAACAAGATCGACGTGCCTGAAGCGCGTGAGCTCGCCGAGTTCGTACGACCGGACCTCGAAGCCATGGGGTACCGGGTCTTCCTGATTTCGACGGCGACGCACGAGGGCCTACGCGAGCTCACGTTCGCGCTCGGTGACCTCGTGGAGCGTGACAGGGCCGCGAGAGAGAACGTGGAAGAACCGGAACGCATCGTGATCCGGCCCCGTGCCGTCGACAAAAAAGAGTTCGAGATCCACGTGGAGGGCGGGACGTACGGCAACACGTACCGCATTGTCGGCAAGAAGCCGGAACGCTGGGTCGAGCAGACCGACTTCACGAATGACGAGGCGGTCGGCTACTTCGCTGACAGGCTGCAGAAGCTCGGTATCGATGCTGCGCTGCTGGCAAAGGGAGCGAAGGCAGGAGCCGCGGTCACAATCGGTGAGAGCGGCCGTGTTTTCGATTGGGAACCGACCATGACCAGCGCCGCGGAGGTGCAGGTCGGCAACCGAGGAACGGATCCGCGGTTCGATGAGAACCCGCGTGCGACGCGTGCCGAACGCAAACGCCACTATCACGATCGCATGGATGCGAAGGCGGAGGCTCGGGAAGAGCTGCTCCGCGAACGCGAGACCGGGAAGTGGACCGACGACGAGGGATTCGAGGTCGTACGCGGCGAATCGGAGGCCGACCGTGGTGAAGCGTGAGGGTGAGCACGCTCGGCGCATCGTCGTCAAAGTAGGTTCCAGCTCGATTTCAGGTGCGAACCACGGGCAGATCGACCCGCTGGTCGACCAACTCGCTCGCCTGCACAAAGACTTCCAGGTTGTTCTGGTCACGTCGGGAGCCATTGCAACGGGGCTGCCTCACGTAGGGCTCCTGCATCGACCGACGGACCTGGCGCTGCAGCAGGCGGTCGCCGCTGTCGGGCAGCACGCGCTCATCGTTCGATACCAGCGGGCGCTCGATCGCCACGGCATCGTCGCCGGCCAGGTGCTCTTAACCTCGTACGACATGGACGATCCGGTCAGTCGTAAGAACGCACAGCGGGCGCTGGACACCCTCATGGATCTCGACACGCTGCCCATCGTGAACGAGAACGATACGGTCGCGACGCAGGAGATCCACTTCGGCGACAACGACAGGCTCGCCGCTCTCGTCGCGCGCTTGATCAATGCCGAGCGGCTTGTCCTGCTGAGCGACATAGAAGCGCTGCGCACGGCACCGCCGGATCAGCCGGGGAGCGAACCGATCGCTGAGGTCGAGTTCGGCGAATCGCTCGCGGGCGTCGAGTTCGGCGCATCGTCCTCGAAGGTCGGCAGCGGGGGAGCGCGCACGAAAGTGGAGGCCGCACGGCTTGCAGCGGAGGCGGGTGTCGAGGTGTACGTGACCGCGACACCGCGTTTCGGCGATCTCGTCGACGGGCACGCGATCGGCACGCGATTCGCGCCGAACCCGGATCCGTGTGCATGACCGGCGACATCGTCGCCCTCAGCGACCAACACGCTGCCGAAGTAATAGAGCTCTGGGAGGCCGCGGGGCTCACACGCCCTTGGAATCCTGCCGCGGATGACTATACTCGCGCAGTCGAGGGGCCGACCAGCGACGTTCTCGGCGTACACGACGGCGGTGTGCTCGTCGGCACCGTGATGGTGGGCCACGACGGTCATCGCGGCTGGGTGTACTACCTCGCGGTGCGCGACTCTCATCGAGGCGCGGGGATGGGTAAGGCATTGATGAGAGCCGCCGAGGAATGGCTCCGCCTTCGCGGTGGCGTCAAGTTGCAGCTCATGGTGCGAACCGAGAATAGAGTCGTGCACGACTTCTACCGCGCGATCGGCTATGAACCGCAAGACGTCACGGTGCTCGGCCGCCGACTCGACGACGCATAGGATTGATGTCATGGCTGACGACTTCCTTGCCCTCCTGGTCGAGTCCCGCGAAGCGGGGACGGAGCTCGGGACGGCCCCGAGCGAGTTGCGCAAGAGGGGCATCCTCGCGATTGCAGACGCGATCGAAACTCACAGCGACGCTGTCGTCGCTGCCAACGGAGAGGACATCGAACGGGGGCGCGCAACCGGACTTGCGGAGAATCTGCAGGATCGACTGCAGCTGGACGCAGCGAGAGTGCAGGGGCTTGCCGACGCGGCGCGCGATCTCGCGGAACTGCCAGACCCGGTCGGGGATGTCCTGCGGGAATTCACGACGGACGATGGGCTCCATATCGCGCAGGTGCGGGTGCCGTTCGGCGTCATCGGTGCCATCTACGAGGCTCGCCCGAACGTAACCGTCGATATCGCCTGCATCTGCATCGGCACCGGCAACGCAATCGTCACAAGGGGCGGCAGCGCAGCGGAGTCGACGAACCGTGTGCTCATCGACCTCATGCAGCGCGCGCTCGAATCGGTAGGGCTCCCCGCCAAGTCGGTGCAGACGATCGATCCCTTCGGCCGCGAAGGAGCAGGACGTTTGATGACGGCACGCGGCTACGTCGACCTCCTGGTGCCCAGAGGCTCGGCATCCCTCATCGAACGTGTCGTGACGGAGTCGACGGTGCCCGTCATCGAAACTGGCTCGGGCATCGTGCACGTCTACGTGGACGGCAGTGCGGATCTCGACATGGCGCGGGAAGTGGTGCTGAACGCGAAGACGCATAGAACGAGCGTCTGCAATGCGATGGAGACGGTGCTGGTCGACAGGGCCATCGCGGAAACCGCGGTGCCGCTGCTACTTTCGGTTCTGGCCGGTGCCGGTGTCACAGTGCGCTCCGATGGCCTGGAAGGCACCGAATCGCTGCCCGATACGGGATGGGCGACAGAGTATCTGGCGATGGAGGCGGGCATCCGAGTCGTTGACGGTGTTGATGCGGCGATCGACCACATCAACGCGTTCGGCACGCACCACACCGACACCATCGTCGCCGAGGATGCCGGCATAGTCTCGCGTTTCTTGCAGCGCGTCGACAGCGCGGTCGTCATGCACAATGCATCGACGCGTTTCACGGACGGCGGTGTTTTCGGGTTCGGGGCCGAGGTCGGCATCTCGACACAGAAGTCACATGCACGCGGACCCATGGGCCTTCCGGAGCTTACGAGCACCAAATGGATCGTGCGTGGCGACGGACATGTGCGGGCATAAGCGTTCGGTACCGATAGGCTAGAGATGTTAGGAGCACTATGCAGATCTTGATGGAGACTGCCGGCGAGGCAGCACACCACATTCCCATGTACGCCTGGGTTGCCGCTGGCATCTCGGCCGGCGTATTCCTCATCGGATTCGTCGTATTCCGTAGCTTCCGCGAGGTAGCGAACCGCCACGCTGAAGTGCCAGAGGGCGCCGAGAACCACTGAGCGTGCAGCATCGCCGCCGTCGCCTGGGAATCATGGGCGGCACATTCGATCCGATCCACCACGGGCACCTCGTGGCGGCGAGTGAAGTCGCGAACCACCTCCAGCTCGACGAGGTTGTATTCGTGCCGACCGGGCAGCCGTATCAGAAGCGAGACGTCGCCCCGGCCGAGCACCGCTATTTGATGGCGGTTATCGCGACCGCCTCCAACCCCCGCTTCTGGGTTTCTCGTGTGGACATCGACCGTTCGGGGCCGACCTACACGATCGATACGCTGCGTGATATTGCGGCGTTGAGCCCCGACACGGACCTATTCTTCATTACCGGTGCCGACGCCTTCGCGGACATCTTGGAATGGAAGGACGCAGACGCGCTCTGGGATCTCGCGCACTTCGTCTCCGTCACGCGACCCGGCCACCCCCTCGAAGTTCGCGGATATCCGGAAGAGCGCGTATCCTTGCTTGAGATTCCGGCGCTGGCCATTTCATCGACCGACTGTCGAGCCAGGGTGAAAGCGGGTTTCCCGGTGTGGTATCTCGTTCCGGACGGTGTTGTGCAATACATTTCTAAGCACCATCTATACGTTGAGAGAATTCGAGCATGACTGACACAGGCAACGAAGAGCGGCCGCTCACGCGCCGCGAGTTGCGCGCGCGTGAGCGCGCGGCGGCCGAGGCGGCTCGAGAACAGGCCGTAGATCAGCCAGAGGAAGCCGAAGCTTCTCCCCGGACCGAGTCCGCGGCGCCCGTCGAGGAAGCGGCACAAGAAGCTGAGGTGGCTCAGGAGGTTGTTCCCGAGGAGCCGGCTGCTGAGGAACCTGTTGTTGAGGTGCCGGTTGCCGAGGAGCCGGTTGATGAGGAGCCGGATTTCAACGATCCTGCGCCGACCCAGGCGATGAGCATTGAGCACCTCGCTGCTGAGCGCGAAACGCAGCCACTGGCCCCGGAGGATCTCCCGACTCCGGCATCCGAGACTCCCGAACAGGAGCGGACGAGTGCTCCCGAAGTACCCGAGCCCGTGCAGGAGCCGGCAGTTGAGGATTCGGCGCCCAAGAAGGGTGTAGGGCGATTCTTTGGTCGTCGCAAGCTGGACAATGCCGCGGAAACGGAAACACCAGAGGACTTCGACGAGCTGCTCGGTGTCGAGCCTGCATCAGAAGCCGCCGAAGAGGACGAAGCTGTCGGGATCGAAGATCTTGCCACCGAGCTCGAGGATGATACCCAGCACGAGCAGCACTCGACGGAAGAGGTCGCTCCCGTTGCCGCTGAGCACGTCGCCGACGAACCGACCGGCGTCTTTGCAGCCGACAGTCCGGAGGTTGACGCCCCCGCTCGTGCCCGCGGTCTGCGCTTGGATGAGGGCCGCCGTCAGAACCTCGATAGCGTCAGCGACGAGGATGTCGACAGCATCGAAATCGACGAGGTCGAAGTCACAGAGGCTCGCATTTCGGCACAGTCGGTTTCGGAGAAGACTCCGGCACAGCTCGAGGACACACGCGGTGCGTCTTTCGAGCAGGACGAAGAGCAGCCCAGCGGACCCACGAGGGGGCGCGGCAGCCGACTGCCTTTCGTCGTGAACGTCGTGGAGGACACGTCGGAGCACCACATTTCGGATCTGCGCCGGGGCTCGGAGGGCCTGCAGGGGCAGAACGTCAGTGGCAGCTCCGGAAACATCACCGCGAATGCTCTCGTGTTGCCCGCTTCCGGCCAAGAGGACGAGATTCAGTTCGAGTCCGAGGACGGCGTTCTCGTGACCGGTTCGATCGATCTGCCTGACGGCTACGCGGCCTCCGGACGAGCACGCGGAAAGTTCGACAGCCCCGATATCGACTCGAGCTCCGACAGCAGTGAGGTGTCGAACCCCGAGACCGCGCCCGTACGCGCAAGCCGTGCGGTTTCGAGTTACGCGAGCGCCAGAGTGAACATCGCTCCCAAGCGCCAGTCGCGAAGCGCTCTGCCGTGGGCTCTCGGTATCGGCGGAGGCGTCGTCTTCGCAGGCATCGTCGTCGTGGTCGTCGGCTACACGGCGGGGTGGTTCTAAGCGTGGGGGCGAGCGAACGCGCCATCGAGCTGACACAAGCGGCAGCGAGAGCGGCCGAAGACACGCTCGCAACCGACCTCGTTGCGCTCGATGTCACAGGAGTGACTCCGATATCGGATGTGTTCTTCATGGCTACTGGTCGCAGCGAGCGTCAGGTGCAGGCGATCGCACGGGAAGTCGAGGATGCGCTGCTGCAGCTGGGCGCTAAGGCCATCCATCGCGAGGGACGTGAGGA
>NZ_CAMEFJ010000022.1 GCF_945915485.1 uncultured Agrococcus sp.
CGCCGGTATCGTCGTCGAATCGCAGAACGTCTGGAGGATCGACGGCGACGTCCCTCTCGACGAGGTCGAACGAGCGGTCGGCTATGGGCTGCCGGAGGGCGATTTTGAGACCTTCGCCGGGCTGACGATCTTCCACGAAGGAGGATTTCCCGAGCTCGGTGCCGTCGTCCGCATTCCGTTGCCCGGCGTCCCGGGCGACATCGTCGAGACCGAGAAGCGGCTCCGAATGCTCGACGTCGAGGTGCAAGCGGTGGCGAAACGGATTCCGCAGCGCCTCAGGGCCGTCCTCGTCGAGCTGGATGCCGCCGCATCGGATGGAGAGGGGGCGACGGAATGAGCCAGCCGCTGATCGTCATTCTCGCGACGGTCGCGCTCATCGTGCTGAGCGCGTTCTTCGTCGTCATCGAATTCGCTTTGCTTGCCGCCCGCCGTCACCGATTGGAGGTCGATGCCGAGCATAGTCGATCGGCTCGAGCCGCTCTTCGCGGTATGCGGGAGCTGACGCTCATGCTTGCGGTCGCCCAGCTTGGTATTACCGGCTGCACCTTCGCACTGGGGGCCGTCACGAAGCCCGCGCTCGACTCGGCGCTCGTCCCCGTGTTCACCGAGTGGGGTATACCGCCGTGGCTTGCCGATGCCGCCGCCTTCGGCATCGCTCTGCTCTTCGTCACCTTCCTGCACCTGGTGATCGGGGAGATGATGCCGAAGTCGTGGGCGATCGCGCATCCTGAGCTCGCGGCGAAACTGATCGGTCTTCCTTCTCGCGCGCTCGCCTGGCTGCTTCGACCGTTGCTGATATGGATCAACAGCCTGGCGAACCGTCTCGTGGCCGCGAGCGGTTTCAAACCCGCAGAGCGTCAAGCCATCGGGGGCCAGGACGCCGATACGATTCGGCACCTGGTGGAACACTCGGCTGCGGTCGGCGTACTCGATGACGCCTACCGCGCCCGGCTATCGCAGGTGCTCGAACTCGAGCGCCTCCTGGTCGAGGACCTCCTTCCGGAGAACGAACGCCCGATCACGGCGGTCGGAATCGATGCGACGGTGGCCGACGTGCGAACCGTATCGGCAGACACCGGTCACCTGAGAGTTCTCGTCGAAGGGGGCCGAGTACCGGGCATCGTGCACGTTCGCGATCTGCTGCTCGAACCGGCGGAACAGGTCATCGACGGCCTGACGAGAGCGCCTCTCGAGCTCGATGCCTCGATGCCGGTGTACGAAGCGCTCACCCGGATGCGCGAGGAGGGCGAGCAGTTCGTCATCGTCACGCGCGCCGGAGCGTTCGCCGGTGTTATGACGGTGGCCGACATCGTCAGGCGAATCCTGCCGACGGGAACCCGGGGTGAAATGTAGCGCCTCACACGCGACCTTTCTCCACAGCCGTGATCGTTGCCAGAGCGGGATCGGGGCTCGTCGAAGCAGAATCGACGCATGCATCCGTGGTTGGCCGAAGCGCTCGACGTGCTCTGGCCAGTGCAGTGCGCAGCCTGCAACGAGCCGGCGACCTCGTTGTGCGACGACTGCCTGAGCGCATGGAAAACGCGAACTCTCGATGTCCGAGGCATGGAGGCGACGGTGCTGGGCGACTACGAGGGAGCGCTGCGCGACACCGTGCTCGCGTGCAAGGAGCACGGAGACACGAGCGTCGTCAGGAAGATCGCCGTCCGTCTCGCAGCCGCGTGCCCCGAAGCGGATGCCGTCGCGATCGTGCCGGCGAGTGCATCCGGGCTGAGGAAGCGTGGTTTTCACGCTGTCGACCGGCTTGCGCGCGGAATTGCGAAGCGGCGAAGCATGCGAACGTTTCGACTGCGATTCGCTCGTGCGGGGCGGCAGGAGCAGAAGGAGAGAACCCAGGAGAGCCGTGTCACCGCTGATCGGCAGATGACGTTGCGAAGGCGGCTCGAAGGGGAACGAGTCGTGGTCATCGATGACGTCGTGACGACGGGGGCCACCGTACTCGCCGCGGCGCGTGCCGTCCGGGATGCGGGAGGCACCGTCGTCGGCATACTCGCGGTGGCTCACACGCCCCGCCGAACGGGCTAGGCTGAGGGGTACAACGACGCTAGGAGGTCACAGTGGACATCAACGTCACAGGTCGCAACGCGACGATCACCGATCGGTTCCGTGAATACACGACGGACAAGGTCGGAAAGGTCGAACAGCTGCTGCCGAAAGCGCAGAATCTCACCGTCAAGTTGACCAAGCACGCTACGGCGCACGACGCGCAGTCTGCAGGAGCACGCGTGGAGATCACCGTGCGCGGCCCGGGCGGCGTGATTCGCGCTGAGGCCGAAGGTCCTGACAAGTACCGGGCATTCGACCAGGCCTACCACCGAGTCATGGAGCGTTCGCGCCGCTTGCACGACAAGCGCATCAGCCAGCGCCGCGGCCCGCGTGCCGAGTCGCTTCGAGACGCAAGCGCGGGCGGATTCGCCGACAAGGGCATCCAGCCGGCGAACCCGGACGTCATCGATGCCGTCGCGAACGGCGAGGTGACGGCTGCCGAACAGGGCCTTACCGAGGAAGAACTCGAGTGGTCACCCGTCGTGATTCGCGAAAAGCGCTTCGACGGCGTCGAGCTGACCCCGCGCGAAGCGATCGACCAGATGGAGCTCATCGGGCACCCCTTCTACCTCTTCATCAACTCCGGAACGGGGGAAGCGAACGTCGTCTACCGCCGCAAGGGATGGTCGTACGGCGTCATCTCCCTGGACCCCGCGCAGGAGCAGCGAGCCGCTGGTTAGCGCAACATTCGTCAGAAGCGGTCGACGCACGCGCGTCGGCCGCTTCTCGGCTTCGATAAACCCTTCACATACGCGACACAAAGCTGAGGCGTTACGATGAAGGGTGGTTACCGACTTGTAATAATTCAGGAGACGCACACGTGGCCAATCTGCTAGAAAAAATGCTGCGCGCCGGCGAGGGCCGAATCCGTCGCCGTCTCGAGAAGTACGTGAAGGCCACGGCCGAACTCGAGGATGCGTTCTCGGAGCTCACGGATGAAGAGCTCGCGGCCGAAACTGACGAGTTCCGCGAGCGGTACGAGGGTGGCGAGCCGCTGGATTCGCTGCTGCCGGAGGCATTCGCCGCGGTCCGCGAGGCTGCACAGCGAACGCTGGGCATGCGTCCGTACGACGTGCAGATCATGGGAGCCGGGGCTCTCCACTTCGGCAACATCGCGGAGATGAAGACCGGTGAGGGCAAGACGCTCGTCGCAGCGATCGCGGCCTACCTGAACGCGATTCCCGGCAAGGGCGTCCACATCATCACGGTGAACGACTACCTCGCCAGCTACCAGTCGGAGCTTATGGGGCGCATCTTCCGTGCGCTCGGTATGACCACGGGCTGCATCGTCAGTGGCCAGACGCCCGACGTCCGCCGTGAGCAGTATCAGGCCGACGTCACGTACGGCACGAACAACGAGTTCGGCTTCGACTACCTCCGCGACAACATGGCGCACGATCTCGCAGCCATGGTGCAGCGCGATCCGTTCTTCGCGATCGTCGATGAGGTCGACTCGATCCTGATCGATGAGGCACGTACGCCGCTCATCATCTCGGGCCCGGCATCCGGCGAAGGCAACCGCTGGTACGGCGAGTTCGCGAAGCTCGCGAAGCGCATGAAGGCCGACGTGCACTACGAAGTGGACGAGAAGAAGCGCACGGTCGGCGTTACCGAGGCCGGTATTGAGCTGGTCGAAGACGCGCTCGGCATCGAGAGCCTCTACGAGTCGGCGAACACGCCGCTGATCTCCTTCCTCAACACGGCGATCAAGGCGCGCGCACTGTTCAAGCGCGACACGCAGTACGTCGTCATGGACGGCGAGGTGCTGATCGTCGACGAGCACACGGGCCGCATCATGCCCGGCCGTCGCTTCAATGAGGGCATCCACCAGGCGATCGAGGCCAAAGAGGGCGTCAAGATCAAGGCGGAGAACCAGACGGTCGCCACGATCACGCTGCAGAACTACTTCCGCCTCTACGACAAGCTCGCGGGCATGACCGGTACGGCTGAGACGGAAGCCGGCGAGTTCATGGAGACCTACAAGCTCGGCGTCGTCATCATTCCGACGAACAAGCCGGTGCAGCGAACCGACAACAAGGACCGCGTCTTCGCGACCGTCGAGGGCAAGTTCCGGCACGTCGCGGAGGACATCGAGGAGCGCCACAAGGAGGGCCAGCCCATCCTCGTCGGAACCACGAGCGTCGAGAAGAGCGAGTACCTCTCGAATCTGCTGAAGAAGAAGGGCATCAAGCACGAAGTCCTGAACGCGAAGAACCATGCGCGCGAGGCCGCGATCATCGCGCAGGCCGGTCGTCTCGGCTCCGTCACGGTCGCCACGAACATGGCCGGTCGAGGAACGGACATCATGCTCGGCGGTAACGCAGAACACCTTGCCGTCCAGCGGATGAACGAGCTGGGGCTCGACAGCGAAGAGCAGGCGGAAGAGTACGAAGAGAAGTGGGATGAAGTCTACGCCGAGGTCAAGGCCGAGGTTGCTGAGGAGGCCGAGAAGGTCATCGAGGCGGGCGGCCTGTACGTGCTCGGCACGGAGCGTCACGAATCCCGCCGCATCGACAACCAGCTGCGCGGTCGTTCCGGCCGTCAGGGCGACCCGGGTGCCAGCCGCTTCTACCTCTCGATGCAGGATGACCTCATGCGTCTCATGGGCGGGTCGCTCTTCGAGCGCTTCTCGCAGATCGACCCGGAAGAGGACACCGAGCCGATCGAGATGCGCATCGTGTCGAAGGGCATCGAGAATGCGCAGGGCCAGATCGAGCAGCGCAACACCGAAGTGCGTAAGAACGTGCTCAAGTACGACGACGTCATGAACCGCCAGCGCAAGACGATCTACGACGACCGGCGGCTCATCCTCGAGGGCGACGACCTGCAGGAGCGCGTGAACGCCTTCATCGACGCCTCGGTCGGTGACATGGTGCTGGAGTACACGAGTGCCGGAAACAGCGACGACTGGGACCTCGATGCACTCTGGAACGACCTCAAGACGATCTACCCGGTGTCGTTGTCGATCGATGAGGTTGTCGCCGAGGCGGGAGACAAACTCTCATCCGATCTGCTCGTTCGCGAGCTTCGTTCGGACGCGCACATCGCGTACGACACCCGAGAAGAGGAGCTGACCGAGCCGGTCATGCGACAGCTGGAGCGCCGCGTCGTCCTCTCTGTCATCGACAGGAAATGGCGCGACCACCTCTACGAGATGGACTACCTGCGTGAGGGAATCGGCCTCCGCTCGCTTTCTCAGAAGAACCCCGAAACCGAGTACCAGAACGAGGGCTTCAAGCTTTACAAGCAGATGATGGGCGCGATTCGCGAAGAGTCGGTCGGCTTCCTGTTCAATCTCGATGTGCAGGTACAGCAGACCGGTGATGCAGAGGCCCCCAAGGTCACTGGCGGCGGCTTAGATGCGCCGACCGTGGATACGAGCAAGATGACCTACTCCGCACCCAGTGAGGATGGTTCGTCACAGGTGTCGAAGACCGGCGCGAAGCAGTCTGCTGCGTCGCAGAAGAAGCGGCAGCGCTCCGGTAACCCCGCTGTCCGCCAGGCTGCGAAAGCCGATGCTACGGCAGGAAACCGTGCGCAGAGGAGAGCGTCTGCGAAGCAGGCGAAGAAGCAGGAGCGCGGTGCATTCGGTCAGGTGGAGGACTAGCCGAATGCCGTTCGGTTAGGGGCAGTTCGAGACGGTTTTCACGGGTGCAGACGGCATCCAGACCGATAAGAACCGTCTGAACCTCCAGGGCTCTATCGGCACCGATGACGTCTGAGTGCCGGCAGTCACCGTCAAGATGGACGGTATTGCGGCTAACCGGCGACGACGCGCCTACATCGCGAGGAGCTCCTGCAGCAGATCGTAGGAGTTGCGGCCGAGCATCGACCCTGAGACGGTGTCGGAGACGAGCGTTGAGAACACGGCGCCGACGTAGCCGGCACCCGTGTCGGGGTCGACTGCCGTCACCCATCCGGAACCCGAGATGCCGGGGGAGATCGTGCACGACATCGTCAAGTGCGGCCAGTGCATGTCACCGAAACCCAACTGCGTGCTCGAGCAGACGCGCTGCCTGCTGCCGTCGAACGGCTCGTTGGTCGGGTAGCCGACGAACTGCGCCCCGTCGAACTGCTGCGTGAAATTGACGCCCTGCCCGCCCGTGTACTCCTGCACGTTGGCGCCCGAGCTGCTCGCGTGCAGCCGGATCCAGGCGTAGTCGTACGCCCATCCCTCGCCGTATGAGGAGCCGTCCTCCTCGTAGGCGGTGTCGGCGAAGATCGATGGGACGATCCAGCGGTCGCCCTCCCACGTGCCGTAGGGTGCGTGGGAACCGTTTCCCGCCTCCGCGGGGACGAACTGCACGCGTTCGGCCATCTCGCGGTATATGGGGCTGTAGAGGCAGTGGGCGGCTGTGAGGACGATGTTGCCCTCATCGCTGTTGACGACGGTGCCTGAGCAAGTGCCGTGCCGGTCACCGGGCCACGTCATGTAGAGGCGACCGGTCGTCTGCGTCACGAACGAGCCCTCCGACTCGCTGAACTCACGCGCGTCCGAGACGTTGCCGAGCGGGACCGAACCCGGCTCCGGGTTTCCGCTCGAGGGCGGGATCACGAGGTCGTAGGGGGTATCCGTGGAGACTCCCGAGCCTGATTCCAGCGGGTTCCCGTCGCGAACTTCTCCGAGCGCACCCGGGTCTTGTGTCGGGCTCGGCGGCTCGGTCGGCGTCGGGTCGGTCGGCGTCGGGTCGACAGGAGTCGGTTCGATCGATGGCGGCTCGGAGGTGGGCGGAATCGGGTCGGAAGCCGTCGGAATAGGAGGAGCGGGAGGCCCGGACGACCAGCTGGCGAGACTCGGGAGGAAGATGCAGCCGGAGAGCGAAACTGCGAGCGCTGCGGCAACGGAGGTGGCTCTCAGCAAGCGCCGTCTCATGCCGATGCTGCCCGGGAGGGCTGACACACGGTGTTGGCGTTTGCGCATTCTGTTACCCCTGCAGCTCGAGACCTACTTCCAAATGAAGATGGTACGCCGAGTCGCTGTGCGAATGCCGTCAGTGCTGCATTGCGGCGATCAGCACGGCGGCCCAGTGGCAGCCGAATGCGATGACCGTGAGGGTGTGGAAGATCTCGTGGAATCCGAAGTGGTTCGGGAAGGGGTTGGGTCGCTTGAGCGCATATGCGAGGGCCCCGACCGTGTACGCGACACCGCCCGCGATGATCAGCACGGTCATGGGAACGCTGAACGCGAGCAGATCGCCCATGTACATGACCGCCGCCCATCCGAGGATGACGTACAGGGGTACGTACACCCATCGGGGTGCGCCGACCCAGAAGACGCGCGCAGCGGTGCCGAGCAGTGCGCCGCCCCAGACGAGCGACAGCAGCAACGTGGCCTTCGCAGGGGGGAGCGCTAGAACCGACATTGGCGTGTACGTCCCGGCGATCAGCAAGAAGATGTTGGCGTGGTCGATGCGACGCAGTGCTGCCTTCGCCTTCGGGCCCCAGTTGAAGCGGTGATAGAGGGCCGACATGCCGAAGAGTACGACGCTCGCGGCCGTGAAGATCGCTGAAGAAAACCTCGCTGCCGGCGTCGGAGCGAGCGAAACGAGGGTGAGGCCGGCCAGTAGTGCCAGCGGCACCGTGGCGGCGTGGATCCAGCCGCGCAGCGCCGGCTTCACATCTTGTGCGGGGGGCGTCGCGGGTTCGCTCACAGTGCTCGGCCGTTCCAGGAGTTGGGCATTACTCGTCACATGAAACAGTGTAGGGCGTACACCTGTGCTGCGTCTATGCTCTATACGGTTTCACCTGGGCTACCGTAAGAAGGTGCCGAAATCGCGCTCGTGGCCCTCGTTGGCGTACCGCTACTATCAGCGGCGTCTGCGCAAAGACATCCAGCGCACACGAGTGCCAGGGCACATCGCGATGATTCTCGATGGCAATCGACGCTGGGCGCGGCTCAATGAGCTCGCCTCCGTCGGTCACGGGCATCGAGCGGGTGCTGCGAAGATGGTCGAGTTCCTGCAGTGGTGCGACGACCTCGGCGTCAAAGTCGTGACGCTGTACCTGCTGTCGAACGACAACGTTTCCGGTCGCGCCGAATCCGAACTGGCCGATCTGTTCGACATCATCGCCGATCTCGCACGCCAGGTGTCGCAGACCGAGAACTGGCGGGTCAGGCACGTCGGTAACGCGACCGAGCTGCCGGCGGGGCTCTGCAGCGCGCTCGTGGAGGCGGCGGGCGAGTCGGCATCCCGCGACGGCATGCAGGTGAACCTCGCCGTCGGCTACGGCGGTCGCAGCGAAGTCGTCGATGCCGTGCGCGAGATTCTGGCAGCGCACGAGGGCTCGACGAAGGAGCTCGCAGATAAGCTCACCCCAGCGCTCATCGCGGCAAACCTCTATACGAAGGGGCAGCCGGATCCGGATCTCGTCATTCGCACCTCTGGGGAGCAACGGCTCAGCGACTTCATGCTGTGGCAGAGCGCCCACTCCGAGTTCTACTTCATGGATGCGCTCGGGCCCGACCTGCGCGAGGTCGACCTGCTTCGCGCCGTGCGGGACTTCGGCCTGCGGAGTCGCCGCTTCGGGCGCTGATCTGTCGGTCGCTGCGGATTCGGTGAACATTTCGTGCCGTACGCGTGTCTTTCGGCGCCAAGGGGTGCATCGATGACTAGCGTCAGCAGTGTCAGAGGCAAATCAGCGATATGAGGCGGCCGATATGACCACAACACAACCAAAAAGCTCGGGTCGGAAGCGCACGGAGGAGGCGCATCCCCAGGAGGCAGTCTTAAGAACGTTCGTGCTTGACACGAGCGTTCTTTTGTCTGATCCGGGGGCTTTGCATCGTTTCGCAGAGCACGAGATCGTGATTCCGGTCGTCGTCATCGCGGAGCTCGAGAAGAAGCGCCACGATCCGGAGATCGGCTACTTCGCTCGCAAGGCGCTGCGGAACCTGGACGAATTGCGGCAGGTGCACGAACGCCTGGACTTCCCCGTTCCTACGGAGTACGGCGGAACCCTGCGAGTCGAGTTGAACCACTCGAACCAGCAGGTGCTGCCGAGCGGGTTGCAGCTGGGTGACAACGATTCGCGCATTCTCGCTGTCGCGATGAACCTCGCGAACGAGGGCTTCGATGTGTGCGTCGTGTCGAAAGACATGCCGATGCGCGTGAAGGCATCCTCGATCGGGCTCGCGGCCGAGGAGTACCTCGCGGAGCAGGCCCTGGATTCGGGCTGGACGGGAACTGAGGAGATCGCGCTGTCCGGCGCCGAGGTGAACGACCTCTACGAGAACGAGGAAATCGATTCGGGAGCCGTCGCCGACCTGCCGGTCAACACGGGTGTCGTCATAACCTCCGAACGGGGGAGCGCACTCGCTCGCGTTGTGGCTGCGGGGAGGGTCAAGCTCGTGCGCGGCGATCGCGACGTCTTCGGTGTGCACGGTCGCTCGGCGGAGCAGCGACTCGCAATCGATCTGCTGCTGGACGACAGTGTCGGGATCGTGTCGATGGGCGGCTCGGCGGGAACCGGCAAGAGCGCTCTCGCGCTCGCGGCCGGTCTCGAGGCCGTCATGGAGCGTCGCCTGCACAAGAAGATCATCGTGTTCCGTCCGCTGTACGCCGTCGGTGGCCAGGAGCTCGGGTACCTGCCCGGCGACCAAAGCGAGAAGATGAATCCGTGGGGCCAGGCCGTCTACGACACGCTGGGTGCCGTCGTCAGCGAGAACGTGCTCGATGAGGTCATTGATCGCGGGATGCTCGAGGTGCTGCCGCTCACGCACATTCGCGGGCGCAGCCTCCACGACGCGTTCGTGATCGTCGACGAAGCGCAATCGCTCGAGCGCAACGTGCTGCTCACGGTGCTGAGCCGGATCGGTCAGAACTCCAGGGTGGTTTTGACGCACGACGTGGCCCAGCGCGACAATCTGCGCGTCGGCAGGCACGACGGCGTCGCGAGCGTCATCGAGACGCTCAAGGGCCACAAGCTGTTCGGGCACGTGACCCTGACCCGATCGGAGCGGAGCGAGATCGCAGCGCTCGTGACGAGCCTTCTCGACGGTTAGCGGCAGAAGCATCACGCGGGTGGTGCTGAACACTTGACACGCCCCTCGGGCCGCTTGCGTTCAGCACCACTCGCAGGTCTACAATCGAGAACTACGTCTAGACGAACATTTTATTTCAGTCGACCGAGATGAGGTTCCCGTTGGCCGTTTCGAGACCGTTGTTTTCCGCCGCCGCTGCGCTCGCGGTCGTGTCGTTGTCGTTGACGGCGTGCTCCTCGAGCGATGAAGGGCCCGGCGAGCTACCGCTGACGGTGTACGCCACAACCGGGTATCTCGCAGACGCGGTGGCGAACATCGCGCCGGATGCCGAAGTCACGACGATGGTCGGGCCAGGGGGAGACCCGCACACCTACCAGCCTTCGACGCGGGACATCCAGACGATTCAGTCGGCCGATGTCGTGTTCTGGAACGGACTCTTCCTCGAGGCGCAGATGATCGACCAGCTCGAGAGCCTCGGCGAGCGGCAGCTCGCGGTCGGCGAGCAGCTGCCGGAGGAACTGCTGCTCGATTGGCCGGAAACGGATCACGAAGGCAATGCGCTCTTCGACCCGCACGTGTGGAACAGCCCGGACGCATGGTCGCTCATCGTCGCGAACATCGCCGAGAAACTCGCGGACGCGGACCCGGACCGGGCATCCGAGTACACGGCCAACGCAGAGCGCTATATCGAGGAGATCGAAACGGTCGCGCTGGAAGCCGAGGAGTTGCTCGCGGATGTTCCCGAACCGCGCATCCTCATCACCGGCCACGACGCTTTCGCGTACTTCGGCGAGGCGTTCGACCTCGAAGTGTACGCGACCGACTTCATCTCGACGGAGGCCCAGTTGAGCGCCGAGGAGCTCTCGGGGCTCGCGAACCTCATCGCCGAGCACGAAGTGCCCGTGATCTTCCAGGACAACCAGGCGAATCCGCAGGCGATTACGAGCCTGCGCGAGGCGGTGCAGTCGCGTGGCTGGGACGTCGAGATCTTGGACGCGGAACTGTACGCGGACTCGCTCGGAGCCGAACCGGGTGTCGACACGTACCTGGGTGTTTTCGAACACAACGCGCGATCCGTCGCAGAAGCCCTTGGACGGTAGCGGCATGGAGGAGACAAGCCCTCACCGGAACGACACGATCGTCTGCAGCACGAACAACCTCTCGGTCGCGTACGACGAGCGGCCGGTGCTGCGCAGGGTCGACTTCGCGGTGCCGAGCGGCGTCGTCATGGGCGTCGTCGGGCCCAACGGCGCAGGAAAATCGACGCTCATCAAAGCCATGCTCGGGCTCGTTCGGCCGCTCACCGGCTCGGCCGAGTTTTTCGGGAAGCCCCTGCAGAGGGTTCGACGCAGGGTCGGATACATGCCGCAGTCCACGAGCGTCGACTGGGACTTCCCGACGACCGTGCGGGATGTCGTCACGATGGGCACCTACGGCGGCCTGGGCTGGATCAAGCGGCCCGGCAGACAGGAGCGGGAACGGGCCGAGCTGGCCCTGGAGCAGGTCGGCATCCCCGACCTGGCTGCGCGCCAGATAGGTGAGCTGTCGGGAGGGCAACGACAGCGTGTGTTCCTGGCGCGTGCGCTCGTGCAGGCCCCGGACATCTTCTTCATGGACGAGCCCTTTCAGGGGGTCGACGCGAAGAGCCAGCAGGCCATCGTGCGCGTGCTGCACGAACTGCGCGAACAGGGCAAGACCATCGTGATCGTGCACCACGACCTCGCGACCGTGCGCGACTACTGCGATCAGGTCACCCTCCTGAGCGGCGCGATCGTCGCGTCCGGGCCGGTCGACGACGTCTTCACCGCCGAGAACATCCGGGTAACGTACGACTCCGGTGAGGAGTTCCCGCTGACGGGAATCGCATGATGAGCCCGCTCGACTTCTTCGACAACCACACCTACCGGACGATCTTCTCCGGTACCGTCGTCATCGGCCTCGTCGCAGGTGCGCTCGGCAGTTTCGCCTACCTGCGGAAGCAGTCGCTCATCAGCGACGTCATTTCGCACGCAGCGCTGCCGGGTACGCTGCTGGCGTTCCTCGCAGCAGTCGTCGTGCTGGGCACCGACGGGCGCAACATGGTCGGCCTCATCGTCGGAGCCGTCGTCATCGGCACGATCGCGGTACTGTTCGCCAACGGTGTCAGCCGCCACTCGAAGATCAGGATCGACACGGCGATGGCGGTCGCGCTCACGATCTTCTTCGGTGCCGGGATGCTGCTGATGCGCGTTATCGCGAACGGGGCCTTTCCCGGCAAGGGCGGCATCCAGGACTATCTCTTCGGTAACGCATCGGTCATCACGAGAGCCGATCTCGTCACGAGCATCGTCGTCGGAGCTGTCGCGTTGGTGCTCATGCTGGTGTTCTGGAAGGAGTTCGCGCTGCGCACATTCGACCCCGATCACGCCTCCGTGCTGGGATTCAGAGCTCGGGTGATCGACACGCTCATGTTCACGACGATCGTGATCGCAACGGTCATCGGGGTCAAAGCGGTGGGGCTCGTGCTGATGGTTGCGTTCGTCGTGACTCCTCCTGCAGCGGCGAGGCAGTGGACCAGGACACTGCGGGGGATGGTCGTGCTCTCAGCCGTCTTCGGTGCGGTCGGCAGCGGTGTCGGAGCCTATCTGTCGATCGCCATGGGTAATGTGCCGACCGGTCCGCTCATCGTCCTGACGATGTTCGCGATCTTCGTGCTCTCGCTCGTATTGTCGCCCAGGAGAAGCATCGTCATGCACTTCGTCGGGAGAATGAGAGCGAGAGCGACTCTGAAACGCGAACTCACGGGGTCCGCATCGTGAGCTTCGTCGTCGGAACTGCGCTCCTGGCCGTCGTGACGGCACTCGCGTGCGCTCTGCCGGGGGCATTCGTCGTGCTCAGGAAGAACTCGATGCTCGTGGATGCCATAGGCCACGCCGTACTTCCGGGAATCGTCGTCGGCTACTTCTTCACGCACAGTCTCGACTCACCGCTGTTGATCATCGGTGCGGCGCTCTCGGGGCTCGTCGTCGTCATCGGCAACGAGTGGCTCATCCGCACGGGCCTCGTGACGGGCGACGCACCACAGGGTCTGATCTTTCCGGCACTGTTCAGCGTCGGTGTCATCCTCGTGTCCACGAACTTCGCGCACATCCATCTCGACACCCACGCGGTGCTCGTGGGCGATCTGAACCTCGCGGCGTGGCATCAGCTGACCGTGGGAGGCGTCTCGATAGGGCCCTCGTACCTGTACGTCATGCTTGCCGTACTCGCGTTGAACGCGCTGTTCCTAGCCGTCTTCTACTCTCGGCTGAAGGTGACGACGTTCGACCCGCAGTTCGCAAGAACGCTCGGCATGCGCGTCGGCCTTTTGAATGTCTCGTTCATGTTCCTCGTCTCACTGACGGTCGTTGCAGCCTTCAACGCAGCCGGCGCGATTCTCGTGATCGCGCTCATGATCGTGCCGGGCGCGACGGCGTACCTGCTCAGTCGGCGACTGCCCGTGATGCTCGCGTTGACCGTGGTCTTCGCTGTGGGCGGCGCGCTCGGGGGGTTCTGGATCGCCTACGCACTGAACGCTGCGACCAGCGCGGGCATGGCCGTCTTCTACGGTGTCGTGTTCGTCGCCGTGTTCATCGTGATGAGACTCATGCGTCGTCGAAGGACTGCACACGAACAGCGTCCGTCGCAGCGGCTCCGAGCGTCAGCGGCTCGGGCCGCCCCTCGAGTATGACGCCGACGGCGCCGGAGAACGGGCTGCCGGCACGGAGGCTGAGCCGCGTCCCGACCCCGATGCCGTGATCCGCGAGAAACTGCAGCAGCTCCGGGTCGTCGTCGGCTATGCGCTCGACACGGGCTTGTATACCGGGTTCGAGTGACGTCAGCACGACGGTGTCGGGAACGCGCATCGTGCCGTCCGCCATGGGTATCGGATCACCGTGCGGATCACGATCGGGGTGGTCGAGGTGCTCGTCGATGCGGTGCACGAGAAAGTCGGAGACCGCGTGCTCGAGCGCCTCCGCTTCGTCGTGCACTTGATCCCAGCGGTACCCGAGCACCCGCACCAGGAAGGTCTCGATGAGCCGGTGGCGTCGCACCATCTGCACGGCGTGCGCGTGCCCCTGGGTCGTCAGCGAAACAGGGCTGTACGGTGTGTGCTCGATGAGGCCCTGCTTCGCCATCTTCCGCACGGCATCGGATGCGGTCGAGAGCTTGACACCCACTTTCGCTGCGAGCGCGGAGGGCGTCACGGGGTCATCCGACCACTCCTGCAGGCTCCAAATGGCTTTGAGATAGTTCTGTGTGCTGGCTGACAGCTGCGAGACGGACACGCGGAGACAGTACCAAACTCCCGGCCCCCACGGTTGTGGATAACGCAGCGCACGCCGGCGCCAACGGTCGCTACCGTACCGCTATGGAGCAGCGAAGCTGGAGCCTCACCACCACCGATCTCATCGCGGGCGGTCTTTTGGCCCTCGCGGTCGTCGCGGTGACGGCGCTGGCAGGGCTGCACTGGCTCACAGCGGTCGGTGTCGGAGCAATTGCGCTCGTCGGTCCGGCGCTCGCGCGGATCGATATCGCCGTGCGTAGGCTGCCGAATCCGCTCACCCTGCCGACCCTCGCGGTTGCCGCAGCCGTGACGATGATCCACGCGCTGTCCGGCAACTGGCTCGGCCCTGCCGTTGCGGCGGGATGCGCACTCCTGCTCGCTGTGCTCGCTTTCGCCGGTGGAATGGGCATGGGCGATCTGAAACTGGGAGCAGCCATCGTTCTGGCCGTCTCGGGAACACCCCTGGTGCCGCTCGTAGCGCTCAGCGCATCCTTCGTGTTCGGCGGCCTGGCGGGGCTCGTCATGCTCGTGTTCGGGCATCGGACGTTGCCGTTCGGCCCCTTCCTCCTGCTGGGGCTCCTCGCAGCGTTCGCGGTCGATTGCTTCGTTCCGTGACAATCCGAATTGGGGAGTGTGCCGAGAGTTGTTACCGCTAGGGGAGTCTCGTTAGAACCCCCAGGAGACTTTCATCCGCAAGCGCTCACTCACCCTCGCGGCGTGGAACGCCCGTTGAGACCGTCGAGGACGTCTCGATCGACGGTGCGCACGGCGGGATTCTCGGCATCGTCGGGACCGCATGTCCGGCGCCCTCTCTCGGTCTATATCGCCGACCAAGCAATTATCTCGATGGTTGCCGCTATTGACCGAGAAGAGGCACCGCGTTCGCGCTTGCTCTAGTCGTGTAAGCCGGTCCAGTACGCGGCGAACGCCAACTGGTCGGCGAATTCGGCGGCCTGCGCATCCTTGGGTTTGCCCATCCCGTGACCTGCCCTCGTGTCGACCGACAGCAGGACCGGGGCGTCACCAGACTGCACCCGCTGGAGCTCCGCAGCGAACTTCAACGAGTGCGCCGGCACGACGCGGTCGTCGCGATCGGCAGTCGTGATGAGTGTCGGCGGGTACTCCGTGCCCTCTCGAAGATTGTGCAGCGGGGAGTATGCGCGGAGGTACTCTGCGACCTCCGGGTCGTCCGGGTCGCCGAAGTCGGACTTCCAGGCCCAGCCGATCGTGAACAGGTGGTACCGGAGCATGTCGAGCACGCCCACGCCCGGCAGTACGGCATCCCACAGTTCGGGGCGCTGCGTGAGGGCAGCACCGGCGAGCAGGCCCCCGTTGGACCGACCGTGCAGCGCGAGCGTGGAAGCGATGCCGTGCTCGCGCACGTACTCGGCGACCGCGAAGAGGTCGTCGAAGACGTTCTGCTTCCGCTCGAGTGTTCCGGCGCGATGCCAGTCGGACCCGAACTCGCCGCCGCCGCGGAGGTTCGGGACCACGAGCGTTCCACCCGCCTCGACCCACGCGGCGAGCACTGCACGAAACTCAGGGTTCATGGGAATGTTGAACCCGCCGTAACCCCAGATCAATGTGGGGCCCTGCACCGGCTCCTTGCGAACGACGAAGGCGGGAACAACCGTGCCGTCCTTGCTGACGGGGCGGATGCGCTCGGTCGTCGCCTCGATCGAGGATGCCGCTCTGGATGCCCGGCTCGTGACTCGCGTGCCCTCCGTGTCGATGCGGTGGACGGTGCCCGCGTCCACGAAACTCTGCGTGCCGACGAAGACGGCCCTGCTCTCCTCGGAGGTGTTGACAGCGACGATCGAGACGCCCTCCGGCAGCGGGAGATGCTCGCCGGGCGTTCCGTCGAACGCGAACAGCTGCGCTCTGTGGCTCGCGTCGTGGGAGTACGTCAGCACGAGTGCGTCGCTCGTGAGATCGGCATCCAGCAGCACGTCCTCATCGTGCTCCGGCACGATCGTCGACTGCTCGCCGGAGAACAGATCGAAGGTCACGAGCCGATAGCGCGGCGAGTCGGCGTCGGTGACGACGAAGAGACGATCTTCGCGGATGCCGATGGGAGTCCATTCGTGCTCGTGACCCGTCACGAGATCCCGGTAGACGTAGTCGTCGTGCGCGGCTACCGAGAGGTCGTTGCCGCTCGACGAACCCGTGTCGGTGGAGAGCACGAACCAGTAGTCGTCGCTGGGGTAGTGGCGGGCGAACAGCTGCGGGTTCTCGGACTCCCAGAGCACCGCGTCCTCTTCCGTGCTCTCGCCGATACCGTGCACCCTGAGCTGACCGTGCGCCATCTGATCGGTGAGGGCGTTGCCTTCCGGTGCCGGGTATGCCCAGTACGTGAAAGAGCGGCCTCCCGGCATCCACTCGGGGCGGTTCCACTTCGCCCACTCGACGGTATCGGGCAGCGGCTGCAGCGTCTCGAGGTCGAGCACGTGCAGCGTCCGCCAGTCCGAGCCGCCGTCGGAGGTTGCGTAGGCGAGCAGTGAGCCGTCCTGATTGAAGCTCGTGATGGTGACGGCGATCGTGCCGTCGTCCGAAAGCGCGTTGGGGTCGAGCACGGTTTCGCCGTCGTCGATTCCAGTAAGCGTGCGGGATCGCAGTAGCACAGGCTGATTCCGGCCGTCGCTCCTCCAGGCGTAGAGCCAGCCGCCGTGCTCCGCGGGAGCCATGGTTCGCGGAGCGGTCAACAGCTTCGTGAGGCTCTCCCGGAACCGTGCGCGCATCGGCAGCTGCTCCAGGATCGGTTCACTGACCTCGTTCTGCTTCCTGATGAATGTCGCGGTTTCCTGCGAGTCCGCATCCTCGAGCCATCGGTACGGGTCATCGGGCAGTGTCTCGTCGCGGCGCGCTTCGGGGTACGGATGCATGGTGTCAGTCTACGTGCGCTCGTTGCGGCAAACATGAAACCTGAACCACCTGTCATGTTATGGTGAAGATCGCGGATTTCCGTGGACCGTTCAAAGGCGAAAGGCAAAGCAGTGCGCAAGTCAACGAAGATTGCGGCGGTGGGTATTCTCACCGCCGGCCTAGTGCTCACAGGGTGTGCTCCCGATCAGTCGGGAGGTGACGAGGGCACGGGCGGCAACACGCCAGTGAACGTCGGCATGATCACCTCGATAACCGGCCCTCTCGCAACGTACGGCGAGGCATACCGGCACGGGTTCGAAGCGGGGCTCGACTACGCGACCGGAGGCACCGGCGAGATCGATGGCATCGACCTCACGATCGAATGGGTCGACGATCAGGGCAACCCCGACACCGCGGTCAATCAGTCGAAGGACCTCATCGGCCAGGGTTTCCAGATTCTCGCGGGTTCCGCAGCATCCGGTGTCGCGCTGCAGGTGTCGGAGCAGGCAGCGCAGAACAACGTCTTGTTCATCTCCGGCCCCGCCGCGACCGACCCCGTCACCGGCATCAACGACGAGACGTTCCGCTCCGGGCGGCAGACCTACCAGGACGTCGCGACCGCAGCGACCTTCCTCGACGACCTCGAAGATGCCAAGATCGTGGTGTTCGCGCAGGACAACGCGTTCGGGCAGGGCAACGTCGATTCGGTCGAGGCGGTGCTGGGCGCCGAGGGCGCCGACGTCGAGTCGATTCTCGTCGCCGAGGACGCCACCGAGTTCACGCCGTTCGCGCAGCAGATCCGCTCCGCCGACCCCGACCTCGTGTTCGTCGCGTGGGCGGGAGCGACGACGGGTGCGATGTGGGAGGCACTCGCGCAGCAGGACGTGCTTTCCGATACGACGGTCGTGACGGGGCTCGCGGACAGGGCCTCGTACCAGGCCTACGGCCCGGGCACCGGCGACATCGACTTCCTGAACCACTACTTCCCAGGCGTCACGGATAACGAAGCGGCGCAGGCGATGGACGCGTACCTCGAAGAGGCCGGGCACGAGGCAGACCTCTTCACGGTCGACGGTTTCGTCGCGGCGCAGATGCTCGTGCACGCGATCACGGAAGGCAGGGGCGACGTCGATGCGATGATCACGGCGCTCGAGGGCTGGAGCTTCGATTCGGTCAAGGGCACGCTCACGATTCGCGCCGAGGATCACGCGTTGATTCAGCCGATGTTCCACGTAGGGATGGTCGAGGAAGACGGCGTCTGGGTGCCGGAGCTGCTCGACACCGTCGACGGCGAATCGGTCGCACCTCCCGTCGCGGAGGACTGATGAACGACCTCGCGCTCGAACTGCACGAGATCGGCCTCCGCATCGGTGGCGCCAAGATCCTCGAGGAGGTATCGTTCGGCGTCGCCGAGGGCGAGATGGTCGGTGTTATCGGCCCCAACGGCGCAGGAAAGACGACGCTGTTCAACGTGATCAGCGGTCTCATGCAACCGACCGGCGGCTCGCTCACGATGTCCGGCGACGACATCACCCGCGCATCCGTGCACGGCCGGGCGCGAGCCGGTATCGGCCGTACTTTCCAGACCTCCAGCGTCTTTCCCGATCTCAGCGCGCTCGAGAACGTGCGCATCCCCGCGCAGATCAAGCTCGGTGGTGCGACAAGCCCCTGGCTGTTCCCGAGAAAGCACGATCGGGCAACCGCGGAGGCGAGGGAACGCCTGGAGGAGGTCGGCCTCGACGCCCACTTCGAGACGAACGCGGGAGTGCTGTCGCACGGCGATAAGCGCAAGCTGGAGATCGCGATGCTCCTCGCCACCGAGCCGTCCGTCGTACTCCTCGACGAACCTATGGCAGGCGTCGGCTCAGGGGACGTGCCGGGGCTCGTGGAGATCATCCGCACACTGCACAGGTCGGGTCGAACGGTGCTGATGGTGGAACACCACATGGAGGTGCTCCTCGGCCTCGTCGACAGGGTCGCAGTCATGCATCACGGAAAACTGCTCGCGATCGGCACGCCCGATGAGATCACGGCGGATCCGCGTGTGCAGGAGGCGTACCTGGGGGCGGCTGTATGAGCGAGCAGCAACAAGACACTGCGGTGCTCAGCGTGCGAGGGCTTTTCGCATCGGTCGCGGGGCAGCAGGTCGTGGAGGACGTCAGTTTCACGGTTGCCGACACGGGCGTGACAGCGCTGCTCGGACGCAACGGCGTAGGAAAGACCTCGACGATCAAAGCACTGCTGGGGATCATCGACCGAACCGGTGAGATCACCTACCGCGGTTCGTCGATCGATAAGCTCCCGACCCACAGGGTCGTGCAGCGCGGCATCGGCTACGTGCCGGAAGACCGCGAGGTGTTCGGTTCGCTGACGGTGGAAGAGAATCTACGGCTCGCCATCCTGGGAGACAGCGGCAATCGCGAGACGGTGGACAGGCTCTTCCCCGAGCTGCGCCAACGCGCGAAACAGCAGGCGGGAACGCTCTCGGGCGGTCAGCAGCAGATGGTTGCACTCGCAAGAGTGCTCATGGAACAGCGCGGACTGCTGCTCGTCGACGAGCCCACGAAGGGTCTTGCGCCTCGCATCGTCACCGAGGTCACGGAGGCGCTGAAAGCTGTTGCAGAGAAGACTCCCGTGCTGTTGGTCGAGCAGAATCTGCAGGTCGTGCGCGACCTGGCGCACTCCGTCATCGTCCTCTCCGGCGGCCGAGTCGTGCACACGGGAGACGCACGGGAATTCCTCGACTCCGACCTCGTGCACCGCTATCTCGGGGTCACCGCGGGAAAGGACGACGCATGAGCACCATCCTGCTGTTGCTGATCACCGGCGTCGGCCTCGGCGCGCTCTACTTCCTCGTCGCGAGCGGCCTATCGCTGATCTACGGCCTCATGGGCGTGCTGAACTTCGCGCACGGGTCGTTCCTGACGCTCGCGGGCTTCCTCGGCTGGGAGGTCGGCCGCCGGGTCTCCGACGGCACCTGGGCCGGTCTGCTGATCGGGATGCTCGTCGGCATCGCGACCGGCGCGATAGCGGCCGCGATCACCGAGCTCGTCTTCATCAGGAAGCTCTACAACCGGCACATCGAGCAGGTGCTCGTGACCGTCGGCCTCGGGCTCGCAACCGTCGCGCTGTTCGAGGGCATCTGGGGCAGCGACCCCATCCGGATCGCGAAGCCCGCGTGGCTGGGGCAGACGACGAACATCCTGGGCGCCAACATACCGAACGACCGATGGCTGCTCATCGGCTGCGCGGCGCTTGTGCTCGGGCTGATCGTACTGTTCCTCAAGAAGACGAAGTACGGGCTCATCATCCGCGCCGGTGTCGAGAACCGCACCATGGTCACGGCGCTCGGCATCGACGTGCGGCGAGCGTTCACGATCGTCTTCGCAATCGGCGGTGCCGCGGCCGGGCTGGGAGGCGTGCTCGCCTCCGTCTACTACGGCCAGGTCGCAGCGCACCAGGGCACGTCGCTCCTGATCTACGCGTTCATCGTGACCGTGATCGGCGGCCTCGGCTCGCTCTCCGGAGCAGCCATCGCCGCCGTCCTGGTCGCGGTCATCCAGCAGTTCGCGAACTTCTACCTGGGCGGCACGGGGGACCTTGCGGTCGTCCTGGCGCTCGCGGCGGTACTGCTCGTGAAACCCACCGGTCTGCTCGGCAAGAAGACGACGCACTAGGGGACGGCAATGCAACGATTCTCATCCATCTGGTTCAAGATCGGCATCGGCGTCGCGCTCATCGTCGTCGCTGCTGTCCTCCCGCTGCTCGCGATCAACATCCCCGGCATCCTGCCCGGGCCGACCTACACACCCGGCACGCTCTCGATGCTCGCCTACGCGATGCTCATCGCAGCGCTCGCACTGAGCTACCACCTGCTGTTCGGCGTCGGCGGCATGCTCTCGTTCGGTCACGCACTGTTCTTCGCCGCAGGGGCCTACGGGCTCGCGGTCATGATGCGGCTGTTGGCACCGCAGGTGCCCGAATCGGCGGTGTTCCTCATCGCCATCATCCTGACACTGGGCCTCGCCGTCGCGGTCGGCAACCTCGTCGGCGCCCTCGCACTCCGTGTCACCGGCATCTCCTTCGCCATGGTGACGCTCGCGTTCGCGCAGGCGTTCAACGTGCTCGTGCGACGAAACACGGGTGGCCTCACGGGCGGCGAAGAAGGCGTGACGGTGCCGGTCAACTTCCTGCCGGACGCGCTCGTCGGCGTGCTGAACACCCGGAACCTGTACTGGCTGGCGCTCGCGATCCTCGTCATCGCCTACCTGGTCTGCGTGTGGGTGCAGAACTCTCGCTTGGGCCACGTGCTCGCGGCAACGCGCGAGAACGAACTGCGCGTGCGCGTACTGGGTCTGCGCCCGTACACGGTGCGCCTGTTCGTGTTCGCCGTCGCGGGCGTCCTGGCGGCGGTCGCCGGCATAGGGTTCGTGCTGCTGCAGTCGGGTGCGACGCCTCGCATCACGATCGCAGACTTCACGCTGACGCTGCTGGTCATCGTCGTGCTCGGCGGCGTCGGCTATCGCTGGGGCGCGATCGTCGGCGGCATCGTCTACACGATCCTCGACCAACGGCTCTCCGCACTCGCCTCGAGCGGCTGGATCCAGTCGCTGCCCGACGTGCTGCGCATCCCGCTCTCGGAGCCGCTGTTCATCCTCGGCATGCTGTTCGTGCTCGTGGTCATGTTCGCCCCCGGCGGGATTGCGGGCCTTGCGAAGACGCTGACAACGCGCTCCGCCAAGGGCGTTCGCACAATGGATGTGAAAGCATCGGCAAATGGGCAATGACGCACTGACGCTGGGCCGCTGGATCAGCGACGCGGCTCGCACCGAACCCCGCAGAGTCGCGATCGTCGATCGCGGTGTCTCAGTCGGATACGGGGAACTGGAGTCGCGAGCCGGCGCGCTTGCGATGCGGATGCGCCAGGCGGGGTTCGGGTCCGGTACGCGCATCGCGACGCTCAGTGGATCGACGGCGGACCAGATCGTGCTGTTCTTCGCTTGTGCCAAGATCGGTGCAGTCCTCGTGCCCATGTCGTGGCGGCTGACGTCGCGCGAACTCGCCGCGCAGCTGCAGCTGAGCGAACCCGCGCTGCTCGTCGTGGAAGACGAGTTCCAGCGATTGGCGAGCGCTGCGACGGACACGATCGAGATCGTCACGATGGGCTCAGCCGGCATCGAAAGAGCGGTGCCGGATGCCGTGGCGGCTCCCGATGCGAAGGAGCGGGTCGAGGACCACGACCCGCTGCTCATGATCTTCACATCGGGCAGCTCCGGCCGGCCGAAAGCCGTCGTGCTCACGCACGCGAACTGCGCCTGGGCGAACATCTCGCTCGCCCGCGCGAACCCCATGCGTTCCGACGATGTCGTGCTGCAGGTGCTGCCGCAGTTTCATGTCGCCGGCTGGAACATTCAACCGCTGCTCGCCCTGTGGGTGGGAGCAACGCTGGTGCTCGAGCGCACGTTCGACCCCGGTCGTACCCTGGCATTGATCGAGCGTCACGGCGTGACGGCGTTCATGGGAGTTCCGACGATCTTCAGAGACATCGTCGAGCATCCCGACTTCGATGCGCGCGACTTGACGTCGTTGCAGACGGTCGTCGTGGGCGGCGGCCTGATCGATGCGGCGACGTTGACGCGCCTGCGCGAGCGAGAAGTGCACCCCATGCAGGGCTACGGTCTGACGGAAGCCGGGCCGAACGTCACGATCGACCTCGGCGGCAGCAACGGTACGTCTATAGGAAAACCGTATCCGGGTGTCGACCTCGCGGTGCTCACCGACGGGCGTATCGAAATCGGCCCCGCGAAAGGAGAACTGCTGGTCAGGACGCCGGCGGTATTCTCGGGCTACTTCCGCAATGAACAGGCGACGAACGCGGCATTCTTCGACGGCTGGTTGCGCACCGGCGACCTCGTCGAACGCCGCCCGGACGGCGCCGTCGCGTTCCTCGACCGCATCAAGGACATCGTACGTTCCGGTAGCGAGACGATTGCTCCTCTCGAAGTCGAGCGAGCCCTGGTCTCGCACCGGCAGGTGCGCGATGCGGCTGTCGCGGGCATCCCGCACGAGCGCTGGGGAGAACGGCTCGTCGCCTGGGTCGTGCTCGAAGAAGAGGTTCACGATGACGAGCTCGTCGACCATCTGCTGCCGCAGATCGCGAGATTCAAAGTGCCGAAAGAGTTCGTTCGAGTGCGTGCCATCCCGCGCACCTCGAGCGGGAAAGTGCTGCGGCGTGCGCTCGCGGCGACCATGATCCAGGAGCGAAGGTGAACGAACCGAGAACGAAGCGCGGAGAGCTGACGAAGACGAAGATTCTGACGGCAGCCGAGGAGGTCTTCGCCGAGCTCGGGTATCAGCTCGCGTCGATCACGAAGATAACGCAGCGGGCTGGTGTCGGACAGGGCACGTTCTACCTGTATTTCTCGTCGAAGCTCGATGTGTTCGAGCAACTCGTCGAGGATCTCAACCGCAGGGTGCGCCACGCGATGAGCGAAGGAGCAGCGCGCGGCGCGAACCGAGCCGAGTCGGAGCGGGAGGGATTCCGCGAGTTCTTCCGATTCACGGCCGAGCATCCGGCGCTCTACCGCGTCGTGCGCGAGGCTGAGCAGGTATCGCCCGCATCGATGCGAGGGCACTACGAGCGCATCGTCAGCGGTTACATCGATGGTCTGCAGGACGCGCTTCGCGAAGGCGAGATCGCCGAGCAGGACCCAGAGGTGACGGCGTGGGCGCTCATGGGCGTCGGCGAGATGATCGGCATGCGCTACGTCCTGTGGGAACGCGAGCAGGAAGCGCGCATTCCAGAGCACGTGTTCGACGAGATGGTCGCCTTTGTGCAGCGAGCGCTGGGCACGGGCCGAGACGAGAGGGGCTGAGTCATGGGTCGACTTACTGGAAAGCGAGCGGTTGTCACCGGCGGTGCTTCCGGAATAGGGGAGGCGATCGCGAAGGCTTACGCAGCCGAGGGCGCCGAGGTCACGGTCGCCGACATCGATGCGGATGCCGCAGCCAGGGTCGCGGATGAACTCGGGGGGAACGCGTGGCAGGTGGATCTTGCCGACACGGTTGCTCTCGACGGGTTGGCGCTCGACACCGACATCCTCGTGAACAGCGCCGGGCTGCAGCGAGTCTCGTCGATCGTGGACTTCGACCCGGAAGCGTGGCGGCTGTTGCACAGGATCATGCTCGAAGCGCCGTTCCTGCTCATCAAGGCGGCGATGCCGGGCATGATCGAACGCGGCTTCGGTCGAATCATCAACCTGTCCAGCGTGCACGGGATCCGGGCATCCGCATTCAAGTCGGCCTACGTTGCGGCGAAGCACGGCCTCGAGGGGTTGTCGAAGGTGACGGCGCTGGAGGGATCAGAGCACGGCATTACGTCGAACTGCATCAACCCGGCGTATGTTCTGACGCCGCTCGTCGAGAAGCAGATCGCGGATCAAGCGCGCACGCACGGCATATCCGAGAGCGAAGTGCTCGAGAAGATCATGCTGACGGAGCCCGCGATCAAGCGGCTTGTGCCGCTCGACGACATCGCCTCGCTCGCGCTCTGGCTTGCTGACGAGCACGCGGGCATGGTGACGGGCACCTCGCAGGTGATCGACGGCGGCTGGAGCGCACGATGACCGCGGCGCAGATGACGGAGCGGATCGTCGACATCCCCGTTGAGGGCGGCTACCTGCACGGGGCGCTCTGGAACGAGAGCGCTCCCGGCGACCCCGTGCTGGCCATCCACGGCATCACGGCGAACCACACGTCGTTTCACCGCTTCGCCGAGCTGCTGGGCTCGCCGGTGCTGGCGCTCGACCTGCGGGGTCGCGGCCGATCGCGTGAACTCCCCGGCCCCTTCGACCTGGAGCAGCACGGTCGCGACATGGCGACAGCACTCGGGTACCTCGGCTGGCGAGGAGTGCGTGTCGTCGGGCACTCGATGGGCGCCTTCGTGGGCGTGCGGCTCGCAGCGGAACGTCCAGAGCTCGTCGGTGAACTCACACTCATCGACGGCGGCATTCCACTCCCCACCGAGGAGAACAGTCGCCCGGAAGACGTGCTGGGGCCCGCGATCGAACGCTTGACGATGCGGTTCCCGACTCCGGATGCCTATCGCGAGTTCTGGCGTGAGCATCCCGCTTTCGGGCCGTACTGGAACGAGCAGATCGACCGGTACGTCCGATACGACCTCTTCCCCGTCGACGACGGGTTCCAGCCGACGGCGAACCCGCAAGCGGTCGCGACGAACATGGGCGAATTGGACGGCAGCGGGGGGCACACGGAGGCACTCGAATCGCTGCGCATGCCGTTCACGGTCTTCGTCAGCCCGCGCGGACTCTTCGATGAAGAGCCAGGACTCTACCCGTCGAGCTGGCTCGAGCAGTGGAGCAAACGCCTGCCGGCGATGACCGTCCTGCGCATGCCGGACACCAATCACTACACCGTCGTGCTGAGCGAAGCGGTTGCGGCGGTCGTCGACAAGCTCAAGGAGGAGTCATGACGAATATTTTCGAAGGAATCGAGCAGCGGCGAGTAGCGACGGACCGCATCTCCGCGAACGTTCTCCACCGCCGCGGCGCGGGTGTCCCCGTCGTCTTCATCCACGGCAACGTATCGTCGTCCCTCTTCTTCCAACCGGCCATGCTCGGGCTGGAGCGGGAGAGCTATGCGATCGACCTGCGCGGCTTCGGAGAGAGCGAAGCGCTCGCAGTGGATGCGTCGAGGGGACTGCGAGACTTCGCCGACGATGTTGCGGCGGTTATGGACGCACTCGGCATTGCCACGGCGCACCTGGTCGGATGGTCGATGGGCGGCGGCGTCATCGCGCAGTTGCTGATCGACCGGCCGGAGCTCGTCGCGAGTCTGACCCTCATCGCGACGGTGCCGCCGTTCGGCTTCGGCACCCGCGTCGACGGCACGCTCATGACCGACGACGGCGCCGGAACGGGCGGTCTCGGCGTCAACCAGGAGTTCGTCCAGCTGCTCGCTGCCGGTGAGACAGGGGACGAATCGCAGGCGTCTCCGCGGGCGGTGTTCCGCAGCAGCTACGTCGCACCGGGGTTCGGCGACGATCACGAAGACGTCTGGGTGCAAGCGATGCTCTCGACCAAGACCGGGGACGGCAACTATCCGGGTAACGGGGTGACGAGCGAGCATTGGCCGGGGTTCGCCGCGGGGGACAGCGGCGTGCTGAACGCCATGTCGGGGAAGCATCTTGACTGGTCGGCGATTACGGCACTCGAGCGGAAACCGCCCGTGCTGTGGCTGCGGGGCGCGCACGACGTGATCGTCGGTGATGAGTCGCTGTTCGATTTCAATACGCTCGGCAAGCTCGGCGTCGTACCAGATTGGCCGGGCGACGAGGTCGCACCGCCGACGCCGATGCTCGCGCAGACGCGCAGCGTGCTCGAGCGCTACGGCCCCTACGAGGAGGTCGTGTTCGAAAACGCGGGGCACTCGCCGCACCTCGAACAGCGGGAACGGTTCCTCGAGGTGCTGGAGCGGCACATCCGGTAGCGGATCTTCACTCGGGACGCGGCTTCCCGGTGTGTTCCGGTCTGCTGGATTTCTTGCGACACGCCGGTATTTTCCAAGCAGCTCGGCACGTTTCGGCAACAACCAAGCACTTCGGGGCTGCGGGAGTTGACCGGCTCACCGAACTCGAGTGGCTTCGCGCCGACCGGCAGCGTGACTCGGCTACGTCGCGGATGGGGAGTCTGACGCAGTTCGTCACATTCGAGCGCGATGTCGGTTGCGGGCGCACAATGGAGGTATGACAATTGCAGCACCCGTTCAGCTCGTCGGCAGTGTCTCGCTGCCCGACGTCGAATCCGTGTTCCGCGCCGTGGCAACCGTCGGCGCGGAGCGAATTCCCGACGGTGAGGTCGGTGACCGC
The DNA here is from genome assembly GCF_945915485.1 of uncultured Agrococcus sp. Taxonomy (GTDB): domain Bacteria; phylum Actinomycetota; class Actinomycetes; order Actinomycetales; family Microbacteriaceae; genus Agrococcus. The sequence goes on from NZ_CAMEFJ010000022.1 coordinate 27,100, forward strand.
TTCTACTGGATTCAATTCCAGAAACTGCTGTTCGACGAGGTCGACGGCCTCGAACGAGTTGGTGAACCCGGATTCAAGATCCGCGGTCTGTTCGACGTGCGACTCTTCCGGCAGGTCGGCCCGGTCGATCTGCCACCGCTGGGTTACGCAGACGCCGCGATCGAATCGTACGGAGTCTTCACGCGATTGCGCGACGCGGGCGAGATCGCTGCCGGAACTCGCTTCCAGGTGTCGCTGCCGACAGCGGCGGGCGTTGTCGCCGCATCCATCGTTCCCGAGGAGCGCGCGGAGTTCGAGCTCGTCTACCGTGACGCGCTCCTGCGTGAAGTGGCCGCGATCACCGAGGCGATTCCGGCTGAGGATCTTGCCATCCAGTGGGATGTCGCAACTGAGTTCGCGATCTTCGAGCGCGACCGCAAGCCGGTGTTTCAGATCGAACCCTGGTGGGACGGTGTCGACGTAGCCGGTGTCGTCGAACGGTTGTCCGTCCTCGGTGCGGCGGTGCCCGATGGCGTGCAACTCGGTTACCACCTCTGTTACGGCGACGTCGAAGAGGAGCACTTCGTGCAGCCGGAGGACGCCTCGCTCCTTGCGAGAGTCGCGGGCGGTGCGATCGCCGGTATCGACCGGCGCGTCGACTGGATTCATCTGCCCGTGCCAATCGACCGTGACGACGAAGCATACTTCGCGCCGCTCGCCGACGTCGAGTGGGGCGAGACGCAGGTCTTCCTGGGCCTTGTGCACCATGAGGACGGCGTCGAAGGCGCGGTGCGCCGAGCCGTCGCGGCACGCACCGCGGTCGGCAGCTTCGGCATTGGCACCGAGTGCGGTTTCGGACGCGGACCCGAAGAGCGCACGCAGCCGTTGCTGCGGCTCCACCGCGAGATTTCGGACGCGCTCGCTGCGTGAACTGACGCTGTGCGACCTGCGACGTGAAGTGCTCGGTTTCGTTTGACACACCGAGAGAAACCAAGCACTTCGGCACAGCGTCGACGGCGCATTGACAAGGGGCGGGCGGTTCGATGCAGTGAACCGACCCGCCCCTTCGGCGTTGCTCTTGCCTACTTCGCGACGCCGGGGTGTGTCATTGAAAGCAGGTCGAGTGCCTTATCGAGATCTGCTTCCGAGACCTCGCCGCGCTCGACGTATCCGAGATCGACGACCGCCTCGCGCACCGTGATCCCCTCTGCAACCGAGTGCTTCGCGATCTTCGCGGCGGCCTCATAACCGATGAGCCGGTTCAGCGGCGTGACGGTCGAGGGGCTCATCCCGGCGAGCGTCGCCGCGCGGTCGGTGTTCGCCTCGAGGCCGGCGACGGTCTTGTCCGCCAGTACGATCGAGGCGTTCGACAGCAGCCTGATCGACTCGAGCAGCGCTGTTCCCATGACCGGGATCTGCACGTTGAGCTCGAAGGAGCCGGATGCGCCTGCCCACGCGATCGCCGCGTCGTTGCCGATGACGCGCGAGCAGACCATGAGCACGGCTTCCGGGACAACGGGGTTCACCTTGCCGGGCATGATCGAGGAACCCGGCTGGAGGTCGGGGATCTGCAGTTCGCCGAGGCCCGTGTTCGGCCCGGAGCCCATCCAACGCAGGTCGTTGTTGATCTTCGTCAGCGACACCGCGATCGTACGGAGTGCGCCGGATGCTTCCACGAGCCCGTCGCGGTTCGCCTGCGCTTCGAAATGGTTGCGTGCCTCGGTGATGGGGAGGCCGCTCGAGGAGGCGATCTCGGCGATGACCTTCTCGGGGAAACCGAGCGGCGTATTGATGCCGGTGCCGACGGCTGTTCCGCCCTGCGGAACCTCGGCGACGCGGGGGAGCGCAGCCTCGATGCGCTCGATGCCGAAGCGGATCTGCGCTGCATAACCGCCGAACTCCTGGCCGAGTGTGACCGGCGTCGCATCCATGAGGTGCGTGCGGCCGGGCTTGACGGCATCCTGCCAGAGCTCCGCCTTCTCCTCCAGCGCCTCCGCGAGGTGTGCGAGGGCCGGCTTCAACTGCTCGATGAGTGCCCCGGTCACGGCGATGTGGACGGAGGTCGGGAATACGTCGTTCGATGACTGCGAAGCGTTGACGTGGTCGTTCGGGTGGACGTCGTCGCCCCTGTGCTTGGTCGCGAGATTCGCGAGCACCTCGTTCGTGTTCATGTTCGACGAGGTGCCGGAGCCGGTCTGGTAGGTGTCGACCGGGAACTGGTCGTGGTGGTCGCCGGCGATGATCTCGTCGGCGGCCGCGACGATCGCGTCTGCAACGTCGGCTGCGAGGATGCCGAGCTCCTTGTTCGCGATCGCTGCCGCACGCTTGATACGAGCGAGCGCGACGATCTGCGCCGGCTCAAGACCCTGACCGGAAATGGGGAAGTTCTCGACCGCACGCTGCGTCTGCGCCGCGTACAGCGCATCCTTCGGCACCCGCACCTCGCCCATCGTGTCGTGCTCGATGCGGTACTCGATTTCTGTCACGTCCTTGCGCCTTTCTTTTGTGAGACGGGGAATGTCACTGCTGGATCTGCTCCGAGACCGCTTGCGCGAACTCGGTGAACTCTTGATCGCCTGCTGTTCCGAACAGCACGTACCAATCGTCGTCTACTTCGAGGCTCATCGCGAACTCGACATTGCCGACGTCCTCGTGCTCTCGCTGATCGTAGACCTCCCATTCGAGACCGTCGATCGTCGTAGTGCCGGTCGGTGTCGCTTCTCGCAGCAGATTCGAGAGCCACGTCGGGTTCGCCTCGCTGGCCTGGTTGAGCGTCACGAAACCGTTGTTCGGCGTTATGTAGCCGATGTACCACTTCGGAATGCCGTCGTTGCCGACGCGCAGTTCTGCCGCATTCGCTTCCCATCCCTCGGGGACAACGGGAACGACGGGGTCTGACTGCAGCACGACGTTCGCTTCTGCGGATGCTGCGTCGACGTCGATGGGGTCGGCCGGCGTCGGGTCCGGGCGCAGTACGACGAGCCACATGACGAGCACGAGCGCCAGCGAGGCGACGAGCGCGACGACGAGGTTCTGGAATGTCTTGCTCGATCGGTAGCGTCGGGTCGACTCCGCTTTTCTGGCGGCCGTCTCTTCCGGTGTCTCGGGGCGCCCGAGTTCCGCGACGATGGGTGGTTTCTTGCTCACTCGTTCGCAGCCTCGGCATCGTCTTCCTGCTCGCCGCGCACAGCGTCGAGACGAGCTTTCGCACCCTGCAGCCACTCTTCGCAGCGGTCAGCGAGGGCGGTTCCGCGCTCCCAGAGGCGCAGCGACTCTTCGAGTGTCGTCTGGCCGGACTCGAGCGCCTGGACGACGGTGACGAGTTCTTCGCGAGCCTGTTCGTAGCTCAACTCGGACACGGGTGTTTCGGCCTCACGTTCGGTCATGCCTCAAGCCTACCGATCGCGGCCGACAACGGCATCGATCGTGCCGTTCGCAACGGTCAGCAGGAGACCGTCGCCATCGGTGACGTCGTCTGCAGCGCGGACGACCCCGCCGTCGGAGCGTTGGACGACGGCGTAACCGCGATCCAGCGTCGATTGCGGGCTGAGCGCGCGCAGCGACGTCTTGAGGTGCGTCAGACGCGTGTTGTGGCCCTCGATAGCGCGCTCGACGAGTTCGTCTGCGCGCTGGGTGAGGCGCCCGAGGTCGTCTTCGCGTGCCTCCAGGAGCAGCTCGGGTCTCGCAAGCGCCGGGCGCGAGCGGACGCCCTCCAGGCGGTCGAGCTCATGGTGCAGGAACTGGGTTATGCGGGTGCGAATGGATGTGCGGGCCTGGTCGATGCGCATCCGTTCTTCCGCGACATCGGGCACGACGCGCTTGGCGGCATCCGTTGGCGTGGAGGCGCGGAGGTCGGCGACCTCGTCGAGGATGGGTCGGTCGGCCTCGTGCCCGATCGCCGAGACGACCGGTGTCGTCGTTGCCGCGACAGCGCGAACGATGCGCTCTTCCGAGAACGCCAAGAGATGCAGGAA
>NZ_CAMEFJ010000023.1 GCF_945915485.1 uncultured Agrococcus sp.
AACGTCCCACCATCATCGTCGACGCGGCCAATGTCGTCGGAGCGGTCCCCGACGGCTGGTGGAAGGACAGGACCGGAGCTACCGAGCGTTTGCGTGATCGGCTCCAAGGGCTCGCGGAGCACGGGCTGGACGCGACCGCACTCGAGCTGCCGGAAGGTCGCTGGTACCCCGAGTTGAGTCTCGTCGTAGAGGGGAAGGCTCGTGGTATCGAGCAGGTGTCTGACGCGGTGCACGCGATCTCGGCACCGGAATCGGGCGATGACACGATCGTCCGGGAGACCGCGGAACTCGTCGAGACGGGCAGGGCCGTCACCGTCGTCACGAGCGATCGAGCACTCGGCGATCGTGTTCGAGCCCTGGGGGCATCCGTCGAAGGCGCCCGATGGCTACTCGGGAAACTCGATGCCGTCGAATCCTGATGGCGTCGCACGGGCCCGGCAGGTTCGCAGTCGGGCGGGATAACTGACAACGGGGGGAGAACCACATGGCTCTAACCGCATTCGAACCAGAGCTCATCAGCTGCGCGACTTGCGCCGTCGAATTCGGATTCGACCGATCGGTCTTGCCCGCTCGCTGCGCGATCTGCGACGACGAACGTCAGTATGTTCCGGCGACAGGGCAGGCCTGGGTCACGCAGGCTGAGCTGGCGCAGATCAGCGAGGTGCATGCCGAGCAGCTGGGTTCCGAACAGTGGGGAGTGACCGCCGTCAACGTCGGTATCGGGCAGACCATGCAGGTGGTGCGAACGGACCGCGGACTGCTGCTGTGGGATCCGATCGGTCTTGTCGACGGCGGAACCGTCGACTTCATCCGTTCTCTCGGCCCGACGCTCGCGATCGTGGCCAGCCATCCGCACATGTACGGAGCGCAGGTCACCTGGTCGAGAGCGCTCGGCGGGGCGCCGGTGCTGATTCATGCGGCAGATACGGGCTGGGTGCAGCGTCGGGACCCCGTGCAGCGCGAGTGGGATGGGCGACTGCGCCTCGCTGACGGACTGGAATTGCTGACGCTCGGCGGGCACTTCCCAGGCAGTGCGATCGTGCACTGGGCGAATGCGGCCGAGGGTGCCGGAATCGTGTTGGCGGGAGACACCGTCATGGTGAATCCCGACCGACGCACTGTAGCCTTCCTGCGCAGCTATCCGAACAAGATCCCGCTGTCCGGAGCCGTCACGCAACGAATTGCCGATGGGTTCGCGAGCCTGAAGTTCACGCAGATCTGGTCGAATTTCGGCAACGCCATCACAGGCCGAGCGGACGAGCTGGTGCAGGATGCAGCGAAGCGGCACATCGCCTGGGTTCGCGGTGACTTCGACGACTTGACGTAGCGCACCATTGCAACCTCACTCCGGTGTTCATATGCAACTAGTTAGGGTTGCTAACCTGGGCGCTGCCAGGTTGCTTCTCCGGGTGCCCGAGAGGAGCGCCCGATGGCGAAGCGCGGATTCCAGGGCGCCATGATGCGCACTCGGGTGATCGTCGCGCATCGCCTCTCCAGCATCCGTGCTGCCGATCGCGTCGTGTTCCTCGATGAGGGGCAGGTCGTAGAGGGCGGCACGTTCGACGAACTCGTGGTGGCCGGTGGGCGTTTCGCCGAGTTCCGCGCGCAGCAGCACGCTGCGTCGAAGTGGAAACTCGGCGACACGGCCACCTCCTGAACGATTGCGCGGATGGGGGTGCTGCTCCCGAAGGGAAGCTGCGGTTCGAGACGATTTTTATGGGTCGAGACGACGTCTGAACCCGTAAAAACCATCTGGCAAGGGTCTCGTATGCTCGTCAGCCCAAGCTCACACGAGGCTCGCGCTCCCGGTTTGGGTAACCGCACGACACGGGGTAGGCTTGCTTATGGTCAGAACGACTTTAAGTAGATGCGTTGGCTGATGTAGCGGGAGTATCCGGATTGTGCAGAGATTGCGACGAACCCCAAGAGTGGGGGTGAACACGTGCACTATTCGCGCATGAGCGCTAGTGAGCGTCGCCAGGCGCCACCTGCCGTGGCCGTCTCTACGGTCGTGTTTGCTCTGCACCCGCCCGCCGGAGCATTCGTCGGAGACGGCGCCGGTGAGTTCGTACAGGACCAGGACAGCGATGCGGTGACGATCTGGATCCCGCTCGTGCGCCGTACGCGCCCGCCTTTCGAGGGCACATGGGCGCTGCCGGGAGGCCCGATCGAGTGGAACGAGACGCTCATCGACACGGCGTTGCGCAACCTACTCGCCTCCGTGGGGCGAGAACCCGGGTATCTCGAGCAGCTGTACTCCTTTGGCGGTCTCGAACGATCGGCCGAGGCGCAGCGGGTAGTCACGATCGCCTACTGGGCGCTCTACAGTGCCCAGGACGATGACGCACCAGAATGCCGGGGTTCCCTCAAAGATCAGAACGTCGCCTGGTTCTCCGCCGACTCGTTGCCGCCGCTCGCATTCGATCACGCAGACATCGTCGACTACGCGCTGCAGCGATTGCGTCTCAAGACGGGCTACTCGACGGTCGCGTACCGATTCCTGGGTGAAACCTTTACCCTCGGCCAACTGCGGCAGGTGCACGAAGCCGTGCTCGGCCAACGCGTCGATCCTGCGAACTTCCGTCGTCAGGCGCTCGCACAGGGGCGCCTCGTCGACACCGGCGAAACCCAGAAGGGCACACCATTCCGCCCTGCGCGTCTGTATCGCTTCAGAGCGGGCCCCGACTACGAACAAAGGAGCACCCCGTGACGAGCGTGCACGAACTCATCCGCAGCGCCGCCGATGCCGAGCAGGAGGCCGCCGGCCCGAGACGCGCGCTCGCACTGCGCGCCACCGGGATCTCGAATTGCGACACAGGGCTCGTGCGCGACCCGTGGGCGATCGATCGGGAGCCGGGCTATGGGCCGGGGGCATCCGTCGAAGACCGGATACCCGGCGACGCTCCGCGACAGGGTGCGTTGCCAGAGCGCTACACGAACGCGAGCGAAGCGGAGCTGAAGCGATGGATAACAGAATCACGGGAGGCACTGGGTGAGCGCGTGCGCATCCTCGGCCACTTCTACCAGCGCGATGAGGTCGTGCAGCACGCCGACTTCGTTGGTGATTCCTTCATGCTCGCGCAGGCGGCCAAACAGCATCCGGAGGCCGAAGCGTTCGTCTTCTGCGGCGTGCACTTCATGGCCGAGACGGCGGACATCCTCTCCGACCCAGACCAGGCGGTCATCCTGCCGAACCTCGCCGCCGGCTGCTCCATGGCCGACATGGCGACGATCGAACAGGTGGAAGACTGCTGGCGGCAACTGCACGAGGCGCTCGCGGACGAGGCGGAGGGCGAATCGCAACCGGTCATCCCGGTGACCTACATGAACTCCTCGGCCGCCATCAAAGCGTTCTGCGGTCGGAACGGCGGCATCGTCTGCACGTCTTCGAACGCCCGTACCGTGCTCGAGTGGGCGTTCGAGCGCGGGCAGCGGGTCGTGTTCTTCCCCGATCAGCATCTGGGCCGTAATACGGCGAAGTCGATGGGCGTGACCGAGGAGCAGATGCCGTTGTGGCGGCCGCGCCTGCCGCTCGGTGGGAACACCGTCGAGCAGCTACGGGATGCCCGCGTGATTCTCTGGAACGGGTTCTGCTCAGTGCACAAGCGGTTCACCGTCGCGCAGATCGAGAAGGCCAGGGCGGAGTATCCGGGTGCGCGAGTGATCGTGCACCCGGAATGCCCGGCCGCGGTTGTCGAAGCCGCGGATGGGAGCGGCTCGACCGAGTACATCCGGCGTGAGATCGAAGCCGCGGAGCCCGGCTCGGTGCTCGCGATCGGCACCGAGATCAACCTCGTGAACCGGCTGCAGTCCGAGCGCCCGGACCTCACGGTGTTCTGCCTCGACCCCGTCGTATGCCCGTGCTCGACGATGTACCGCATTCATCCCGCGTACCTCGCCTGGACGCTCGAGTCGCTGCTTGCCGGTGAAACTCCGAACCGCATCACCGTGCCGGATGCGGTTGCGCAGGATTCACGGGTCGCCCTCGAGCGGATGCTCGCGGCACGACCGTGATCCTGGTCATCGGATCGGGCACAGCCGGTCTCTCGTGTGCGCTCGCGGCGCTAGATGCGGGACTCGGCTGGCTCCGCGAACAACAGCAGCGCGGAAGAAAGGCAAGCACATGTTGACCACGCGATCCGTTGAGGACGCTGTTCGCGCGGCGCTCGCAGAAGATGCGCCATGGGGTGATGTCACGGCCGAACTTGCGATTCCGGCCGAGGCAAATCTGGCGGCGCGACTCGTTGCACGCGAGCGCGGTGTCTTTGCGGGAGGGATGCTCGTGCGAGAAGCCTTCAGGCAGGCCGATCCGCGGATTGCCGTGAACGCGCTCGTGGACGATGGCGCTCGGTTCGACTCCGGCGATGTCCTCGCTGAGATCTCCGGGCCCGCTCGCGGCATCCTGACCGCTGAACGCGTTGCGCTGAACTTCAGCCAGCGTCTCAGCGGTATCGCGACGTTGACCGACCGGTTCGTCAGTTCCGTGGCCGGTAGCCGTGCGCGCATCGCCGATACACGCAAGACGACGCCGGGTCTGAGGGTCTTCGAGAAGCACGCGGTGCGGGCGGGCGGTGGCATGAACCATCGGTTCAGCCTCTCCGATGCCGTCATGGTGAAAGACAACCATCTGGCAGCGTTGGGTGCCAACGACGATGCGACGACGACTGCGGCGCTGCACGCACTGCGGGATCGAGTGGGGCACACGACGGCGATCATCGTGGAGGTCGATCGCCTCGATCAGGTCGAAGCGGTCGCGAAGGCGAACGTCACGGGAATTCTCCTGGACAATTTCGAGCTCGCAGACCTCAAGGCCGCCGTTGGGGTCGTGGGAGGGAGAGCGGTCTGCGAGGCGAGCGGAGGCATCGACCTCGCCACGGTTCGTGACATCGCGGCAACGGGCGTCGACGTCATCTCCGTCGGACAGCTCACACACGGCGCCCGAGCACTCGATCTCGGCCTGGACGCGGTCGATGGCCATGGATAGCGGAGCCTCCTCGGTGAAACGGCTTCGGCACGGATACCTCGATGCCGCTGCGACCGCGCCATTGCGACAGAAGGCACGTGAGGCGATGCTCGAGGTCCTGGACGCGGGGTTCGGGAATCCCTCCAGCGTCCACTCCGCCGGTCACGCGGCAAGAGAACGACTGGAGGAGGCGCGGTCGACGATTGCGAGATCGCTCGGAGCGACCGCCGAGGAGGTCGTTTTCACCTCCGGCGGCACGGAGGCGAATAACCTCGCGATCCTGGGCCCGGCGCTGGCGGAACCGCGGGGCAGGCACGTCGTCACGAGCGCTATCGAGCATCCGTCCGTGCTCGAGAGCTGCAGATTCCTCGAGCGCACACACGACTTCGAAGTGACCGAACTCGCCGTCGGCACCGATGGCCGCATCGATGCGCGGTCCGTGGCCGACGCAGTGCGCGACGACACTACCCTCGTCAGCATCGGCCTTGCGAATGCCGAGATCGGCACGGTACAGCCGATCGCCGAGATCGCGCGTGCGGTGCGCACCCGAGGCGTACGGATGCACACCGATGCTGTTCAGGCGGCAGCGTCGTTGCCGCTCTCGTTCGATACGGGACGGGAGGGGGCATGGCCCGGAGGCGCCGTCGACGCCGTCACCGTCGCATCCCATAAGTTCGGCGGTCCGCACGGGGCAGGTGCTCTGCTCGTGCGACGGCATCTCGCCCTCGAGCCGGTGCTGCACGGGGGAGGGCAGGAGCGGGGAGCGCGCTCGGGCACCGAGAACCTGCTTGCGATCGCGGGATTCGCGGCGGCGGTCGAAGCGACAACCGCGAACGTCGGCACGCGGGCGCTGACACTCATGCAGAGCAGGGATGCCCTGGTGCAACGAGTGACGACCGGGATGCCGCGGGCGAGGCTGACGGGGCACGCGGAGGAGCGACTACCGGGCCACGCGTCGTTCGTATTCGAAGGAGTCAGCGGCGAATCATTACTTGTCGCGCTGGATGCCGCCGGGTTCCAGACCTCATCCGGGTCTGCGTGCGCCGCCGGCCGCGACGACGCATCGCCGACGCTGCTAGCGATGGGCATGAGCGAGGAACTCGCGCAGACCGCGCTGCGCTTCACGCTCGCGGAACCCCTCGGCAGTGACGAGATCAGCCGCATCGTCGAGGTACTCGCAAGCGAGGTCAATCGCTGAGCTCGCGGTCCGGGCTCGACGCGACCGGGTTCGTGCCGTCCGCAGCATCGCCCTGGGAGGCGAACGCCGGTCGTTCCGAGGAGGACCAACTCGCGGACCAAATCGCGCGAATTCGATTCTCTATCGGAACCCGGCCGATGAAACTTACATCTGAAAGCCGAAAGCCTTCGATGGCGCGTCCGCTGTAGATGACTCCCCGCTGGCTGTAGGACCACCTTGTACCGCATGCAGCCGCTGTCGCGGCTCACACGAAAGAACGGGGAAGCCGTCTTGAAGCATCCACCTGGGTCGCAATATAGCCCGGAATCACTCAGTCCAGAGGGGAGGGGAAAGCGCTTCGGACGTCTCCTGAACTTCTTTTCGTTCAGCTCGGGGATGCGCAGCAGCAGCGGTTCCCTCGCCGCCAGCACTCGCAAGCCCGCTGCCGCGATGCTCGTCTTCGCATTCCTGGTGAGCACGGTCGCAGTACTGACATCGATCTCACCGACTCCTGCGGCAGCGACTACGTCACCTCCGAACAGCGTCACAGTCGGCGGGAATACGTTCTTCGCGTACGTGGCCGAAGGCGAGACACTCGATGTCAGCTTCGTCAAGAGCCACAACCACAGCGGATCCGGTTCCGACGTGCAGTTCATCGTCACCGACCCCGAGGGTAACGTGCACATGGACTGCGTTATCTCGGCCGGCAGCGGCTCGGGCACCTTGTGCGACGAGGAGGAACTGAGCGGTCCGGCGGGAATCTGGATCATCGAAGAGATTCCGCTGACCAATCCGAATCAGGGTACGTATGCTCGCACGTCTTCGTCGAGCCGTTTCACGTTCGATATAGGTGTGTACGATGCGGCCGGCGCGGATCTTGCGGGGCGGGTGTGGACCGATATCTACATGGCTTACGACGCGGGAGGATCAACCGACTACGACATCGCGTTCTGGACCGTAAACGAGTTCGGAGCCGTCCACGGCGTGAACCTGCGGGGATTCACAGGAGGCGGATGGGCGATCGACAGCAGCGCGTTCGGCATCGTCGACGGCGACTCCTGCACGCCCATCTACCGGACGACGGAAATGGAGACCAATTCGACCGCCTACAACCAGGCGGGGCCGGAGTGCGGTGACCCGTATCTCATCTTCTTCGAGGAGCCGGATAGCGGTCTGCCCACTTCCGCGACTTCGGCGCGAGGCGAGCTCTGGATTCTTCCCGACGTGGTCGGTCCGGGCATCGAGAACCTATCGTTCACACCGGCTGCGTCCGACAGCTGGGAGGGCGCCTTCGAGTTCTCGCTCCAGAACTTCACGGGAGCCTACGAACTGCGCATCGACATCGACGGCGATGGCACCTTCGACGGGCCACGGGACCGGATGGTCTCGCTGGGTGGGACCACAGGCCAGCACAGCTACGAATGGGACGGCCTCGATGGTCAGGGCGATCCCGTGGATGTATGCTCCCCGGTGAACGCGGAGGTCGCGATCGATCGTGCCGACGAAGTCCACCTCGTCCTGGGTGACGTGGAGGGCCTCAGCGGCGGCATTGAAGTCACGCAGCTGCAGGGCCAATCGCCCGGCAACACCGTGCTGTACTGGGACGACACACAGGTCTCGACCTCCGGCAAGACATCGACCACTTCGCCTCTCGACGCCACAGCCGGCGTTGACAGCGAAGGCGGCGTCCATCGCTGGGACAATTCCGGAAGCAACCCCTGGGGCAACATGCTGGCGATCGATCACTGGGCCTTCAGCCCGGTCGACATTACGCAGAGCCTGACGCTCGCAGGCACCTGCCTCGATATCGACAAGACTTCGGACGCCGACGAGAACAGCCGTATCGGTGACACCGTGACCTACACGGTGACCGCCACCAACACCGGCAGCGCTGACTTCACAGCTGAGGATCCGGCAGTGGTCTTCGACGACCTGTCCGGTGTCCTGGACGATGCCGAGTACAACGGTGACGCTGCTGCGGATCGTCCGGGGGATGTGTCGTTCTCATCGCCTCTGCTGGCGTGGGAAGGCGCACTTCCGGTCGGCGAGAGCGTGCAGCTCACGTACACGGTCACCCTCGCATCCGGCGGTGACGGCGAAGTCCGCAACGTGGCCTGGGAGCCGCGGGACCCGAACGTATCGGAGCCGCCGGCGTGCGACCCCGCGGACGAGAACGGTCGGGACCCGCAAACCGGCGAACCGTGCGCAGCCGAGGAGACTCTCCTGCCGCGGCTCGTGATCGACAAGACCGCCGACCGTACCGATCTGCCGGCCATTGGCGAGAGCGTCGAGTACACCGTCACCGTGATGAATGCCGGCCCGGGCGTCTACACGGAAGACGCCCCCGCATCGTTCATCGATGACCTGTCCGACGTGCTCGACGACGCCGTCTACAACGACGACGCCTCCTCCGATATCGGTGAGGTCAACTTCGAAGAGCCGCACCTGTCATGGGAGGGCGCGCTCGGAGCAGGCGAATCGGCGACGATCACCTACACGGCGACGTATACGGGCGACGGCGACAAGATCCTGACGAACCTGGCGTGCGTGCCCGAGGAGGAAGCCGCTCCCGGTACCGATGCCTGCGACGAGGTCTCGGTTCCCGGATCCGGCCTGAGCCAGTGGAAGGAAGTCGCCTCCGACGACAGTCCCGTGAAGGCAGGCAGCGTCCTGACCTACACGCTCTTCTTCGAGAACGATGGTCAGGCGGCTGCAACGGTTGACGCCATCGACGACCTCACGCACGTGACCGACGATGCGGACATCACAAGCGAACCGTTCAGCCCTGACGGGCTGAACGTGGTGCGCGACGGAAACCGCATCCAGATCACCGGCGCCGTGCCTCCTGGCGAGACTCACACGGTCACCTATCAGGTGACGGTGAAGCCCGATGAGGATCGCGGCGATGACATAGCGGCGAACTTCCTGCTGCAGAACGACCCCGAGAATCCGCCGATTCCGCCGGAGGATCCCGTGTGCCAGCCCCAAGTTGGTGAGAACCCGGACTGCACGGTCACCACGATCGGTCGTCTGCTGACGGACAAGTCGGTCTCGGCCGACAGCGACCCGGTGGGCGCTGGAACCGTGCTGACCTACACGCTCACGTTCGACAACCAGGGTGAGGGCCCCGTCTCGGTCGACCACATCGACTACCTCGCCGATGTTCTCGACGACGCCGATCTGACAACCGCTCCGGAAGCCTCCGATGACGCCCTTACGGTGTCCGAGGTGGCAGACGACCGGTTCGCCATCACGGGCGAGCTGGCGGCGGGCGAGACGGTCACCGTGACCTACGAGGTGACGTTGAAGGAGGAAACCGAACGCGGCAACAACTCCGCGGACAACTTCCTCGTCCCCTCCGACTCTGGTGAGCCTCCTGCGCAGTGCGACGCGGATGACCCGAACTGCACCAGCACGCCGCTGCCGAACGTCTCCGTGACGAAGACCTCGGATCCCGAATCGGGAGCGGATGTTCAAGCCGGTGACGAAGTTGTTTACACTCTCACGTTCACCAATACCGGTGAGACCGCGGGGGATGTCGACTTCACCGACGACCTGACCGGTGTGCTCGACGACGCAGCGCTCACTAGCGCTCCAGTGTCGAGCGATCCGACACTGGTTCCAACTTCGGGAGAGGACGGAGCCATCCGGGTCACCGGCAGCCTTGAGGCCGGGCAGACGGTTACCGTCACCTACGCGGTCACTGTCAACCCGGACGGTGAGCGCGGTGACAATCGGCTCGGGAACGTGGTCGCTAAGACCGATCACCCCAACCCAGGGTGCGAGGACGCGGGTGTTTCCTGCACCGAGCACCCGGCAGGGGAGCTGGATGAATGGAAGACCGCCGACCCGGCGTCGGGTACCACGCTCCGACCCGGCGATGGGGTGACCTACACGCTGCATTTCGAGAACATCGGCAATGCTCCCGTGGACTTCGCCAGGGACGACGTGCTGGATGGGGTGCTCGATGACGGCGATGTGACCGTTCAGCCCACAGCATCCAGCGACAACCTGGACGTTACGGAGATCGTCGACGGTCGTTTCACGGTGACGGGAACGCTGGAACCGGGAGAGATCGCTACTGTCTCGTACACGGTCACGATCAGACCGGACGGCGAGCGCGGTGACGATCGGCTGGGCAACTTCCTGGTGCACGAGGGTGAAGAGCCGTCCGAGGAGTGCATCCCGGTCGACGGCGAGCGCGCGGACTGCACCGTGCACCATGTCTCCGACGTGGACGCGGCGAAGACCAGCGATCCCGAGTCCGGCACGGAAGTGAACCCGGGTGACGAGATCGAGTACACGCTGACCTTCGTCAACCGGTCCATCAATCCCGATGCGGCAGCGGTGGATGTCGACTACACCGACCACATGGCCGATGTGCTCGACGATGCTGATCTGGTCGGCAGCCCGGTGGTTTCCAACGGCTACCTCACGGCCACCGTGGAAGGCGACACCATTCGCATAACGGGTGCGATCCCGTCCGGTGAGGTGACGACGGTGACCTACTCCGTCACCGTGAAGGACTACGAGGACCAGGGCGACCGCGCTCTTGCCAACGTCGTAGCCATCACCGGGGAGGAGCCGGTCTGCGCGCCGGAGTCACCGCTGTGCACCAGTCACGAAGTGCCGGAGCCTCCGACAGCTGATCTGCCGAGGACCGGTGGCGCGGTCCCGATCGCGGTGATCGTGCTGGCGATGCTCAGCCTGGCCGGCGGTGCTGCACTCGTGGCATCCCGCCGGAGCTTCAAGGCGATGGGTCCGGACTTCGAGGACGCCACGCTGGACGAGCTGCTGTAACCGATCGCGCGTCCCGGAACCGGTCTACCCCCTGCGGGACCGGTTCCGGGGCCGCGCGCTCTCGCGCCCATCCCAGCGCGCACCCGTCTCGAACATCTACTTCTGCAGCAGGAGGTAACGATCTTGCGCCACTCCAGCGGCAAGCTCGATCGAACCACACTCCCGCGCATCTCCGGACGGCTCGTGCAGCGGCCGGAACTCCTTTCAAGACTCGACGCGCTCACACCACTGATCGAGCTACGCGGCCTCTCCGGCATCGGAAAGACCAGCCTCGCGATGCAATGGGCGAATCACCGCCGGGCGGAAGGCGACAGCGTCATGTGGTTCAATCCCGGCGACGCACCGCAGCCACGGAAGCTGCTCGACACCATCGATCAGCAGATGCCTGCGAGTGCCGGTCATCGAACGATTGCGGTCGTCGACGACGCTCACTTCCTCACGGACCCTGATCTGCTCGAGGGCTTGTGCGATCGGCTGATAGGACGCTCCGACCTGCACCTGCTGATCTGCTCTCGGCATGTCCATCCCATCAAGCGTCACGCACGTGCTCGACGTATCGAGTCGACCCTGCTGACAGGAGGCCATCTGAACGCTACGAGAGCATCGCTCTCGGAATTCGCCGAAGCCTGGGGTCACAGTCTCACCGCCGCGCAGAGCGACCAATTGTGGAACAACATCGGAGGCTGGCTGGCACCGACTCGAATCGCGTTGGAGAGACCCTTGCGAGGGAGCTCGGTGGACCTCGTCGGCGCCCATGGCTTTCTCCGGGAACAAGTCCTGCCGGAGATCACGGACAAAGCCTCGTTGCTCGTGGCGATGACGCTAGCCCTGCCGCGCTGTGTATGCCTTGAAATGGCCCAGAAGATACTCATCGACAGCCCGCACACGCCCGGTCTCGTTGCCGCTTCAACGCCTCAATCCGTGCTCGAGCATTTCGTCGACCACGGCCTGCTCGAGTCCGTCAGCGTGACAGGCGCCGAGGAGCGCTGGCAGCTCC
The DNA here is from genome assembly GCF_945915485.1 of uncultured Agrococcus sp. Taxonomy (GTDB): domain Bacteria; phylum Actinomycetota; class Actinomycetes; order Actinomycetales; family Microbacteriaceae; genus Agrococcus. Next base: position 11,938 of record NZ_CAMEFJ010000023.1, read on the forward strand.
CGGTGCTGGTCAGGCAGGTCCTGCGGACCATGTTCGAAAGCGAATACCCCGAAGAAGCAGCGCAAACGCACCGTATGCTCGGACGGTGGCTCTTCAATCGCGGAGAGGCTCACCGCGTAGGCGACATGATCGCCCACGCGCGCGCCGCTGAGGACTGGATGCTGCTCGCCCGAGCGTGGACGCAGCACGCGCTGCTCCTGACCGGCAACCACCCGCGGGAGACCGTCCGCGCCTACTCGGACATGCCCGAAGCGGCCCTCGCCGACTTTCCCAGCCTCCGCGCCGCAAGACCCGTTGTAGCCGCCATGCGTGCCGGGCTCGCATCGAGAGAGCATGCCCGCTCGATCGCGAACTACGCCCTCGCTGGCTGGGGGTGGACCGAGCCGAAGCGGAAAACGTCGAAGGCAACGGCTCGGAATACTCAGGATGTGGTGTCGAGAATCATCGCGTGGAGGGCGCGCGGTCGTCCTGAGCGTGCGCTCGAACTCGCCGAAACCCACAGCGAACGTCTCCTCATGGAGGCTCCCGCGATCGCTCCGGCGGATCGCGCGTGGTTCGAATTCCAGTGGGGCCTGTCGGCGTTCGCCGCACTGCGGGGACGGCAGGCGGTGCAGTTGTTCGAACGCGCCATCGAATCGGCAGAACGCGGCAGCGTTGACTTTCTCGTTGCCGCGGCCTCCTATCAGCTGAGCATCATCCAAGCGTTCTCGGGGGACGCGGCCGCCGCTCTGCGGCACTTGGGCGTCGCACGTCGCATGCGAACGGGACAGCACTGGATGCACGATGTGATCGCCGTTGCAGGGCGGCTTACCGAGGCGGTGTTCGCTCTCGATCGGTTGGACGGGGAACCGGAGGCGATCGAGCTGACGGGGGTTGAAGCGGACAGGGTCGAAGAGTGGGCCATCCTGACTTGGGTGCGCACTCAGCACGCACTCTTATTCGGCGACCCCATGACGATGATGGATCGAGTTTTCAGAGTCGCCTCGCTGCACGAAGGCGCGATCGAACCCGGCGGCAGAGATGAGCTGCTGGTCACGAGGAGCCTGGCGGAGTTGCTGGTCGCGCTAGGCGAGCTTACGCGTGCACAGTTGCTCATCGCCGATGCCGGTGACGAACTTGTACTTCTGAGAGCACGAATCCTCTACATAGCAGGAAACTACACAGAAGTACGGGCTCTCGCCACGAGCGCGATCTGGGATGCCCGCACAGTGATCCGCGACCGGGTAGAGCTGCTCCTGCTCGAAGCGGCGACGTCATTAGCAATGGACGACCTCACCGCAGCCCTCACAGCGTTCGAGCGAGGACGGTTGCTGGCGAGGGACATCGGCACGCTCAGTCCCTTCGCGAGCATGCCGAGACCGGCGCTGATTAGGTTGGCCGGGATGGCCGAAGGATCGTTCACCGGGGCCGAATACGAACGCATCACGAGTACCAGAGCACCGTACCCGGAGAGCGGCGAACTCGTGACGCTGACCGGCCGGGAACTCACGGTACTGCAAGCGATGACCGAATACGCCACGCTCGTCGATATCGCGAGATCATTGACCGTCTCCGTCAACACGGTGAAGAAACAAGCGGTCGCCGTGTACGCGAAGCTCGGCGTGCACGATCGAGCCTCTGCGCTGCTGGAAGCCCGTCGACTGGGCCTGCTCACAACGCAAAGGGCCCGGTCTGCCGGCACTGACGTTGGCCGCGCCGCCCGAAAACCGTCTTGACCGGTTCCGCCATTGCAATAGACCGCGACGCGCAGGGAGCCTAGAATGACGAAGTGGCCCTCGAGGCTCTTCGTCGGCTGCATCCCTAGTCCCAGAGGGAGGTACGCGACGGCATGCCCGTTTCTGCAGAACCGCAGGTGCTCGGTTCACCTCGGCTCGCCCCCGCAACGGTAAAGCGCACCGAGCTCTTCACAGCACTCGATGCTGACGCTCCACTGACGATCGTGCGCGCAGCGGGGGGCAGCGGCAAGACCACGTTGTTGACCCATTGGTCGAATCTTCGGTCGAAGCAGTTGACCGAAGCACGCTTCGTTTGGGTGAACTTCTACGACAGCATTCAATCCAGAAGCGGCGCGTGGATGCGTGTGCTCGCACAACTGCACGCTTCCAGCGCACTCGACGATGCAACGCTCTACCGAGAGATGACTTCGATAGCGGATGGACCCGATGCGATTCCGGGTGCGTTGCGCCGGATCGCGGCGGGGATGCCGGGACCCTTGGTGCTGCTATTCGACAACTTCGGCGACACGGCCGGGGCGGGGTTCTGGGACGAGGTGAGCGAAGACCTGGTTGCGATACTGCAGGAGTTCACGCAGGTCCGAGCCGTGGTGAGCGGAAGATTCCCCACGCGGCTCGAAGCACCCTGGATCGGATCACGGCTCGACCGCACGATGCTCGGCGATGGGGAGCTGGAACTGCGGGAGCACGAGGTGCTCACGATTGCGAAACAGGCGATGCCGCATCTTCCCGAGCGTTTGCGAAGCGAACTGTTGCAGCATCCCGAGTTCCGGCACGTTACGACCTTGAGGTCGACACTGGACGCTGTCGCCGGGCGTGCGGTGGATGAAATCGACCTGGTACCGACGATGCAAGAAGCGGTACGGCGAAATCTGCTCGGCCTTGTGAAAGATACCTCGACACGTACGTTCCTGGGCGCCACGGCGCTCGCCCCCGCCGTCGACGTCGCACTGGCTGAAAAACTATCGGGTCGTTCAGACGCCGCGGACAAGTTGCAGCAGCTGGAGCGCGCAGGAGCGGGCCAGTGGTCGACCATGCCGAACGGCACGCAGGCGTTCACGTACAGCGACCATTTACGGAAGGCTGCAGCTGCGGAGTACTCGGAACAGCATCCGGAGCGACTCCCGTCTGCGCAAAGGTCGATAGCTCGGTGGCTTTGGGAGGTACGGGAAGATGCGCTCGCCGCCTTCGAAGTTGCGATCGCGACCGGCGACTACGAATATGCGACGTTCGTCCTGATGAGAGCCCTGCCGCTCCCGCAGGAGGACAACAGGAGGGTTTCGGAGCTGCTCTCTCAGGTACCGGCCGTGCAGTTGCACCGGCATCCTATGCTCGCGCTTCGCTACGCCCTGGCGCTCAACAAGACAGCGAAGACACAACGCAAGGCTGCGGAGTATTTCGCTTCCGCTGCGCTGATGGGAAAGCTGCGGTCGACTTCGACACCCCCTATCGAACGCGCGATCCAGCTCAGCTTGGAGTGCGCCGTCTGGCGGATGCTGGGGCAAGAGCGGCGGATGCGAGACGCGGCGGAGAGCTCGCTGGAAGTCCTGGAGCACTACGATCCGGTCAGTAGCCGGGACGGTTTGCAGGGGCTGACGATTGAGGCGCTCAACCAATGCGGCATGAGCCTGATGTATGCATTCGACTACGACCGGGCTCTCGATGCTCGACTCGCGTACCTGCGTGTTGCGGAGAGGGCCGGCCGACCCCACGTGAGAAACCTAGCGCTCGGGAACATTGCCCTCATCGACGTGTTGCAGGGACGTTTTCACGGTGCCGCCGAGGCTCTCCGTGACATTCGACAGGAGGACTATCCGGACGTCTGGCGCGACAGCTACTTCGTGACTCCGGAGAAAATCGCCAGGGCATGGCTGCATCTATCCGAGGGGCAAGCCGAGTTGGCCAGGAGCGAGCTAGCCGGCGTAGAACCCCACCTTGACACGATCGAGCACTGGGAGATGATCCTCACACCACTCACGCTCGCCGACACCGCGCTCGGTCGTGGACGCGAAGCGATGATGCGTTTCGAGCGCATCGTCGACGAGCGCACGACTTCGCGTACCCTTCCCTGGGTGCGGAAGCGCGTGCAGGCCGCCCGCGCTTTGATGGGTATGGCCACAGGAGCGCGTATGCGCAAGGGCGACCGCAAGTACGCAGTGCAAGAGCTTGCTCCCGCATTCGCCGCGATCGAGGCGGCGCAGGAGGGCAAGGGCGAACGGGCCGTATCTCTTCTCGTGAGGGCCGAGCTCTCCGCGACTTCCCCTCTGCGAAGAATGCTGGTTGCGGTGGCCGGAATCTCCGTGTCCAGGTACGGCGTCGAGAGTCTCGACCTAGCTCACTTCGGAGCAGTGCTGACGGAGATCATGGAAGATTTCGAGCTTCGGTGGCCGCTCATGCTGCTATCAAGTGCCGCGCGCGAGCAGCTGCTCGTCGCCCTGGATGACGCCGAGCAGAGAGGGACCGCCGGACAACTGCGACAGACGCTCGCCCAGATTCCTGCGCTCGTGCCGGATGAGCTGTTGGAACGCGCTCCGGCGCTGACGCCGCGCGAAAGGGACGTACTGCACGCCCTGGTGACATCGGAGAACAGGGCAGCTGTCGCCGAGCAGCTGTTCACCTCGGTCAACACCGTTAAGAAGCAGCTGCGCAGCATCTACCAGAAGCTGGGTGTCAGTAGCCGCGAGGCGGCGCTGGCCCGCGCCATCGCATTGGGGCTGATCGGCGCTTCGAACGACGAGAAAGAAGTCGTGGACTAGAGCATGCGCCGAGTGATCCTGTTGGCGCTGCTCCAGTGCGCCGTGCTGGGTGCCCTGACCGCCCCCGCCGTGGTCGGTCTGTCGGTAATGATCAACGGAATGACGACCCCCGCGGACGCACCCGCCACACTTGCGATGGCGATCACCGTCGGAGGAGTGGCAGCGATGGCCGCGAGCACGCTGTTCGGCTGGATATCGGATCGCACGCGTGCCAGGAGGAAATGGCTCGTTAGTGGCGCGGTGATCGGCATGGCGCTGAGTACTGTTCTGCCGTTCACGACCACTCCGTTGATGCTCGCTGCCGTATGGGGTTTGACGCAGATCGCCTACAACGCCTGCTTCGCAGCGATTAACGGGCTCGTATCGGAAGGACTCGATGCGCGAGAGCGGACTCGTGCGTCCGGGCTCTTCTCGGCGGCAGCATTCATCGGGACGCTTCCCGGGCTGGCGGTCGCTGCGCTGTTCCCGAGCCAGGTAGTGCTGGTCTCACTCGTGGTCCCGGCCGCCACCACGGTTGTCGTGCTCGTGGTAGCGCGCAGAATCCAAGAATCGCCGATTACGGCTTCTTCCTCGAGCAAGCTGCCAGGATCGGGTGTGCGCGAAGTGATTACCCGGCGGTTCTTGTCGGTATTGCTGCTGCGGATGATGATTTCGATGGAGCTGACGGCTGGACTGATCTTCGCGCTCTACCTGTTCATGTCAAGGTGGGATCTCTCAGAGGCTGAGGCGGTGCGACTGGTATCGGCATCGACGCTGCTGGGGGCGGTCGGCATCGTCCTCAGCTCCCTGACCGTCGCAGCCACGCGCATCCGACTACTGGATGCCCGGGTGCTGCTCTCTGCTGCTCTGCTCGTGCTAGTAGCTGCGATGCTGCTCCGCGGGCTCGCCGACAGCGTGGCAGTGTTTGTACTGGCGACAGGGATGGCCGGTATGGCCATCGGTGTAGGAATGACAGCGACCCGTTCGCTGGCGCATGCGGCGCTGCCGCCCGATCGCTCGGCGCTGGGGCTGGGTGTATTGGGTGTTGCGAACTCGCTCGGCGGTATCATCGCTCCGCCGGTCGCCAGCGCTTTGCTGATCGCGGGTGGTTCAATGGGGATCATCGATGACTATGCCGGAATGTACGTTTTGCTCGTTCTGCCGATCGCAGCTTGCCTGGCGCTGATTCCCGGAACGCTTCGCGCAAGTTCTCGCCGTCCGCCGAAGACGCCGTCGCCGGTTGCGTAGCCCCGCTACAGATGCAACCGCTTCGATAGTTCGTGCTTCACCTCGGCGCCGCGGGACAATTGCAGGAGGCCGAGCGCGAGCAGGCTCAGCGCGCCGCAGATGCTGGAAGGCGCCGGGTTCGTCACCCAGCCGAGAAAAAGAAAAGCGAGGGGAGCGAGCCCCAGAACAACCGTCAATCCCGAATACACGATGTATTCGCCGACCTCGATGCGCATGACGCGAACCGTGATGAGCAGTGCGACGATCGAGCACGCGCATACGATCGGTACGACGTAGCTGAGCGCCCAGCCGTGCCAACCGGTCAGATAGTCCCAGTACGTGCAGACGAGACCGATCAGCACGACCGTGTAGACGGTGCCCTTCGCGAGGTTGCTGCGTTTGCGCACTGCCATGAGCACGACGAGCCACATGGCTGTCACGCCCAGCCATGCATATCTGAACGGTCCAATGTCGTCGATCGCCCTGCTGAAGAGCAACTGCGCAGCGAACGACAGCAGGATGACCGCTAGGGATGTCAGGAACAGCACCGTCACGATGCGGCGGCGAGAGAATTTCAATTCAATCGCTGGAAAGGGGTCCTGCGACGCGACTCCTCCGAGAGCAGCGTTGCAGAGCGGACAGGAGCGCCAGGATCCTTCCACTTCGACCGAGCATTCCGGGCAGTGCATCACAGGTCCTGCTCCGCAAGTTCTTCCTCCGTGACCCGAGCAGCCGCGACCGTGACGTGCATGTTCTGCTGCGTCAGCATCCTGGCGAACTCTTTGACGTGATCGATCTCGATAAACGGCGATGTGAAGCTGATCGTGAGATTCTCACCGTGCGAAACCGCGCAGAACTGGGGCCGTACAGCCGCAACGTGGAAGAGCATCCTCCCCACGTGTGAAGCAGCGGGTTCGGGAAGCGTCACCCTTCCCAAGTTCGAGACGGCGACGCTGATGCCGCGATTGTTCCCCCAGTTGATGAGGCGGAGCAGCACGTCCTTGACCGGTCTCGGGAGGACGCGAAGCACTAGCGTGCGTTCGGCGCGGATGAGTTTACGCAGTTTGCGCTCGAGCGCTTCCGGCGTTGCTTTCGGCCGGAACTGTTCGTCGAGCCCCTTCGCGACGGCGTCGATGTCGTCTCGCCCCTCTCCGTAACTGTGACGAACCGTCACGGTTGCGAAGAAATTTCGCGAGGAGGTGGAGGGGAAGAACTGTCGAAGGTTGACGGGTATCGATGCACTCAGCGTTCGTTTCTTGCCGAGTCCTCCTGACGAACGTCGTATCGATTCGAAGAACAGGGCTGTCAGATACATGGTCGGGGAGACTTCGAGAGCCTTTGCGAGGCCCAAGAGCTCTTTGGTGGGCACCGTGAGTTCCACCGCTCGCGTTCTGTTATCGGATGTTCGCGTACCCCTGGGATGGAATACGTTCATGAAGGACGGGCGCAGCCAGGATCGGCGCCGCAACGGCCGATCGGTACCGATGTCGTCTTCGACTTCGAGAACAGGGGGCGCTGCAGCGTCGCTGAACTTGGCGGCTTGCGATTTGACATCTTCGGCTTTTCCGCGAAAATACTGCGCGAAGCTGTCCGCCGTGAGCGCGTGCCTTGGCGCAGCGGCATCACTGCGCGGTTCGATGGTGCCGTGCGGGCGCGCCGTCGAACGACCGTTGTGCGTGTCAGCGGGTGCGTCGGCCGACGGGCTGCTCCTCCTCGTATACGCGTTCAGCAGGTCGGACAGGAACCAGAGCGCACCCGTGCCGTCCGAGAGCGCGTGGAACACCTCCAGCACGACGCGACGACGGTAGTACACAACGCGGAACAGCAGGTTGCGTCGATCGGGAAGGTAAATGGGTGCGCAGGTGTGCTGCTGGTCGGGCGTTACGGTGGGGCGAAGATCGCTGTCCTGCAGATAATGCCAGAAGACGCCTCTGCGCAGCACCGCGTGGTACAGAGGGTAGCGGTCGTAGACCTCATCGAGGGCTTCCTGCAACAGCTCCGCAGCGACGTCGTGATCCAACTCGGCGCTCATGCGGAAGACTTTGGAGTCAGCGTCGCTTCGCGCCGCGAGGAAGATATTGGATGCGTTGTCGAGCCGCACCCACGCGCGCCTCGTCACACATCCTCCCCGGTCTGTTCCGCGACCGGGCCCCGGTCGAGAAACGCGTTGATGACCTCGTAGGCCTCGCGCAGCGACCGGGAGAACCGCGGTAGCTGAATGAAACCGTGCAGTGCTCCGCCGACGCGGTGAACCTGCACGGCATTGCCGGCCGTTTCCAGTGCCTCCGCGTACGCCTCGCCTTCATCTCGCAGCAGATCCAGTTCCGCCGTGATCATGAGGGTTGCCGGCTGATTCGAGAGATCATCGGTCATGAGCGGGGCGACCCGCCAGCCCTTCCGCACGGCGAGATCCGGCACGTACATGTCGAAGTAGTCTTGCACCTCGATATTGGTGAGCCGGTAGTCGTCACCGTGGTTGCGCACTGACGCGAACGGCGACGTCTCGGGCTTGTGATCCCAGTGCGTGACGGGGTACAGCAGAATCTGTCGGCTCGGCACGGCGTGACCGTATTCTCGCAACAGCAGCGAAACGACGGCCGCAAGATTACCGCCCGCGGAGTCACCGACCAGGACGATGTTCTCGGGGTCGTCGATGCCGAGCCGGTGCGAGTTGCGCAACAGCAGGTCGGCGGCACGATAGCAGTCGTCGAGCCCGGCCGGAAAGGGATGCTCGGGTGCCAGGCGGTAATCGACGGATGCGACAACACAGCCGGTCAGTTCGGCCATCGTGGCGCAGGCGGGAGTGTAGCTTTCTATATCGCCCGTTACCCAACCGCCGCCGTGGAAGAACAGCAGGACCTCATCTCGTCGCTGCTCCTTCGGCTGGAATACTCGCACCGGGATCTGGTGCGTGCCGTCAGCCGACATGATCTTTCGATCGAGCGCCTTGTATTTCGGTGCCGGTAGTGCCGCCAGCTGGCGCTGCATGCGCCGGACCTTCTTGTAGTCCTGCTGCACGTTCAGTCGTGGTGCGGCGAACAGGCGCAGGAACGCTCGACCGAGCCTCCTCATGCGCGAGAGATGTTGTCGGTGCCGGGCCGCTGCATGCCTCCAGTGTAGAGAAGTTGCGGTACTCGGGCAGCGCAGTTGCCGCGCCGACAGACATCGGATTCAGCGACCGAACGCTACGAGCGGAACGCGCCCCTGTAGGACGTCGGCGTCACCCCGAGCACGCGGGAGAAATGCCTGCGCAAGCTGGCCGCGCTACCCATCCCGCACAGCGCGGCGATGCGATCGATGGAGAGGTCGGTGCTCTCGAGCAGTTCTTGCGCGCGAGAGAGTCGTTCGCGTTGCAGCCACTCGAGCGGTCGCATCCCGACTTCCGCACTCATGCGGCGCGCGAGCTGTCTCGGGCTCAGTGCCGCCTGCTGCGCGATCCGCTGCACCGATATCGACGCATCCAGGTTCGCGCGCGCCCAGTCAAGGGCTTGCTCGAGGTGCGCACCCGCGGCGGGAGAAGGGGGAGGAGCGATGAACTGTCCCTGGCCTCCCTGCCTGCGCGCAGGCATGACGAGGCGACGCGCGATGCCGTTCGCCGTGTTCGCGCCGAAGTCCCGATGCAGCAGTTGCAGGCAGAGGTCGAGCGCTGCGGTCTTGCCGGCCGAGGTGAGCACGTCCCCTTCGTCTACGTAGAGCACGTCGGGGAGCACGCGAACTTCGGGGTACTGCGCTGCCAGGTGCCCCGTGTGCATCCAGTGCGTCGTTGCCGAGCGTCCGTCGAGGATGCCGGCGGCGGCGAGGATGAACGCCCCTGTGCAGAGGGCCGCGACTCGCGCTCCGTCGTCGTGCGCCGCTGTGAGCGCGGCGACAAGATCGGCGTCGGGCGGCCGGAGGGGATCGGACGTCGACGTGACGATGATCGTATCGGCGTCCGACATCGCGGCGTAACGGCGGGATTCGACATGGGGCAGCCACGGTGACGGACCTCCGTCTGGCGTGCAGACGAAGACCTCGTACCAGGGCTCTCGAGGAAGCAAGTCCGAGCGGTCAACGGCGAGAACCTCAGCTGCGATGGCCGTTTCATAGAGCATCGAGTCCTCATGCAGCACGAGCGCGAGCGTAGTCATGTCTGAAAGTGTACGGAGTGAGTCAGATCGGACACTCGCGGGAGCTGGTTCGTGCTGCTGGAGTTGAAGCATGGAACGGCGCATTCTGGTTTTCGGTGCTTACGGGCACACCGGCAGGTTCGTTGTGGACGAGGTGTTCAGGCGAGGGCTGCAACCGATTCTCGCTGGGCGCGATCTTGGCCGTCTGGAGGAGCTGAAGGAGAGGTATCCGGCGGCTCGGATCGCAGTCGCTGGGGTCGACGATGAGGCTGCGCTGCTGAGCGCTGCCGAACGCGCCTCGGTCGTGATCAACTGCGCTGGGCCATTCCTCGATACCGGTGTTCCGCTCTCGTCAGCAGCGCTCGCCTCCGGGGCGCACTATCTGGACGTGAGCGCCGAACAGGCGGCAGTACAGCAGATCTATGCGGCGCACGAAGGCGCAGCAGCGACGGCGATCATCCCGGCCATGGCGTTCTACGGCGGGCTCTCGGATTTGATGGCCACTGTGGCCGTCGAGGGCTTCGAATCCGCGGATACCGTTCAGATCTTCATCGGCATCGACCGCTGGTGGCCGACGGAGGGGACGCGGAGGACCGGGCAGCGGAACACGGCGACTCGGACGATAGTGGAGGACGGATCGCTGTCCCCAGTGCCGGAGGTCGCGCAAGAGCGCAGCTGGAGATTTCCGTCGCCGCTCGGCAGGCAACGTGTCATCGGCGTCCCGTTCTCGGAGATCATCACGATCGCGCGGCATCTTCCCGCGGCTTCGGTCCGCACCTACCTCGCGCGTTCCGCTCTCGATGACGTACGCGACCCCCGTACACCCGAGCCAGAAGCGGTCGATGCGCTCGGTCGTTCTTCGCAACGGTTTGTTGTCGACGTCGTCGCGACTTCCGGCTCGTCGGCGCGAAGGATTACGGCGACGGGGCAAGACATCTATGCCGTCACCGCGCCGCTTGCCGTCGAAGCCGCTGAGCGACTGCTGGACGGTAGAGCGAACATCCGCGGAGTCGCGGCTCCCGGTGAAGCGTTCGATGCCCGTGATTTCCTGGCGGCCATCGGTCAGGACCGACTGTCGATCACCTTCTCTTGATGACGATGAGCCGGGGCGTTACTGCCGGGGACGGCGACGTCGCGGCTCGTCGAGCCCTATGTGCACGCGCGTTCTGCGCCGCTCGATCACGATGAAGACGATACCGAGCAGCCAGATCGGCATCTGCATCAGGAACGCGATTCTGAAGGCATCGAGCGTGTAGGTCTCCGGTGTTCCCGCGCCCTGCAGATCGAGAGCCAGGCCGATGAGGAACACCGCGATGAGCGCTGCGAGGAAACCGCCGACATTGGTTACTCCCGTCGCCGTGCTGAGCCTGTGGGCGGGGTTGTGCGTCCTGGCGTGGTCGAAGGCGACCATCGACGCCGGGCCGCCGGTGCCCATTGCGACCGCCAGCAGATAGAGCAACCAGAGCGGCGCGGTGCCGGGCCAGGCGATGACGGCGAGCCACGCAGCCATCTGCACGAAGACGGCAGGCAGCACGAGTGCCCGTGATCTTCTGTTCGGGTTGCGTCTCGACAACTCGCCCATAACGGGCCCCATGGCCATGCCGACGAACACGTAGGTGGAGGTGACCGCGGCTGCCTGTGCAACGGATAGCCCTTCGCCCGCGGTCAAGAACGGGAACCCCCAGAGCAGCACGAAGGCCGTGCCCGCGAACGGGGTTGTGAAGTGCGACCAGAATGCCAATCTCGTTCCCGGATGCGCCCATGCGGCACGAATGCCGACTCCCGTGTCGATCGAGGATGTCACCACCTTGATGGCGCCGGTGTCGGTGTTGACCGAGATATCCGCGGTTCGCTCCGGTGGGTGGTTCCTGATGATGAGGAACACGAGGATCGTGAAGAGTACGGCGAGCCCCGCGACGCTGCCGAACGCGATACTCCATGTCGTCGCGTGCAAGAGTGCGGCGAGCGGCATGAGGGAGAGCAGCTGCCCGGTCTGGCCGACGATGCCGGTCATCTGCACCATGATCGGACCGCGCTGGGCAGGGAACCACGTTGCAACCAGACGCAGGACGCTCGGAAACACCGCGGCGTCTCCCGCTCCTATCAGTACCCGGGCGAAGATTGCGACTCCGACGCTGGGCGAGAACGCCATGGCCAATTGCCCCGCGGCCATCAGGAGCATTCCGATCGTGATGATCGGTCGGGCTCCCCAGCGGTCGAGCACCATGCCCACGGGAATCTGCATGCCGCCGTAGACGGCGAGCTGTACGACCGCGAACATCGAGAGCGTTGCCGCGTCTGCAGAGAATCGATCGGCTGCGTCGACGCCGACGGCGGCGAGGGAGGTGCGGTTCATGACCGCGAGCACGTATGCCGCCACACCGACAATCCAGATGATCCACGCGCGCACCTCGTGCGGGTGCGGGGAGGGGCGCGGCATGTGTCCATGCTACGCCCGCGGCGTAATCGGATGGGCCTGGCGAAATATATCTTGACATCAAGATACTCTCGGAGGAGACTCTAGTAAGGTAAACCTAACTGGGGTGGTGTTTTCGATATGACCGAAGTACAGGACCTGGCTCGCTTCGTAGCGAATGCGAAGTTCGAGCAGATCAGCCCGGAAGCTCTGCATCAACTGAAAATCAGGGTGCTCGATACGATCGGTGTCGCGATAGGAGCCCTGGAAGCGCAGCCTATGATCGCGATCCGTGAACTCACGGAAGACCTCGGAGGAACCCCCGCCGCGACGCTCATAGGCGGAGGCAAGACCAGCCCGGAGCGAGCTGCGTTCTTCAACAGCGGACTGAGTCGATATCTCGATTTCATGGATTCGTATCTTGCGAAGGGTGAAACGAATCACCCGTCGGACAACTTCGGCGCCGTGCTCGCAGCCGCGGAATCGGCGAATGCGAGCGGCGCAGAGTTGCTCACCGCCTTCGCGGTGGCGTATCAGGTGCACGCGCGCCTCTCGGATGTCGCGCCTGTGCGGGCGAGAGGATTCGACCACACGACACAGGGGGCATTCGCTGCCGCGGCAGCCGCTGCGAAAGCCATGCGCTTGACAGAAGAACAGATCGCAGCGGCGGTCGCCATCGCGGGAACAGCAAACGTCGCGCTGCGCGTGACTCGGACGGGCAACCTGTCGCATTGGAAGGGGCTCGCCTACCCGCACGTGGCCAAGGAGGGCACATTCGCTGCGCTCCTCGCCTCGCGCGGCATCACGGGGCCGGAGGAAGTCTTCGAAGGCAACAAGGGCTTCAAAGACTCCGTTGCCGGACAGTTCGAGATCGACTGGAGCGCTGAGGACCTCGAGCGAGTCCGGACTTCGATCATCAAGAAGCACAACGCGGAAATACATTCGCAATCGGCGCTGGACGCGGCCCAGGACATCCGTTCGCAGCGGGGCTTCGACCCCGAACAGATCGAGAGGGTGCGTTTGCGAACCTTCGACGTCGCGTATTCGATCATCGGCGGTGGCGAGGAAGGCGATAAGCGCATTATTCGGTCCAAGGAAGAGGCCGACCACTCGCTCCCTTGGATGCTCGCCGTCGTGCTCCTGGACGGCGAGCTCAATCCGGCGCAGTACGAAGCGCAGCGCATCGTCGCGGACGACGTGCAGCAACTGATGCACAAGGTCGAGATCGCACCGGATGACGACTTCTCAGCCCGATTCCCGGAGGAGATGCCTGCCGACCTCGAAGTCGAACTCCGAAACGGCACGCGACTGCAGGCCGAACGCAGCAGCTACGAGGGCTTCCACACGAACCCGCTGAGCTGGGAAGGGGCGCGGGCCAAGTTCGACGCGCTTACGTCGCAATTCGCCGACGCTGAGCTTCGCGACGAGATCGCAGGAGTCGTACAGCGACTCGAGTACCTCGACGTCGCAAGGCTCACGGATGCGCTCTCACGAGTGCGAAGGACACGAATCTAACGTTCACTCCAACACAGAAAGGACAGTGCAATGAGTAATGCAGTTCCACACGACGTATCGTTCAACTTCGTCCCGAGGGCGTATCGCCCTGAGAAGCCCCGCACGTTCGGCGTAACAGAGATCCGGGCCCCCTATTACGACACCTTCGGAACACGGCACCTTCGGGACGTCTTCGACGTCGCTGGTCAGTGGGTCGACGGCATCAAATGGGCAGGAGGTTCCTTTTCGCTCGTGCCCACGGAACAGGTCAGGGCATTCAGCGACATCGCCCACGAGCACGGCGCCTACGTTTCGTCGGGAGGCTGGATCGAAACCGTACTGCGATACGGCGACGATGCTGTCGACCACTATCTGAAGGAAGCGAAGGAAGTCGGGTTCGACGTCATCGAGATCTCGACCGGCTTCATCATGCTCAATACTTCGGGTCTGCTCCGCCTCGTCGAGAAGGTCGTCAGGGCCGGTCTGAAGGCGAAACCGGAGCTCGGCCTGCAGATCGGGTCGGGAGGTGATTCCAGCGAAGCGGAACTCGCTGCCGAGAGCAAGAAGGACATCGGCGATCTCATAGATCGCGGAAAGAAAGCGCTCGATGCGGGTGCGTCGATCGTGATGATCGAATCGGAGGGGATCACCGAGAACGTCACCGACTGGGATACCGGCGCGGCGGCCTCCATCATCAACGGGCTCGGGCTCGAGAACGTTATGTTCGAAGCAGCTGACGGGCCCGTTTTCGAGTGGTACGTCAAGAACTACGGCAACGAGGTGAACCTGTTCGTCGACCACTCGCAGATACTGCAGCTGGAAGGGCTGCGGCAGAACATCTGGGGGAATAAATCGACGTGGGGGAGGGTTATCAATCCGGCACCGTGACACCCGCCACTCCGGGGTTCTCGGCACTGCATGCCGCAGTGCAAAGATGATGGCGGTACCGTAGGTTCGACGGGTGAAGCCGGCCGGGCCCGCCCGGTGCACCAGATTCGAGCAACTCCGGGGAGCCTTCGATATGCACATAGCCCAACCAGATACAGCGAGCATCCCGACCCAGAGGACGCTTCGCTCCGGTTTGGGCACCGCACACGCCAAGGCGATCCTGATCGGCGAGCACGCGGCGGTCTACGGAGCGCCCGCCATGGCGATACCCGTTCTGGACGCCGTTGCGAACGCACGCCTCGCGCCCGCTGAGCGCGGCATCCTGGAGACCGAGCTCTACCGGGGCCCCGTCGAAGGTGCCCCATCGGGGCTCACCCCCGTCATCATTGCACTGCATCACGCGCTGCAAAGGGTCGGCTATCCGACGGGCGGCGCCTCGCTCGCCGTCACCAGCAATATTCCTATGCGTCGCGGTTTGGGTTCGAGCGCAACCGTCGCCGCGGCTGTCGTAGACGCGGTTGTTGCCGCGACCGGCATTCAGCTGGACCAATGGACGCGCTGGGAACTCGTGCAGGAGGCCGAAACGGTCGCCCACGGAACACCCAGCGGCATCGATGCTGCAGCCGTCCTGGCGTCCGGACCGATCTTCTATCGCCGTGGACAGAGCCAGTCCGTGCCGGTCGGCGGCGACGGATTCACATTCGTGCTCGCGGACACCGGGGAACCGAGTTCGACGGCGACCGCCGTGGCGCGAGTGCGTCAACGGCGAGATCACAAGCCGGCGTTCGTTGACAGCAGAATCGAGAAACTCGCCGATCTGACGCATGCCGCCGCGGAAGCGTGCCAAGCGGGTAGCGTCCATCTCGTCGGTGCTGCGATGAACGAAGGACAGGAAGCGCTGCGGGATTTGGGCGTCAGCTGCGATTCGCTCGATAGACTTGTGGAATCAGCCAGGGATGCAGGCGCAGTCGGCGCCAAGCTGACCGGTGGCGGGATGGGCGGGTGCATCATCGCACTCGCTCCGACCGGCGGCGCGGACGCGCTGGCTGCTGTGTTGCGCACTTCGGGCGCAACACGAACCTGGATTTCGACAATGGAGGCCGCCGCATGACGCGGGCAGTCGCACGCTCACACCCGAATATCGCGCTCGTAAAGTACTGGGGCAAACAGGACGAACAGCTGATCCTGCCTGCTGCGGGCAGTCTCTCACTGACGATCGATGCCTTTCCGACGACAACCGAGGTGACTCTCGACAGCGGTGCGACAGAAGACACGTTCAGCCTCAACGGCATTCCGGGCGCGGTAGGTCAGACCGCTCGCGTGAGCGCACTGCTGGATATCGTTCGCGAGGCAGCCGGCGTGAGCACGTTCGCACACGTCGACTCGGTCAGCGAAATCCCAACGGATGCCGGCCTCGCTTCCTCGGCAGCCGGCTTCTCCGCACTCGCAGCGGCTGCCGCTGCGGCCTACGGGCTCGACCTCGACCCCCGCGCGCTGAGCAGACTCGCTCGCCGAGGTTCGGGCTCGGCGTCTCGTTCGGTCATCCCCGGACTGGCCGTGTGGCACGCGGGAAACGACGAAGAATCGTTCGCGGAGCCGGTCGACGGTCCGGACGTTCGCATGGTCATCGTTACGCTCAGCACAGGAGCGAAGCCGGTTTCCAGCCGGGAAGCCATGCGAATCTGCATGCTGACCTCCCCGTACTACTCGGCATGGGTCGATTCCACGAAGTGGACGCTGGAGGGCGCCCTCGAGGCCTGCAAAGACAACGACTTCACACGACTCGGCCGCATAACCGAGCTGCACGCCAACCGAATGCACGCCTTGATTCAGTCCGCCGACCCGCCCATCCGGTACCTGACACCGCAGAGCGTCGCAGTCTTCGACGCGGTCGCGCAGCTGCGTCAGGAGGGTCGTAACTGCTACGCGACGGCAGATGCCGGCCCCAATGTCGTCGTGCTCACTACTCCGGATGATGCTGATCGTGTCGCGCGGCACCTGGCCGGATTCGGACAAACCAGGGTCGTCGGTGCCGGGCTCGGCGCTGCCGTTATTGAAAGAGGCGTCGCGTCGTGATCACGACGAGAGTCCCCGGCAAGCTGTTCATCGCCGGGGAGTACGCGGTTGTCGAGCCCGGGGAGCCCGCAGTGCTCGTCGCGGTCGATCGTTACCTCACGGCGAAACTGACCGAGAGCACGAACTTCGGGCGCATCCATTCCGGTGAGTACGGTAATGCTCCTCTCGAGTGGACCCGCGCGGCCGACGGTGTCGGTGTCGTGCTGGAGCACAGGCCAGCAGACTACGTGCTGAGTGCGATCCAGATCATGGAGCGTCTGCGTAGCGAGCTGGGCATCCCGGCGCGATACTTCGATCTCGACATCTCGAGCGAGCTCGACGATTCGCAGGGGCGCAAGTTCGGGCTCGGGTCGTCTGCTGCCGTCACGGTCGCTGTTGTTGCGGCTCTCGACGAGTTCTACAACCTTTCGCTCACCAGGACCCAGCGGTTCAAACTCGCGCTGCTCGCCACCATCAGCATTTCGCCGAACGCATCCGGCGGGGACCTGGCGGCGTGCACGTTCGGGGGCTGGATTCGCTACAGCGCACCGCACCGAGAGCAGCTGCTCCGTGACCTCACGCAGCATTCGGTTGCGGACATACTCAAGTCCGGTGGGTGGGACACCTATCGAACAACGCGACTGCCGCACCCTAGCGACCTCGAACTGCTCGTCGGATGGACGGGTAGCCCCGCATCCACCGGCCGTCTCGTCGACGGCGTCAGGCATCGGCGCGACCAGGGTTCAGGAGGCTACGAGAAGTTTCTCGAGTTGAGCGCAGCCGCGGTGGACATGGTGTCGCGCGGGCTCCTCGATGACGACGCGCACGAGACGCTCGACGGCGTCCGTGAAGCGCGTAAGCTCATGCGTCAGCTCGGCGATGCGAGGGCGATCGCAATCGAGACTCCCGCACTCGCTGCTCTGTGTGAGGCCGCCGAGCGCGTCGGGGCCGCTGCCAAGCCCTCCGGCGCCGGAGGAGGAGACTGCGGTATCGTGCTCGCACCGGCGTCTGTGTCGCGCCGCAGTTTGCTGACCGAGTGGGAGAGCCACGACATTCGCAGGCTCGATCTCACCGTGCACCCGCCGGAAGGAGCACCGGATGACCGATGATCCGACCACCGTGCACAAGAGGCGCAAGGACGATCACCTGTCGCTCGCGGAGCAGCAGCAGCGGGAGGGCGGACGCCCCAACGACTTCGATCGAATCGAGTTCGTGCATCACGCTCTCGCGGGTATCGATGCCTGCGACGTAGCGCTGGAGACCGATCTCGCCGGCTTTACCTGGGGTGCACCGTTGTACATCAACGGTATGACAGGAGGGACCGAGCGCACGGAACGCATCAACCGAGCACTCGCGATCGCGGCGTCGGAGACCGGCCTGCCGATCGCATCCGGTTCCATGAGCATCGCATTGACGCATCAGGAGACGGCGGATGGCTTTCGGGTCCTGCGGAAGGAGAATCCCGACGGGTTCGTCATGGCGAATCTCGGAGCGGACAAATCACCGGATGACGCTCGCCGAGCCGTAGAGCTGATTGAGGCGGATGCGCTGCAGCTGCATCTCAATGCCGTGCAGGAGACGGTCATGCCGGAGGGCGACCGGGGTTTCTCGCACTGGCCGACCGCGATCGAGAAGATCGTCGCCGCAGCAGAAGTGCCCGTCATCGTCAAAGAGGTCGGATTCGGGCTCAGCGGGCGCACGCAAAGGACGCTGCAAGATCTCGGCGTCCGGATCGCTGATGTCAGCGGTGCGGGAGGAACGGATTTCGTCGACATCGAGAATGCGCGACGTGAACGTCAGGACTATACGTTCATGCGAGGGTTCGGGCAATCGGCGGTTGTCAGCCTGCTCGACGCTCCCGCCGAATCACGGCTGGTGCTGCTTGCATCCGGTGGGGTGCGCTCACCTCTCGACGTCGTGAAGGCGTTGGCACTCGGAGCTCGCGCTGCCGGAGTGGCCGGTACGTTCCTGCGCCACGCGAGCGAAGGGGGAGCGGAAGCGCTCGTGCCCGTCGTGGAACGGTGGCTGTCACAAATGGAGCAGCTGTTGGTCCTGCTGGGGGCGAGGACTCCAACCGAACTGCAGAGCACGGACGTGCTGCTGCGCGGAAGCGTGCGAGAGTTCTGCGAGCTGCGCGGTATCGATGCCGGTGGCTTCGCTTGTCGCTCCATGTCAGGGAACTGACCGAAGCCCCTTCCGCCATACAGTCCGCATGTGATTTCTGCGCAGCACCGAGAGGCTACGAGCGGTGCGGTTAGAATGGCGGTCGATTCGTCTCGCCGGGCTCTTCGGGCAGCAGGTCGAATTCGTCGTGGGGTCCGTCGTCGGGTTCTTCCGGTTCGTGTTCTCGGTAGGTTTTGCGGTC